>NZ_JBEYFB010000008.1:0-224442 GCF_040634135.1 Streptomyces sp. NPDC007164
TGGTGGGCGCGTACGGAACGGCGGTCGTGATCAGCAGGAGGTGAGGGGGGGGGCGGGGGGGTGGGGGCGCCCCCACCCCGCGGCGGTCACGCCAGGCGCCGTGCGTTGGCGTCGATCGCGTCCCGCAGGTGCTCGGCCAGGCCCGGCCGCATCGACTCGTAGAACGCGCGGAAACCCGGGTCGGACACGTACATCCCGGCGAGCCCCTGGTGGATCTCGGTGGTGCACTCGTAGAACCACTTGCCGATGTGCAGCCGGTGGGCCTCGGCCAGGTCCATCGCCCGCTCACCGGTGGCCGGCTCCCCGGCCTCCATCAGCGCGTCGTAGGCGGCGCCCCACTCGGCGACCTCCGCCTGCATCCGCTTCCAGTCGTCCTTGGTGTACCCGGCGGCCCGGCGCTGCGACTCGGCGTGGGCGTCGGTGCCGCCCCAGCGGCGTTCCGCCTCCTCGGCGTGCTCCTCGGGGTCCTTGCCCCCGAAGACCTCGAACTTCTCCTCGGGCGTGAGGTTGATGCCCATCTTCCGTGCCTCCATGGCTGTTTCGACGGCGGCGGCCATTCTTCGCAGTTCGGCGATCCGGTCGGAGAGCAGCCGGTGCTGTCGCCGCAGGTGCTCCTGCGGGTCCGCTCCCGGATCGTCGAGCAGTACCGCGATCTCGTCGAGCGGGAAGCCGAGTTCCCGGTAGAACAGGATCTGCTGGAGCCGGTCGAGGTCGCCGTCGTCGTAACGGCGGTGCCCGGCCCGGCTGCGCCCGCTGGGCGAGAGCAGTCCGATTCCGTCGTAGTGGTGCAGGGTGCGCACCGTGACTCCGGCGAATCCGGCGACCTGTCCCACGGGGTACTCCATGGCTTCCCCGCTCCCTTCTCCGATCGGGTACGTAGCGAGCCTGAGCCCTGACGTGACGTGAGGTGCAAGCCCGAAATGCCGTCACCCCGGCGCCATTAGGGCGGTTATGTGCCTTTTGTATCGTTATGGTGAGCCGATGGCCATCGATTCCTCCGTGCCCGCCGGACCCGTGCCCGAGTCCACCCCCGTACGGCGGCTGCTGCCCGTCATCGTGCCCGCACTGGCCGTCGGGGTCCTCTCCGCCCTCGTCCTGCTCGGCGTCAGCCTGCTCGCGGAGAGGCTTCAGGACGTGCTCTGGGAGACGCTCCCCGACGCGCTCTCCGTCGGCCGCTACTCCACGCTCTGGATGATCGTGATGCTCACCGTGAGCGGGCTGGCGGTCGGGCTGCTCGTCCGGGTGGTGCCCGGTCACGCGGGCCCCGATCCGGCGACCACCGGGCTGGTCGATCCGCCGCTGCCGCCGGGCGTGGTCCCGGGGCTGCTGCTGGTCACGGCCGTGACCCTGGCGGGCGGGGTCAGCCTCGGCCCGGAGAATCCGATCACGGCCGCCAACATCGCGCTGGCCTTCTGGCTCGGCCGCCGTTTCGTGCCCGGCACTCCGATGGAGCTCTGGCTCTCGCTCGCCGCGGCCGGCACCATTGGGGCGCTCTTCGGCACCCCGGTCGGCGCCGCACTGATCCTCACCGAGACCCTCACGGAGCGCGCCGGACCGGGCGCGCTCTGGGACCGCCTCTTCGGCCCGCTCGCGGCGGGCACCGCGGGTGCGCTCACCATGACGCTGCTGGCCCACCCCAGCTTCGACCTGGCACTGCCGGCCTACGACGGCCCGCACTGGGGCGACCTGCTCTCCGCCGTCGTGATCGCCCTGGCGGGGGCGGTGCTCGGCATGCTGGCCGTGTACGCGCTCCCGTACGCGCACCGGTTCTTCCGGGCCCTGAAGCACCCGGTCCTGGCGCTGACGGCCGGCGGGCTGCTGCTCGGACTGCTGGGCGCGCTGGGCGGCCATCTCACCCTGTTCAAGGGGCTCGACGAGGTGAAGGAGCTGGCCGCCGACCCGAGCGGATGGCCGGCCGGGCAGTTCGCGGTCATGGCCGTGGTGAAGACGGCCGCGCTGGTGATCGCGGCGAGCTGCGGCTTCCGGGGCGGGCGGATCTTCCCCGCCGTCTTCGTGGGCGTCGCGCTGGGGCTCTGCGCCCACGCCCTGGTCGCCTCGGTGCCGGTGGCACTGGCGGTGACCTGCGGGGTGCTGGGGATGCTGCTGGCCATCACCCGGCAGGGCTGGCTGAGCCTGTTCACCGCGGCGGTGCTGGTGAGCGACGCGGCCGTGCTGCCGATGCTGTGCGTCGCGTCGCTGCCCGTCTGGCTGCTGGTGACCGGGCGGCCGCAGATGCAGCTGCACGAGGACGGTACGCCGCTGAAGTGAGCCCGGACCCCTCCCGGACCGGGCGCCGCCTCCCGACGCGCTGAACGCCCGTCTCTTCCGTATCGTCGCATCCGGATCGATTCATTCGGGTTTGCGAAGTTCACCCGGGCCATCAAGGACGGCCTCACCGCCGAGAGCTGAAAGGACCGCCCCCGATGCCTCTCCACAAGGGGTCGCCCCAGACCACGGAACCGTCCGACGCCCGCCGCCGACTCGCCCTCAACCCGTTCTACGGGGAGGCCGACCCGGCCGCGGGCATGGAGTCGGCGCCGCCCCGGCACAAGCTGCCCGACGGGCCGATGCCGCCGTCGACCGCGTACGGCCTGGTCCACGACGAGCTGATGCTCGACGGCAACTCACGGCTCAACCTCGCCACCTTCGTCACCACCTGGATGGAGCCCCAGGCCGGGGTGCTGATGGCCGAGTGCCGCGACAAGAACATGATCGACAAGGACGAGTACCCGCGCACCGCCGAGCTGGAGCGGCGCTGTGTGGCGATGCTCGCCGACCTCTGGAACGCCCCCGACCCCTCGGCCGTCGTGGGCTGTTCGACGACCGGCTCCAGCGAGGCCTGCATGCTCGCCGGAATGGCGCTGAAGCGCCGCTGGGCGACCAGGAACGCCGACCGCTATCCGGCGGCCGCCCGGCCGAACCTGGTCATGGGCATCAATGTGCAGGTCTGCTGGGACAAGTTCTGCAACTTCTGGGAGGTCGAGCCGCGGCTGGTCCCGATGGAGGGCGACCGCTTCCATCTCGACCCGCAGGCCGCGGCCGACCTCTGCGACGAGAACACCATCGGCGTCGTCGGCATCCTCGGCTCCACCTTCGACGGTTCCTACGAGCCGATCGCGGAGCTGTGCGCGGCGCTGGACGCCCTCCAGGAGCGCACCGGCCTCGACATCCCCGTACACGTGGACGGGGCCTCCGGGGCGATGGTGGCGCCGTTCCTGGACGAGGACCTGGTGTGGGACTTCCGGCTGCCGAGGGTCTCCTCCATCAACACCTCCGGGCACAAGTACGGCCTGGTCTACCCGGGCGTCGGCTGGGTGCTGTGGCGCTCACCCGCAGAGCTGCCCGAGGAGCTGGTGTTCCGGGTCAACTACCTGGGCGGCGACATGCCGACCTTCGCGCTGAACTTCTCCCGGCCCGGCGCGCAGGTGGTCGCGCAGTACTACACCTTCCTGCGACTGGGCCGGGATGGTTACCGGGCCGTCCAGCAGGCGTCCCGGGACGTGGCGCGCGGGCTCGCGGAACGGATCGAGGCGATCGGCGACTTCCGCCTCCTCACCCGGGGCGACCAGCTGCCCGTCTTCGCGGTGACGACCGCGCCGGGGGTGGAGGCGTACGACGTCTTCGACGTGTCGCGGCGGCTGCGCGAGCAGGGCTGGCTGGTGCCCGCGTACACCTTCCCGGCCAACCGGCAGGACCTGGCGGTGCTGCGGGTGGTGTGCCGCAACGGTTTCTCGTCGGACCTCGCCGAGCTGCTGCTGGAGGACATCAAGGTGGTCCTCACCGACCTGCGCCGCCAGCCGCACCCGATGAGCCGCGACCGGCAGACGGCGACGTCCTTCCACCACTGAGACGTCCTTCCGCCACCGGGACGTCCTCCCAGCCGGTCCGCCGCCGAGCGGGGTCAGCGCTCCTTCGCGTAGGGATTCTCCTGCCCCTCGGCGAGCACCCCGACGAAGGGCTCGCCCTCCCCCGCGAAGGTGTACGCCCCGCCCTCGATGCGGGCGATCAGCCCGCGCGTCCACTCGGCCCCGGCGTCCGCCGAGTGGACCCACATGTTCATGATCTCGCCGATGTGGCCGATCGACTCGGGCCCGGCCTCCGGCGTGTAGTACTCCGTGACCGTGGCCCGCCAGGCCGCGAGACCGGCGACCCGCTCCTTGAGCAGCGCGACCGCCTCGGCCCGCTCCAGGTCGACGATCCCGCCGAGGGCCGCCGAGAGCAGGTCCGGCTTCTGGTCGTACGAGGTCAGCGCCGCGCGCAGCAGCGTGAAGTACTCCTCGTCACCCCGCCCGGTGATCTCGTACTCGGTACGGGGCGGGCCGCCCGCCGTGCTCGGGGCGGTCTCGTGGGCGAGCAGCAGTCCCTGCTTCGCCATCTGCTTCAGTGCGTGATAGACCGACCCGGGCTTGGCGTTGGACCACTCGTGCGCGCCCCAGTACTCCAGGTCGTTGCGGACCTGATAGCCGTGTGCCCGGCCGTGCTGACGCACGGCGCAGAGGACCAGGAGCCGGATCGCGGACATCTCACGCACCTCTTCTACTCAACTTTGATTAGAGTAGCCCTTCGCCTCGGCGACCAGCTCGAACGCGGTCCGGCCGTCCAGGGACTCCCGGATGATGTCGGCGTGCCCGGCGTGCCGGGCGATCTCCTCGACGAGGTGGGCCAGCAGCCAGCGCATCGAGACCCGCCCGTCCTTCGGGAACCAGGGCGCCTCCGGCAGCGGGAAGGTGTCGTCCAGACTGGGCACCGAGCGGATGAACTCCTCCTCCTCGGCCACGACGCCGTCCCAGAACTTCAGCACCTGCTCCACCGTCTCGTCGCCGACGAGCCGGAAGCCGTCCGCCCAGGTGGTCTCGTTCCGGACGAGCTCGTTCAGCTGCTGCTGGGCCATCCGCAGCCAGTTCAGCTCGACCTCGGCGACATGCTTGGCCAGTCCGGAGAGGGAGAGCTCACTGGCGCTGGGCCGGCTCGCCGCCTGCTCCTCGGTCAGCCCGATCAGGGAGCGCCGGATCGCGCCGCGCTGGGCCTCGATGAAGGAAAGGAACATGCCGCGCTCGTCGCCGGGGGCTTCCGAGGGAACGTGGGTGACCATGGTGTCCGCCTTGATGATCCGTGCCGGTTCTTTCTGACACCGACCAAACTACGGACCCTTGCGGTCAGCCTCTGTCCTCAACTCGAGAATCAGAACGGGAATTCGCTTCGGCCGTGCTGGATCGAGATCCATCGCTGGGTGGTGAAGGCCTCGACGGTCGCCTCGCCGTTCAGCCGGCCGAGCCCGGAGGACTTCTCGCCGCCGAACGCCACCAGCGGATCGTCCTGCACGGTCGAGTCGTTGACATGGAACATCCCGCTGACGATCCGCCGCGCGAACCGCACCCCGCGTTCGGTGCTGCCGGTGTGCACGGCGCCGCTCAGCCCGTACGGGGTGTCGTTGGCGATGCGTACGGCCTCGTCTTCGCCGTCGAATGTCAGCAGCAGCGCCACCGGGCCGAATATCTCCTGGGACAGCAGCGGTGAGCCGTCGGGGAGCCCGGCGAGCACTGTCGGCTCCACGAGGTTGCCGCGGGTCCGGCCCCGGACGAGTGCGGTGGCCCCCTCGGCGATCGCCTGGTCGACCAGTGCGGTCAGGGCGTCGGCCTGGAAGGTGTTGATGACCGGGCCGATCCGGGTCTCCGGTTCGCGCGGGTCACCGGTCTTCAGCGCGGCGACCGCGGCGGTGAACTTCTCGGTGAACTCCCGCTCGACACGGCGGTCCACCAGGATCCGGTTGGCGGCCATGCAGACCTGCCCCTGGTAGACGAAGCGGCTGTGCACGGCGGCGTCGACCGCGTAGTCGATGTCCGCGTCCTCCAGCACCACCAGGGCGCTGTTGCCGCTGAGTTCGAGGATCGTCCGCTTGAAGTGCCCGGCCGCGACCGCGCCGACATGGCGGCCGACCCGGTCCGAGCCGGCGAACGAGATCACCTTGGGCACGGGGTGCTCGATGAACGCGTCGCCGATCTCCGCGACATCGGTGATCACGACGTTGAGCAGTCCCGCGGGCAGTCCGGCGTCCGCGAAGATCTTCGCGATCAGGGTGCCGCCGACGATCGGGGCGTTCTGGTTGGGCTTGACGACTACCGCGTTGCCGAGCGCGAGGGCGGGTGCGACGGATTTCATCGCCACCAGGAAAGGGAAGTTGAACGGGCTGATCACACCGACGACACCGACGGGCAGCCGGTAGAGGCGATTCTCCTTGCCGTCCGCCAGGGCGGGCAGCAGCCTGCCGGGCGGACGCAGCGCCTGCCGGATCGCGTCGCGCAGGAATTCCTCGGCGACCCGGACCTCGTACTCCGCCTTGACGCGGGTGCCGCCGAGTTCATCGATGATCGCTTCGACGATGCCGTCGCGCAGTTCCCCGGTGATACGCAGTGCGCGTTCCAGGATTTCGCGGCGCTCGTACGGTCCGGTGGTGGCCCAGGTGCGCTGGGCGCGCTCGGCGGCGCGGTAGGCCAGGTCGACCTCCTGCGCGGTGGCAATGGTGATCGCGGCGAGTTTCTCCCCGTTGAAGGGGTTGAAATCGATGATGTCCCACGAGCCGGTTCCGGTCCGCCACTCACCGTCGATGTATTGGTCGGCCAGCTCGTAGAAGAAGGACATGCCGATCCCTTGACTCAGGTGCAACTCCCGTCGAACCGTCATCGTACTGACGAATCAGGTGAGTTGGAGTAGACCACGCAGCAGATCGCGGCTCTCCTCGGGCCCGGGGCTGTCCTCGTGGAGTCGCACCATGGCCTTTTCGTACTGAGCGACTTCTTCGGCCTTGTCCAGATAGAGCGCACTTGTCAGCTGCTCCAAATAGACAATGTCCGACAGATCGGATTCCGGGAATCGCAGCATCGTAAAAGAACCGCTCTCGCCGGCATGCCCGCCGAAACTGAAGGGCATGACCTGGAGAGTGACGTTGGGCTGTTCCGACATTTCGATCAGATGCCGCAATTGCCCGCGCATCACTTCACGATCGCCGTACGGCCGGCGCAGCGCCGCCTCGTCCAGTACGGCGTGGAGATGGGGTGCGCGTTCGGAGACGAGGGCCTTCTGACGCTCCAGCCGCAGTGCCACCCGGCGGTCGATCTCGACGGCGGGCGCGGCACCCATGCCCCGGGTGACGACCGCGTGTGCGTACGCCTCGGTCTGCAACAGGCCGTGCACGAACTGGACTTCGTACACCCGGATGAGCGATGCCGCTCCCTCCAGTCCGATGTACGTCTGGAACCAGCCCGGCAGCACATCGCCGTAACTGTGCCACCAGCCCGCCACATTGGCCTCACGCGCCAGACCGAGCAGGGCGTCGCGCTCCGCCTCGTCCGTGACTCCGTAGAGCGTGAGCAGATCCTCGACGTCCCTTGCCTTGAAGCTCACCCGTCCCAACTCCATGCGGCTGATCTTCGATTCGGAGGCCCGGATGGAGTAGCCGGCCGCCTCACGGGTGATGCCGCGCGAGTCGCGCAGCCGCCTGAGCTGCGAGCCCAGCAGGATGCGCCGCACCACAGATCCACTCGACTCGCCTGCCGCCACTGGCCCGGTCCTCCCCATCGCTTCCCTGGCATCGGGGCTCCCCCCTGAACCCCAAGTGCCGGATTCTGCCACCAAAACGCTTCAGCCCGTACTCATTCGATTACGGAAATGAGAAGCCTTCCAGAAAGCTGTGAAAATACGCGCAGGGAGAAATGACCAAGAACCGGCACGGGTTCGGACAGGTCAGGCGCGTGCACGTGCATCTGCCCTTGCATCTGCCCTACGCATTGGGAACCATGGGGCTCGCGCACCTGCGTGCTCGTTCGTGTTGTGCCGCTGTACCCCCCGCAGTTCTGATACAGCCGCGAATCCCGGGAGTGCCTCGCATGGGGACGAATGGATCGACGATGCTCGAGCCGTTACGGCAGGGGCTTCCCCCCATCGATCCCTCAGGCGTCTCCGGATCGGCCACCTGCACACTGCCCGCCCGCTACGAAGCCGTGGGCGGGGCGAGGCGGTTCACCCGGACGACGCTGAACGGATGGGGGCTCGCCGACCGGTTCGACGACGTCGCGCTGGTGGTCTCCGAACTCGTCACCAACGCCCTGCGGCACGCCCTGCCCTCGGACAGCACCGCGCCGGAGTCCCAGGACCCGCCGGTACGGCTGCACTTGATGCGCTGGAGCTCACGGCTGGTGTGCGCGGTGCGCGACCCCAGCCAGGAGAGCCCGGTCGCCTCCGAGGCGCCGGACTGCGCGGAATCCGGCCGCGGCCTCTTCCTCGTGGAGTCCTTCAGCGACTCGTGGGGCTGGCACCCCTCGCCGGAGACGGAGGGCCCGAACGCCCCGGCGTCGTCGCGCGGCAAGGTGGTCTGGGCGCTGTTCCGGCTCTCCGACGGCGTCTGATCCGCCCGGCCGCGACGAGCGGCCGGCGGTCCGGGCCGGACACCGGCCCGCGGGGAGCGCTCAGCCGCCCGCTATGAGGTGGTCGAACTCCCCGTCCTTCACGCCGAGCAGCAACGCCTCTATCTCGGCCGGCGTATAGACCAGCGCCGGCCCGTCGGGGTGGCGCGAATTCCGCATCGCCACATCTCCGTCGGGCAGTTTCGCGAACTCCACGCAGGAACCCTGGGAGTTGCTGTGTCTGCTCTTCTGCCAGACGACTCCGCGAAGCTCTGTGGCCGCCATGCCGTTGTACACGTGGTGCACAGGACGCTCCCCGAGTTGCAAGGTGCAAGTGTCAACTGTCTCGGATCATAGCTCTGTTCAAATGTACCTGCATGCGCAGATGCATGCGCGGATGCACGTGCACGCGGGGTGTTCCCGCGATTACAGCTTTACTCCGTATGGATAGACGCAGCGGACGCCGTTTCGGCTGCGTCTACCCCGGGTCGAGCTCTCCATCCCGGCGGAACCCGCTGATAACTTGGCTCGGTCTTTCGTCAACAAGGGGGAATTACAGATGCACAGGCTCGTACGGACCGGCGTGGTGATCGCCGCCGGAATCCTCTCCGCCGCGGCACTGACCGGCTGCGGCAGCGACAGCGAGAAGAGCGACGCCCCGAGCGGCTCCACCGCCTCGGATCAGCCCGGCGGGACGTCCGGCGGGTCGTCCGGCGACGACAGCGGGTCCGGGACGAACGCGGCGGCGCTGGAAGGCGGTTGGGCCGGGAAGACCGACGGCAAGGCGGTCGTCCTGTCGGTGGCGTCGGGCAAGGCCGTGCTCGTCACCGAACAGCACGCCTGCACGGGCACCGTGCAGGACGCGGACAAGGTGACGCTCACGCTGAAGTGCGTCGACGGCGCCGCCGACCGCACCGCGGGAACCGTCGAGTCCAACGACGGCAAGACCGTCGTGGTCTCCTGGGCCGGCGGGGTCGAGGACACCCTGGCCAAGACCGACCCGGGCGCCCTGCCGTCCGGCCTGCCGGACCTGGCCGACCTGCCGACCACGGCTCCCTGACGGCTGCCGCCCGGTCTTCTCAATCCTTTTGATCCGAAGGCGGGTTCGTCGGCTTCGGCTCCGGATCCGTCTTCGGAGCGGTCTTCGGAGCCGGAGCCGCATTCGGAGCGTTCTTCGGCTTTCCGTCCAGCCCCCGGGAGAAATCCTCCAGGGCTTCGAGGAGCAGGTGGGCCCCTTCCCGTACGAAGGGGTCCGCCTTCCCCTCGTCCGCGAGCTGCCGCGCGTCCCACTCCGCCAGCGCCTCGCGCACCTCGGCCCAGTCCGGCACCTTCCGCTCCCGCACCGACTTCGCCCCCTGCTCGGTGGCCCGGCGCAGCGCCCCGGCCAGGCGCGCCGCGTCCGGTACGGGGGTGGCGCCGCCGCCCGGCAGATGGGCCTCCAGGAGCATCGCGGCCCGGCCCAGCTGGGCCAGCGCGTGCTGGGTGTCGTCGGCGGCGGCACGGGACAGGCCCCGGTTGCGGACCGGTTCGTGCTGGGCGGTGGCCAGCGCCTCCTGCCAGGCGACCCGGGCCTCACGGGTGTCGAGCAGCGCGGAACGCACGTCGTCGTGGCCGCGCGCGGCCGGTTCGGCGTACTGGTCGACGACCGAGGCGGCGTACCGCCCGTCCGCCTTCAGCCAGTCCCCGAGCCTGCCGCGCAGCCTCGGGGTCTCCCAGGCCGGGTAGAGGGCGTACGAGATCATCGCGAGCAGGCCGCCGGCCAGGGTGAGGACGACCCGTTCGAGCACGGTCTGCGACCAGTCGTCGCCCGCCATCCCGAGCAGGAAGACGACGTACGCCGAGACGCAGGCCTGGCCGACCACGTACCCCGTGCCCATCAGCAGGTACATCAGCAGGGCGCAGAGCACGGAGAGCACCGCGGCCGTGGTCACCCCGGGATGGGCGGTCTGGACGATCGCGGTGGCGAGCGAGACGCCGACGATCGTGCCGCCGAACCGGGCCACGGACCGCCCGTAGGTCTGGGAGAACTCCGGCCGCATCACCATGACGGCGGCCATCGGCGCCCAGTAGCCGTGGCCGAACGGCAGCGCGGTGCCGATGAGATAGCCGACGGCCGCGACGACGGACACCCGGACGGCGTGCCGCAGGATCGGTGACCCCGGGCGCAGCTGCGCGCGCATCGCCTGCACGACGACGGGGACCAGCCGGAGCAGGGTGGGACGGCGGCGGTGCGGGGCGGGGGGCGTCCCGTCCGAGGGGATCTTGATGGCCTCGGCGGCCTCCTCGGCCTTGGCGTCCTGCTCCTTCGTCCCCTCGCCCTCGGCCGTCTCGATGACGTCGGAGAGCAGTGCGCCGAGCCGGTCGGCGGCGCGGAGCGGCGGGCCGGTGAGCAACGTTCCGGTGTCCGGTGTCTTCAGCGCGGCGACGGCGGACGGGGTCAGCTCGACCGGGTCGCCGTGCCGGATCGCGCGGGCCGCCGAGTCGAGCACCGATCCGGCGGCGGCGAGCAGCTCACGGACCCGTTCCCGCTCCGGCCCCTCGTCCGGCACCCCCAGGGACGGGTCGGCGAGCGAGGCGAGCACGGGCCTGATCCGTTCCGCGACCCCTCGGGAGCCGCGCAGCTCGGGCGGCCGCCGGCGGGCCTGGCGCGGGGTGACCGCGGCCGCGCTGCGGGCCGTCATCAGCGGCACCGGGTCGAAGGGGGCGAGCGGGTCGTGGCGCAGCCGCCGGGCGTAGTCGGCCTCGGCGGCCAGCGCGTCGGCGAGGGCGTCACGCTGGGCGCCCCATCTGCGTACCGGGAACAGGACGATCAGCGCCGCCTGCACGATTCCGCCGAACAGGATCATCATGGCGTGCACGGCCGAGTTGGCGACGGAGGTGGGCAGGGTGACCGTGACCAGCATGATCGCCACGTTGGACGCCGCGATGATGCCGGCGGTCGGGCCCGCCGCCCAGGCCAGTCCCGCGATGAACGTCCAGAGCACCAGCAGGGCGAGGAACAGCGGCAGCCGGGAGCCGGTGAGGTAGCCGAGGAACGTCGACACGGCGAGGCTCGCCCCGGAGACCAGGGCGAGTACGGGCCGGGGGCGCCAACTGCGCTGGAAGGTGGCGATGGCCGCCTGGAACGCGCCGAACGCGGAGCTCGCGGCGACCACCGGGCCGAAGAACGCGAGGCTGACCCCGATGACGAGGGCGAGACCGGCCGCGCCCCGGATCGCGATGAGCGGTTCGAGACGGCGCCGCTCGATCGACAGGCCCGAGCGGGCGGTCTCCTTCAGCGCCCGGAGCCAGCTCATGCCGAGAGCCTAACCGGAATTACCGATTGGCCCGAGTTGCCGGGAGTGCGGCAATTGCCGATTGGCCCGAGTTGCCGTGGGGGGGTGGGGGCACGACCGGGGTCCGCCGGGCGCTCCCTCGGCGGTCGCCGCGCAGGGGGCGTCCCATGCTTCTCGGTGCCCGCCGTGCAAGGGGCATCCCGTGCTTCTCGGCGCTCACCGCGCAAGGGGCATCCCGTGCTTCTCGGCGCTCACCGCGCAAGGGGCATCCCGTGCTTCTCAGCGCTTGCCCCGGCCGCCTCGGAGCTCCGGACCGTTCCCGCCCATCCGGGCCCGGTCCGCCGCCGCCGTGCCGTGGGTCCATCCGTCCAGGTCGGTGGCGCCCCGGACCCGGGTGGTCGTGGTCTCGGGGAACATCCGCTCGGCGGTGTCCGTGACGGCCATGTCCCGGGCGGCGAGGACCGGCAGCAGACCGGGGCCGCCGGGCCCCGCCGGTCCGGCCGCGGATCCGGTACCGGCCTCGGCGGCGGCGGTGACGCGGGCGGTGTCGGCGGCGAGCCTGCTGCCCAGCCGCTGGGCGTACGCCATCAGGAACGACTGCCGGAACGTCTTGGTCCGCTTGCGTCCGCCGGCCCGCTGGCCCGCCTCCGCCTTCGTCATCGCCACCGTGCCCTGGACCAGCAGGGAGGTGTGCAGCAGTTCCACGGCGTCCAGGTCCGGCTCGAAGCCGACCACCGTGGAGAAGCCGAGGTCGCTGTTCCACACCGCGCGGCAGCGGTTCGCGGCGGCGACCGCGTCGAGCAGGATCGCCTTCGCCGTCTCGTACGGCGCGTCCACCCCGATCCGGCACGCCCCCGGCGCCTCCTTGCTGTGCGTACGGGCGGCGAGCAGGGCCTCGTCGATGGAGTGCCGGGCCATCAGCTCCTGCGCCTTGGTGGTGAGGGCCTCCGCCTCCTCGGGGAAGCCGGTCGCCTCCGCCTTGGCGAGCAGGGCGCGGATCCGGGTCAGCATCCGGGGCTCGTCGTGCGCCGGCGGCAGGTGGAGCCCGTGCGGGGAGGCGCCGGGCGGCGGCCCGACCGGCTCGATCGCGGGGAGCCGGAGCAGCAGCCGGTACAGGCCGAGGACGGCGGAGGCGTAGGAGAAGCGGTCCGGCCGGTTGCGGGGCGGTGCGGCGGGCAGCCCGTCGAGCTGGCCCTGCCAGCGGGGCGGCAGCCGCTCGTACCGCGCGGTCTCCGGGACGATCAGCCCGGCGGCGAGTCCGGCCGCCGTCTCGTCGAGGTCGCGGCGGACCAGGCGTACGACATCGGCGGGCTGCCAGCCGCGCTCCCAGGCCCGGCGGACGAACTCCTCGCCGCGCCGGAACAGTTCCGCGTCGGCCGTCGGGTCGGCGGCGAGCAGGGAGGCGCCGGCGTCGAGACCGGCGTCGCCGTCCGAGTAGAGGGCTGCCGCGAATGCCTGGTCGATCACCGGTTCCATGAGGTCAGGGTAGGCAGGGTGGCACGGCGGGGCGGGAGGGGGCCGAAGATCCCGGCCGGTTCGGCGACGCCGCAGATGCGCGTGCCGGACCCCGGGAGCCCGGCCAGGATCTTCAGCCCCTTCCGGCGGCCGGCCCTGCCCCGCGGACGGACGCCCTCACCGGGCCCGGACGGACAGCGCGTTTAGTCCATCCAGCCCCACCCGCTGACGAAGTATCCGCTTTCATTCTTTCGTCATGATTTCGCATGCTTTCATCTCGCCATGAAGGCGACCAACGGAGGCGATCGGACGATGACCGGAGACCGACAGCAAAGCCCGGACGACGCACGGGTGATCACGTCACGGCGGCGCGTACTGGCAGCCGCCGCGCTCGCGCCGGTACTGACCGCGGCGAGCCCCGCCGCCGCCCGCGCCCTGCCCACCGGAACGACCGGGCCGGGGCACGGAAGACTGGTGAAGCCGGTACCGACCGAGCTGGACCACTGGGCGGGCGTCGCGAAGGCGCTCGGCCGCAGTGGCAGCATGCTGCGCGGCACGACGTACCACACGGCTTTCCCCCGGCGGGATCTGCTGGTGGTCTCCGACGGCGTCGTCGTCACCCCGGGGCTGGCACTGGGCACGCACGTGGCCTTCGTCCGCTACGCCGACGGCAGCACGATGGTCATGGGCGACGTGGTGGTCACCGAGGACGAACTCCAGCACGTGATCGACGCATGGCAGGCGAACGGGATCCAGCAGACCGCGCTCCACAAGCACCTGCTCGCCCAGACGCCCGACCTCTGGTGGGCCCATGTCCACGGACACGCCCACGACGCGGTGGCCCTGGCCCGCGGGCTGCGCGCGGGATTCGACCGCACCGGCACCCCGCCCGCGGTGGCCCCGGCCCGGCCGGCCACGGTCGATCTGGACATCGCCCGGATGGAGGCGGCGCTGGGGGCGAAGGGCTCCGTCGAGGACGGGCTCTACAAGATCGTCTTCGTGCGCCGCGAGACCGTCTCGGACGGCCATCTGATCCTGCCGCCCGGCCTGGGCTCGACCAGCGCGTTCAACTTCCAGCCGCTCGGCGGCGGCCGGGCCGCGCTCAGCGGCGACTGCGCCATGCTCGCCGACGAGGTCCCGCACGTGCTGAAGGCGCTGCGGCGCGGCGGGATCAAGCTCGTCGAGCTGCACAACCACCACCTGTCGGAGGACCCCCGCCTGTTCTTCACCCACTTCTGGGCGGTGGACGACGGCGTGCGGCTCGCCCGCGCGCTGCGCCGCGCGGTGGACGCCACCAACGTCGTACCGGGCGGCTGAGTCCGGCCGAGGACCACCGGTCACCGCCCGCCCCGCCGGCCACCGGTCACCGCCCGCCCCCGCCGGCCGCCGGACCGGATTGCGCCGGTCCAGCGACCGGCATCGTCCGATCCGTTCTGCATATGGACCAATCGGTCCGGGGCGGCGCGTGGCCCCGCGGGCGACCGGGCACCCATGTCCCGTCCAGGCCCGCGATTTCGTGAACCCCCGTCAGATCCCCCTCTGGAGCTCCGCATGGAACCAGTAGCCGGCGCACGGCACTGCCCGTTCGACTACGCCGAGGCCCTCGAATTCGACCCGGTGCTCAGGCACTTGATGACCGAAGAGCCCGTCTCCCGCATCCGCCTCCCGCACGGCGACGGCGAGGCATGGCTCGTCACCGGCTACGACGACGTGCGTACGGTGACCACCGACCGGCGCTTCAGCCGTACCGGCATCATCGGCCGGAACTTCCCGCGCATGACCCCCGAACCGATCGTGCAGGACGAAGCGATCAATGTGATGGACCCGCCGGGAAGCAGCAGGCTGCGCAGCCTGATCTCCAAGGGCTTCGCCCCCCGCCACCTGGAGCGCATGCGGGTGCGCACCCAGCACGTGGTCGACGAGCTGCTGGACCGGATGGAGGAGCACGGCACCCCGGCCGACCTGTTCGAGCACCTGGCCGCCCCGCTGCCGCTGACCACCATCTGCGAGGTCCTCGACATTCCGGAGTCCGACCGCGCCCAACTACGCGCCCACGCCCGGACCATGATGGACACCACCGTGGAGAACAAGCCCGCCGCGGTACGCGCCAAGGCCGATCTCCGCTCCTACTTCGAGACGCTGACCGCGCAGCGGCGCGCCGACCCGGGCGACGACCTGATCAGCGCGCTGGCCACCGCCCGCGACGGGGACGAGATCCTCAACGACCAGGAACTGACCGTCATGGCCATGGTCCTGCTCATCACGGGCCAGGACACCACCACGTACGAGATCGGGAACATCGCCTACACGCTGCTCACCAGGCCCGACGAGCTCGCCATGGTCCGCGACCGCCCCGAGATGCTCCCGCAGGCCATCGAGGAGCTGCTGCGCTTCATCCCCTTCCGCAAGGGTGTCGGCATCCCCCGGGTCGCCCTGGAGGACGTGGAGCTGAGCGGCGTACGGATCCAGGAAGGGGACATCGTGCACGTCTCCTATCTGACGGCCAACCGCGACGGCCGGAAGTTCGACCGCCCCGACGAGCTGGACCTGGAGCGGCAGGGACCGTCCCACATGACCTTCGGGTGGGGCGGGCACCACTGCCTCGGTGCCCCGCTCGCGGCCACGGAGCTCCAGATCGCCATCGGGACGCTGCTGAAGCGCTTCCCCGCACTGAAACTGGCGACTCCGGCCGAGGAGGTGCGCTGGAACAGGACGTCGATCTGGCGCTATCCCCTCGAACTGCCCGTCACGTGGTGACCGGGCGCTCCGACAGCCGTCATCGATGATGCGTCGGCCCCCGGCCGGCGGCAACCCGGACCACTTTCCGGGCCGCCGACCGGGGCCCGGCCCCTCCCCGACCCGGCACAGTCCCCTCCCCGCCCCCTCCCCGACCCCGCACAGTCCCCGACCCGGACTCTCTCCGGCCCCGACCCGGACTCTCCCCGGCCCCGACCCGGTCTCTCACGGGCCCCGACCGGCCCCCGACGCTCTCCGCGGCGCCCTCCGCGGCACCCGCCACAGCGCTCCCGGCGGGTGCTCGGCGTGCGGCCCCGATCCGCCTGCCGTACCGTGATTCCGACGGCCACCCAAGCCGTGGCGGATCCGCTTCCGCCCACGAACGGCTAGAACTCAGTCTTCGACGGTCGGCCCGTCCGCGCCCGTTCCAGGGGTACCTGACCCGGCGCCGGAATCCACCAGTGAATCCCCATCCGCGCAACGCCGCGCGTGCGGAACCGTGGTGGCCGCCTCCGGCCGGGAAGCCCCGGAACCCTTCGGGCCCGGCCGTGTTGGACCATGTCCGCTTAGGAGGAGTTCCATGGCGGTTCTCTGCAAGCCGGCCATTGCGGTTCCCGAGTACGTCATCACCAACGAGGAAACCCTCGACCTGGCTCGACGGCTGCACGGCGACCACCCGCAGATCGACCTGGTCCTTCGTCTCATCGAACACACCGGGGTGCAGAAACGGCATCTGATCCAGCCGATCGACAAGGTGTTGCAGCACCCGGGCTTCGACGCCCGCAGCGTCACCTACGAACAACACACCAAGGCCCGGGTACCGGCGGTGGTGCGCCAGGCGCTCGACCAGGCCGAACTGGAGCCGCAGCAGATCGACTTGATCGTCTACGTCTCCTGCACCGGCTTCATGATGCCGCCGCCGACCGCGTGGCTCATCGGTGAGATGGGCTTCCGGCCGGAGACCCGGCAGCTGCCGATCGCCCAGCTCGGCTGCGCCGCGGGCGGTGCGGCCGTCAACCGGGCCCACGACTTCTGCACCGCGTACCCCGACGGCAATGTGCTGATCGTGGCCTGCGAGTTCTGCTCGCTCTGTTACCAGCCCACCGACCTGGGTGTCGGATCGCTGCTGTCCAACGGGCTGTTCGGCGACGGCATAGCCGCCGTCGTGCTCCGCGGCAGCGGCGGCACCGGGGTCCGTCTGGAGCGCAACGGCTCGTACGTCATCCCGGCCACCGAGGACTGGATCTCCTACGCGGTCCGGTCCACCGGGTTCCACTTCCAGCTCGACAAGCGGGTGCCCGGCACGATGGAGCCCCTCGCACCGGCCCTGGAGGCGGTCGCCGAGGAGAACCAGTGGAACGCGGGCAAGATGGACTTCTACATCATCCACGCGGGCGGACCGCGCATCCTGGACGACCTGAGCCACTTCCTGGACGTACCGCCCGAGGCGTTCCGCTTCAGCCGGGCCACGCTCACCGAGTACGGCAACATAGCCAGCGCCGTGGTGCTCGACGCCCTCGGCCGCATGTTCGACGAGGCATCGGCCCTCGACGGCCACCGGGGTCTGATGGCCGGCTTCGGCCCCGGCATCACCGCCGAGATCTCGCTGGGCACCTGGACGAGCGAGTCCGAGTCCTGACGCCCTCCGGTCCCCCGGCCCCAGAGCCCGCCAGGCATCTGCGGACCGGGGGACGCGCCCCGGCCGTCTCCCGTCCCCGGGCGTCTCCCGTCCTGGGTGGGGCGGCGCGCGTCGCGGCCCGATGTCAGTGCCGGGTGCCAGACTCGAAGACATGACCGAACGGTGGGCTCTGGCCATGACGGAGACCGGCGGCGCCCTCCTCGCCCCGCTGGACCCCACCGGCCTGCCCGCCGCCCCCGTCGTCGCCGAACCCGACCTGGTGGAGGCGGTCCGCTCCCGCCCCGACGTCACCCGCTGGGTGTGGCGGTCCACCGCCGAGATCTACCCTCGGCTGCTCGCGGCCGGCGTCCCCGTGGGCCGTTGTTACGACATCGAGGTCGCCGAATCCCTCCTCCTCGCCCACGAGGGCCGGCTAGGTGAGCCCCGTTCCGCTGCCGCCGCCCACGCCCGCCTCCGGGGCGCCCCCGTACCCCCCGATCCCCCGGCCCGCTCAGCGGAGCCCGGCTCGCAGTCCTCGCTCTTCGAGCCCCGCTCCGGCACCCGGCTCCCCTTCGAGGACCTGCTCCAGGTGTACGCCGACCAGCTCCGCAGGCACGACGCCACCGAGCACCCGGGCAGGATGCGGCTGCTCACGGCCGCCGAGTCGGCCGGCATGCTGGTCGCCGCCGAGATGAACAGGTCCGGTCTGCCCTGGCGCGCCGATGTCCACCGGCAGGTCCTGGACGAGCTGCTCGGCGAGCGTTACGCGGGCGGCGGCGAGCCCCGCAGGCTGGCCGAGCTGGCCGACGAGGTCTCCGCCGCCTTCGGCAGACGGGTCCGCCCCGACCTCCCCGCCGACGTGATCAAGGCGTTCGCGCAGGCCGGCATCAAGGTGAGGTCCACCCGCCGCTGGGAGCTGGAGGAGCTGGACCACCCGGCGGTGCAGCCCCTCGTCCAGTACAAGAAGCTGTACCGGATCTGGACGGCGCACGGCTGGAGCTGGCTCCAGGACTGGGTGCGCGACGGTCGCTTCCGCCCCGAGTACCTGCCGGGCGGCACGGTCAGCGGCCGCTGGACGACCAACGGCGGCGGGGCGCTCCAGATCCCCAAGGTGATACGGCGGGCGGTCGTCGCCGACGAGGGCTGGCGGCTGGTCGTCGCGGACGCCGACCAGATGGAACCCCGGGTGCTCGCCGCGATCTCCCGCGACCGCGGCCTGATGGAGGTGGCGGGCCACGAAGGCGATCTGTACACGGCGCTGTCGGACCGGGCGTTCCACGGCGACCGGGACCACGCCAAGATCGCACTGCTGGGCGCCGTCTACGGCCAGACCTCGGGCGACGGCCTGAAGAATCTGGCCGCCCTGCGCCGGAGGTTCCCGCTGGCCGTGGCCTATGTCGACGATGCCGCGAAGGCGGGCGAGGAAGGACGTCTCGTACGGACGTGGCTGGGCCGGACCAGCCCGCCCGCCGTCGGGAGCGGGGCCGACGAGGAGGCCGGTATCCCTCAGGAGGGCGCCGACCCGCCCTCCGCCGACAGCGGGTTCACCCCCGGCTACGCGTCGTCGAACGCCCGCGCGCGGGGCCGCTTCACCCGTAACTTCGTGGTGCAGGGCAGCGCGGCCGACTGGGCGCTGCTGCTCCTGGCCGCCCTGCGCCAATCGCTCGGCTCGGCCGGTCTGCGGGCGGAGCTGGTCTTCTTCCAGCACGACGAGGTGATCGTGCACTGCCCCCAGGAGGAGGCGGAGACCGTCGTGGAGGCGATCCGGGCGGCCGGTGAGCTGGCCGGGCGGACCGCCTTCGGTGATACGCCGGTGCGTTTCCCGTTCACTACGGCGGTGGTGGAGCGTTATTCGGACGCGAAGTAGTGCCCGGGGCGGACCCGGGTGCGGTGCCGGGGCCCTCGCCGAACCCGGCGAGCCCGTGGTCGTAGTGCGCCGGACGCAGATGCTGATGCCGGTGCCGGGCGTTGAGCAGATGGATGACGAACGCTGCGATCGCGATCATCGCGAGGACGACCACGACCATGACCAGGGTGTCCATGCGATACCGGCCCCCTTCGATGCGCAGGCCGACACGAGCGGCTCACCGGGAGCCGTACGCCTCCAGGCTACTCCGCCGACCGGAGCGCGCCCCCGGGAAGAATCCCCGGGAGCGCGCCCGCGCAGCGGCGTACCCCCCCCCCCCCCCCCCACTGAGCTGTCTGCCTACCCGCGTTCCCACAGCGCGGGGACGTTCGGCGGTTCCCAGCCGGCCATGGCCGAGTGCGCCTGCAGACAGCGATATGTGGCGCCGCCGTACGTGACGCGGTCTCCCGCGCTGTAGAGCGTCCCGGCCGCCCAGGTGGAGCCGGGCGGGTCGGTCGGCGGGTCGGTGGGCGGAACGGTCGGCCCCTGGTCGACGTCGAGGACGAAGTCGAACGTCCCCTCCCGCCCGGAGCCGATCTCCCGGACGTTCATCAGGAGCGCCGGGTCGAAGATCGAGTCGGTGTTGTTGCGCGGTTCGTCGGGGAAGTACAGCTGGGTGGTCAGGATGCCCGAGCCGGGCGCCTGGACCTTCACATGGATGTGGCGCGTGCGCCCCGGGTACAGCCCCGGCACGATCGTGGTCAGGCTGAAGGCCCCCGACTGATCGGTGAACTGGTGCCCGCGGAAGGCGAATCCGCTCATGTCGTACGCGCCGTTGGTGTCGGCCTGCCAGAAGTCCAGCAACGCTCCGGGGACGGGCTTGCAGCTCCGCCCGAAGACATAGCCGCTCACGGTCAGCGGGACGCCGGGCGTGCCTGCGGTCACCAGGCTCGTGCGGAGCGGGGAGTTGGGCTTGAAGTAGGGCCCCTCGATCTGCTCGTGGGTCGGGCCGTCGCCGTCGTCGCAGTTCGGCGTGGGCGCCGGCGGCCGGCCACCGGTACCGGCGTCGCGGGCCAGCGCGACGCCGCCGCCCGCGAGCAGCGGGACGGTGCCGGCCACGAGCGCGGCCTTGAGCAGGGTCTTGCGGCTGATCCGGCGGTCGCCGTCCGGGCCTTCGGTCGGTTCTGGGGTCATGGCTGATTCCTCGGGTGGGGGAAGGGCACGTGCATGACACGGAGCAGGAGCGGGAGGTGCGCAGCGGGGGGTGCGCGCCGCCCGGCCGGGAGGCGTGGAGTTGAGGCCGGGCGGGCGCGGTGATCGGCGGCGGCCCCGTCGGAGCCGCCGGACCGGCCGGTTCGTGGGAGACCGGCCGGAGTGCGGGGCGGCCGTCAGATGCGCTGCCAGAGGGCCGGGACATTCGGCGGCGTCCAGCCGGGCTGCGCCTGGTGGGGCTGGAGGCAGCGGTAGCTGTCGGAGCCGTACGTCACGACATCGCCCGCCGCGTACGTCGTGCCCTGCGCCCAGCTGCCGCCCGGTTCGGTCGGCGGGTCGGTCGGGTCGGGCGGGGTGCCGTTGGTGACCAGGGTGAGTCCGTACGCCTGGAGCGCCGGGTTCACCGGCTGGAAGTACGTCGTACCGCCCTGGGAGCAGTTGCCGGAGCCGCCGGAGGTGACGCCCTGCGCCTGGCTGCCCGAGATGAACGAGCCGCCGGAGTCGCCGGGTTCGGCGCACACATTGGTGCGGGTGACGCCGGAGACCGTGCCCTCCTGGTAGGTGACGCTGGTGTTGCGCTGCTGGACCGTCCCGCAGTGCCAGCCGGTCGTCGAGCCGGAGCGGCAGATCGACGCCCCCTCCAGCGCCTCGGTGGACCCGGTGACCGTCACATCGCCGTTGCCGTAGCCGTTCACCAGGGCGCGCGGCGTCCAGCCGGTGTTGGTGGCGACCCAGGAGTAGTCGCGGCCGGGGAAGGTGGAGCCCTGGAAGGAGCCCTGGGCCTGCTGGTTGTACCCGCTGGTACTGACCCCGGGCGTCCCGCAGTGACCGGCGCTGACGAAGCCGGACTGGCTGCTGCCGCGCTTGACGGGGAAGCCTATGGAGCAGCGTCCCGAGCCGTTCATGTAGTACGCGTCACCGCCCCGGAGATCGGTGAACGTACGGGGCCGCTCCGCCGACCGACGCACCGTCACCAGATCGCGCGGCACTCCCGCCTCGGCGAGGAACCCATCGGCGGCCGAGGCGCGGGCGGCCTGCACGACGACCCGGTTGGTGGCCACGTCGACGTACCAGACGGGCACCCCCTCGGGGGCCCGGCGCAGCGCGACGCGGTCCAACGCGGCCTTGGCGGAGTCGAGTTCGGCCTGACTGTGCTCGACGACGACGGGCCTGGCACCGGCCTCGCGGATCCGGGCGGCGTCCGAGGCGTCGGTGGTGGCCACGGTCAGGGCCGCGTCGTCACCGCTCACCCGGGCCCCGGCGAAGTCCGCGCCGAGGGAGTACTTCAGCCCGGCGGCGACGGCCGCCGCCCGGGCCTCATGGCCGATCCGGCCGCGCGCCTCGTCGGCGGACAGTCCGAGATCGCGCCGCATGGCCTTCAGCAGACCGGGCGAGAGCTGCCCGGTCCCCGTGGCGGTGGGGGTGCGGAACTGCGAAGCCGGATCGGCGGATGCACTGCCGGTCAGGCCGGCCAGCGCGAGCGCACCGACGGCCACGGTGGCGGTACACGCGGCCAGGGCACGTCTGCGGAGCACGGAGCTCTCCACGGAACTCTCCTTGACTTCGGGGGAATTGCCGCCAAGGTAGCCGCGTACACGTCATCCCCAGGAGATCCCGTTCACCCCCTCACTTCGCGTTATGGGGCCCGGCCGGCCGCCACGGCGCCCCGCTCCGTGGTCGTGCCGGGGAGGTCCACATACGCCGCCGATCCCCGTAGGTTCGCCCCATGCGAATAGGTGAGCTACTGGGTTCCGGCCGATCCGCCGATGTGTACGCACTCGACGACACGTGGGTGCTGCGCCACTACCGCGACGGCATGGACGCCACTCCTGAGTGGATGGTCATGTCCTACCTCGGCGCACACGGCTTCCCGGTCCCCCGCCTCGGCCCCCGGGACTCGGAGACACCCCCCTGCGACCTGGTGCTGCAACGCCTGACCGGCCCGACGATGCTGGAATCCCTGCTGGCCGGCGAGGTGTCGGCGGCCGACGCGGCAGCCGTGCTGGCCGGGCTGCTCGCCGAACTCCACACCGTCCCGGCCCGGCTCTCCCCGGACCCCGAGGACCGGATCCTCCACCTGGACCTGCACCCGGACAACGTGATGCTGACGGACCGGGGCCCGGTGGTGATCGACTGGAGCAGCACCAGGGAGGGCGTCCCGGCCGCGGACCGGGCGACGACGTCCCTGATCCTGGCCCAGGCAGCGGTTGATCCCGGGTTCCCGGCGCCGGCGGACGCCCGCGCCCTGCTGGACGAACTGCTGCCGTACTTCTCCGCGTCCGGCGGCATCCCCGCCCGTCACCTGGCCGAGGCCGCCTCGCGACGCGCCGCCAACCCGACGACGAGCCCGAGCGAGGTGGCACTCATCGGCGAGGCGGCATCCCTGATCACCGAACTGACGGCCTGAACACCGGCACCGCCCGGCTCACTTCGCGGCGGGCTGAGCCGGCAGCGAATAGACGTGCTGCGGGGTCACGACGCGGGTGATCGCCTCACCGAAGAGGGTGCTCGGCTCCGAACCCCGGTAGTCGGTGTCCGTGTTGAGGAGCACGACCAGGGTCGCCCTGGACTCCGGCAGGTAGATGACCAGGGCTTCGTACCCCGGCAGCGAGCCGTTGTGCCCGATCCAGCCATGGGCGTCGAAGATGCCCAGGCCGTAGCCGGTGTCCGGCAGATTGCTGGGGACCGTCTTCAGCCGCTCGGCCTGGGTGGCCGGGCTGAGCAGCGTGCCGGTGGCGAGCACCCGGGCCCAGGTCCGCAGGTCCCGCTGGTCGGAGATCGCGCCTCCGGCGGCCCATGCCCAGGAGGGGTTCCAGTACGTGGCGTTCTCGGTCCGGCCGCTCGCGGTCTGGTCGGTGTACCCCTGGGCGTGCGGGGCGGGGAACGCCGCGGTCCGGGGCAGGAACGTGTGGTTCATGCCCGCCGGCTCGAAGACGTACTGTTCGAGGTAGTCCGCCAGCGGCCGGCCACTCGCCTTCTCCACCACGAGCCCCAGCAGAATCGCGTTGGTGTTGGAGTACTCGAACTTCTCGCCCGGCCGGAACTGCATGGGGTGCTTGAAGGAGTAGTTCAGCAACTCCTGTGGTGTGAACGGCCGTTGCGGGTCGCTCGTCAGCGCCTTGAAGAAGTCCGGATCCATGGAGTAGTTGAAGAGCCCGCTGCGCATCCCCGCCAGCTCGCGCAAGGTGATCCGGTCCCCGTCGGGAACCCCCTTCACATACTTGCCGATCGGATCGTCCAGCCGGACCTTCCCCCGGTCGACCAGGGTGAGCAGCGCCGTCACCGTGAACGTCTTGGTCACACTGCCGACCCGCATGTTCAGACCGGTCGACATGGGTGCCCCGGAACTCTTGTCGGCGACCCCGAAGGCCCGGACGTAACTCCCCTTGCCCGGAACCCAGAGCCCGACCGTGACGCCGGGCACCCGCGCATCCCCCATGACCTGGCGCACCGCTCGGTCCAGCTGCTTTGCCACGGCGGGGGTGAGCGGCGGGAACTCCTCGGTCGGCGACGCCGACGACGAAGACGAGGGAGGTGAGGGAGGTGAGGGAGGTGAGGGAGGTGAGGAAGACGAAGCGGATACGGAGGGTGACGGAGCCGTCTCGGACCGGGCCGCTCCCACCGGCACCGTAACGGCCAACAACCCGGCGGCCGCCACGGCTGCGGCCCCCCTGCGCAGTCGTATGTGCGAGCGCGTCATGGGCCGACTCCCGTCACGAGAGAACAGGACTCCACAAGCAGCGTAGGCCCGGAGCGCCGGTGCCGCACGGACAGGGACGGCCGCCGGAATCCGAACACGGCCCGCGTCGGCGCACGGACAGGGGCCGCCGCCGGGGTCCGAACACGGCCGACGTCCGCGCACGGCCGCGATGCGGCACCCGACGGCTCAGGACGACCAGCCCACCGCCGCACCTCCCACGAACGGCAGCAGCCGTTCCGCCTCCTGTTCCAGGGCCGCCCGGTCGGGGTCGGCAAGCGGGCGGAGCGGGGCGAGCCGCAGTGTGCCGGTGTCCAGGGACCACGTTCCGTGGACCCGGCCGTCGACCAGGAAGGTGGGGCGCACCCGGGCCTGGCCGGGCATCACGTGTCTGCGGTCCTCGTCGCTGATGACGCGGGTGCGGTCGGCGTGGCCGAGCAGGACGTTGTCGAAGGCCGGCAGCAGCCGCACCGGGGCGGGGGTCTCGGGGTCGGGCAGCTCCGCGCCCGCCAGGTCGAACAGTTCCCGGCCGTCCGGGTCGCGGTGGCGGCGCAGTTCGCCGCGCATCTCCGCGACGACCTCGCCGAGGCGGGTCAGCCCGCACCAGGCCTGGGCGTCCTTCACCCCGGCGGGGCCGAAGGCGGCCAGATAGCGGCGGATCAGCTCCTTCGCCGATTCCCTGACGGCGGTCGCCGACGCCCGGTCCGCCATCGGGCGGCCCAGCCAGGCATCGGCGGGCGTGACGGAGACCGCCGACCGGTTGCCCCAGGAGCCCCACGCGCCGGTGGCCGCGCCGTGGACGAGGGGGGTGCTCAGCTCCGCCTGGCCGGCCAGGATCCGCCCGTCGCGTCCCGGGTGGCGTTCGGCCAGCCGCCGGGCCAGCTCCTTGCGGGAAAGGGGTTCGCCCGCGAGCAGGCCGAGCGCGTCGGACACCAGGGACGCCGGGTCCAGGCCGGTGCTGTTCCGGGTGAAGTGCGGGGAGGCCGCGGTGCGGTCGAGCACGGGTTGCAGCAGCGGCCGCAGCCGACGGAAGTCGTCGGCCGCGGCGAGGTGCTGGGTACTGCGGAGCAGGCCGGACCTGACCACCTGCCGGTCCTCCAGCAGCCTGGTGAGCCGGGGCTGCGTGAAGCCGTTGATCCTGCTCCACAGCCCTACATAGGCCCAGTTGGGCTCCTGCGCCTGGAGCGCGACCAGCCGCCCGATCACCTCCAGCGGAGTGCGATCGGTACGGGCCAGCAGGAACTGGCGGTCCATCAGTGACCGGTTCAGGGCCCGGCGGGAGAGAGTGGTCACGACAGCCGCACCGACACATTGCCCCGGTAGGCCCCCTGGAGCAGGGCGAGGAACGCCGCCGGCACGTCCTCGATACCGCCCTCGACGACCGTCTGCGGGTAGACGAAGTCGTCCGCGTCCAGCCAGGTGCTGAAGTGCTTCTGCCAGGCCGCGATCTGATCGGGTGTGTGGTGGCAGGAGAACGGCAGCAGCTCCACGTTCCTGGCCTCGGCCGCCGCGCGGTCGGGGGTCGGGAAGCGCTCCGCCGCGTCGCCGAGCTGGCTCGACAGCGAGCCGCACAGCGCGAAGCGCGCCCCGGGCCGGGCCACCTGCAACGCGGCCTCGTACTGCGCGCCGCCCACGACGTCGAAGAACACCGAGATGCCGTCGGGCGCGAGCTCCCTCAGCCGGTCGGCCGGGAGACCGTCGTGGTAGTCGAACGCGGCGTCGTAACCGAGCTCGTTCACCAGGTAGTCGACCTTCTCCGGGCTTCCGGCGCTGCCGATCACCCGCGCCGCGCCGAGGCGCCTGGCGATCTGCCCGGCCAGCGAGCCGATCCCGCCCGCCGCACCGGAGACGAACACCACGTCGCCCTCACCCACGGCCGCCACGTCGGCCATTCCGTAGTACGCGGTCGGCCCCTGGCCGAGGTGGTGGCCGGGGTCGGGGAAGAGCCCGCGGTCGAGCTTGACGTACCCGGCGGCCGGACCCGCCGAGTACTCGCTCCAGCCGGTCATCGACCGGACCAGGTCACCGGCGGCGAGCCCGGGGCTGTCGGACCGGACGACGGTGCCGACGGCGGCCACTCCCACCCGTCGGCCGGGCTGCCAGGCGGGCACCGGGATGGTGCAGTCGGCCCGCATCAGCTCCAGGTACGTCGCGGCGAGCCCCACCTGGTCGGTCCGCACCAGGACCTCGCCCTCCACCTCCGTCTCGGCGACGGTGAAGTGGCCGGGCGTGGGGACGCCGGTGATCTGCGCGGTCAGCTGGATCTCACGGGTGATCATTTCTTGGTCCTCGCGTCGGTCCGGTTGGTTCGGTTCGGCCTTCGAGACCGACCCTAGGGAGGCTTCCGGTCACTTTCCGGCCGGAAGTCGCGAGAGGATCCCGGGATGGCGAACACCAGCTCACGGACGCTCAGACTGCTCTCACTGCTGCAGACCCACCGCCACTGGCCCGGCCTGGAGCTGGCCGGCCAGCTCGGGGTGTCCGAGCGGACCCTGCGCCGCGACATCGACCGGCTGCGCGAGCTCGGCTACCCGGTCAGCGCGGCCCGGGGCACGGACGGCGGCTACCAGCTCGCGCCCGGCGCCGTACTGCCCCCGCTGCTGCTGGACGACGAGGAGGCGGTGGCTCTCGCGGTCGGCATCGGCGACGCCGCGCAGAGCGGGATCGCGGGGATGGAGGAGGCGTCCCTGCGGGCACTGACCAAGGTGGTACGGGTCCTGCCGCCCCGGCTCCGGGCCAGGGTGGACGCCCTGCGCGCGGTGACCGTCTCCGCCTCCGCGTCCGGGCCGGCCGTCGCGGCGGGCGTGCTCACCGCGATCGCCCAGGCGTGCCGGGACGAGGAACGGCTGCGGTTCGGCTACGCGTCCAGGGGCTCGGCACCGGCCGAGCGCGAGGTCGAGCCGCACCGCGTCGTCGCCACCGGCGGACGCTGGTACCTGGTCGCCTACGACCTGCGCCGGCACGACTGGCGCAGCTTCCGCCTCGACCGGCTGACGGGTCCGACGGCGACCGGCACCCGCTTCCGCCCCCGCCCGCTCCCGGCCGAGGACGCCGCGGCCTTCGTCCGGGCGGCGAGCGGCGCCCCGGCCCCGTACACGGTCGAGGCCCTGGTCCACGCGCCCGCCGCGCGGGTACGGCAGGCGGTCGGCCGGTGGGGCACGGTCGAACCGCTCGCCCCGGACAGCTGCCGCCTCACCATGACCTCCACCTCCCTCGACTGGCCGGCCCAGGCGCTGGGCAACGTGGGCGCGGAGTTCGAGGTCCTGGGACCGCCGGAGTTCGCCGCACACGTCCAGGACTGGGGCGCCCGCTTCCTCCGCGCCACCGGCAAGGCAACGACGAACCCCAGGTCAGAGGCCTGACCTGGGGTTCGTCCCGGACTGCGGACCGAGACCTGCGCGCTACGAGCGCCTGCGCACTGCGAGTAGCTGCGCGCACGGGACTGTGCACGTACGTGGCTGTGCGCGTGGCCCCGTACCGCGTCACTCCTCGTCGCGCAGCCGGGCCGCCAGCGAGGTCAGCGGCTCGGCTTCCCCGGTGTGGCCCAGGGCGGTCAGGCGGGAGACCGCCGCGGCGAGGCGCGGAAGGGCGGCACCCGGGCGTTCCAGGTAGATGCCCTCCACAGCAGCCGTGAGACGGACGCACTCGGCCCACTCACCGGCGTGGTCCTCCCCCCTCTCCGGCGTCGGCTCGCCGAGCAGGGCGAGAGCCTTCTCCAGGGCCGCCAGGGCGTCCTCGTACTCACCGGCGTAGGCATTGACCCGCCCGTGCTCGTAGGCCAGGGCGGTGTCCAGGGAACGGCCCTGGGCCTCGTACTCGGCGGCGCGGGCCTCCTCGGCGATCCGGCCGACGTCGGCGAGGTTGGCGAGGGCGTCGGCCAGGCCCTCGGCGCCCTGCCGCTCCGCCTGGAGACGGGCGAGTTCGCGCAGGCAGCCGCTGAGCTGCTCGTAGCGCGGGGCGCGGGCATGGGCGGCGATCGCCTGCTCCGCGGCCTCGCGCGCCCGGCCGAACTCGCCGGACTCGCCGAGGAGTACGGCCGTCTCCGCGGCGATCATGGCGTGGCTCCCCGGGTCGTCGTCCCAGCCCGCCGACTCGGCCGCGAGCGCGACGAACTCCGTCGTGGCGGCCTTGAGGTCCTCGCCCGTGTGCAGCGCGCGGGCTCGGGTCAGGCGCAGCTGGACGACGAGCCGGTCGTCCACCTCTCCGGCGGCGACGTCCGGTTCGGCCAGGAGCGAGTCGAGCAGCGCGATGCAGTCCTCGACGCGGCCCAGGTCGAGGCAGAGCTGAGCGGCATTGCTGTAGGCGCAGTACGCGTCCGTCCGGCTGCCCCGGCGCAGCTCCTGCTCCGCCGAGCGCGTCAGGTGCCGCAGTGCCTCGTCGGGGCGGCCGAGGTGCATGCAGGCCTCGGCCAGATCGGCGTGCAGGCGGGCGGTGTCGACCACGTCGGCCGGCCAGTCGGCGGCCAGCCGCAGCCCCTCGGCCAGGTCCGCCTGCGCGGTCTGCGCGTCCCGGAGGCCGAGCTGGAGCCGGCCGCGCAGCGCGAGCGTGCGGGGCAGGTGCCAGGCGGGGCCGTGCGCCTTCAGCCGGTCGAGGACGCCGTCGATCACGGTGACCGCGGCGGGCAGGTCGCCGGCGAGGGCGTGGGTGGTGGCCCGCAGCAGCAGGGCACCGGAGATCTGCCCGCCGAGATCGTGCCGGGTGGCGAACGCGAGCAGCAGGTCGGCCTCGGCGAGAACCGGTGCGACGTGCGCCTCGTCCCCCGACGTCTGCAGCCGCATGCCCAGCGCGGTCGCCCGCAACCGCAGCAGGCGGGCCTCCTGGTGCGGGGCGAGACCGGACGCCTCCTCGTGCAGGCGAACCATGGCCGCGTGAGCAGCGGCCAGCGCGGCAACCTTCACCTCGGCACCCTCGGCCTCACCGGCCCCACCAGCCCCACTGGCCTCACCGGCCTCACCGGCCTCACCAGCCCCACCAGCCCCACCAGCACCCTCGGCCTCACCGGCACCCTCGACAGGGATCTCCGCAACGGCGAGCAGGGCACAAGCACGCGCGACCGCCGCGTCGCCCTGCGCTCCGGCGTCGTCGTACAGGCCCGCGGCCTCCTCGTGGAGAGCGGCGGCCTCGGCGAACTCGTCCTTCTCGCCAATCCGGCTCGCCTCGTCGCTCAGCAGGTCCGCCCGCAGCTGTGCGAGCGGGCCCACGGCCGGATCGTCGGGGTGGGTGTATTCGCGGGAGGCGGCGAGCGTGTGCAGCTTCGCCCAGCACGCCCGCGCGTCCGGGTGCCCCTGCTCGTCCAGCGTCCGTGCCCGGAGGATGAGTTCGGGCAGCGAATCCGGGACCTCGGCGGCCGTACGGGCGGCGGGCGCGGCGACCGGTGCGGCCGGGGCGGCCGCCGGGGTCACTTCGTCGAGGCCGCGGGTGCGCAGGGTCAGTTCCAGCGCGTCCACGAGCGGCGCGCGGTCGAGGCGGGCCCTGCGGCGGTCGGTGTGGGCCGTGGTTCCGTTGCGGGCGTCGAAGCGGGCGGCGAGGTCGTCGGCGCGGTCCCGCACTTCGGCGCGCAGGCCGGCCACCGTCCAGGTGCGGCCCGCGTATCCGGCGGCGGGCAGCTCGCCGTGTCCCAGGGACTCGACGCGCTGGAGGAGCACTTCCACACCGGTGAGGAAGTCGAACAGGTCCAGCGGCGAGTCCACCTCGCCGAACAGGTTCCGGTTCTCGGCGAGCAGTTCCAGGCCGCGCGCCTCGTTGCCGGTCAGCGCGCAGAACTCCAGGTGCCGGCCCACCTCTCCCGCCATCGACGGGTTGCGGCGGCAGCTGCGGTAACCGGTCAGGTGCAGTTCGCGGGCCCGGTCGGCGCGGCCGTCGCGCAGCAGGGGCAGCAGCGCGTACGAGACGGAACGGGCCGGCTCCTCCTGGCAGGACTCCTTCCCGGCCAGGACGGGTTCCCAGGCGCTCAGCGCCCGTTCGTCGTCGCCCGCCGCGAGGTGGTAGAGGGCGCGCTCGCAGATCTCGCAGGCCTCGCAGTCGCTGAGCCCGGTCCGGGAGCGGCCCGCCCACAGCTCGTAGGCGAGGGTGGTGCCCTCACCGATGTGGGCGGCGAGCTGATACGCCTGCCCGTAGTAGGGCTGGAGGCCCAGTCCGGCCTTCTCGTACCGGTCGCGCATCTCCGTGAGCCACTGGCGCAGGCTGGAAAGGGGTATCTCGGGCAGCACGCGCAGCGCGTCGGCCACCCACTTGAACCGCCAGAACAGCGTGTGGCGCCGACGCTCGTCGAACACATCGGGCTGCTCGTCGAACAGGTTGAGCAGACGGGCGAAGACGACCGGCGACTTCCGGGGCTCGGAGCCGTAGGTGTAGGCCTCCTGGAGCTCGAAGAGCGCGTGGACGAGCGGGACGGGCTCGGCGAACTGCTCGGCGGCGTCCACCAGTTCCTCGGCGGTGACCGTGCGGGTGCGGCCGTAGGGGCGCCGGTCGTTCTCCTCCAGCGCCTGGTACAGCTCGTCGGTGTTCTGGGGTGCGGTCGGCATCGTCAGCTGTCCTTGCGGAGGGCGTGGGCGAGGAGGTCGAGGAAGGAGCGGTTGATGAGGCTCGATTCGGCGGGTCTGAGCGGGCGCCTGGACAGCAGCACGGCCTGCCCGTAGAGGGCTTCGGCGCTGGTACGGGCCAGCTCCGGCTCCTCGATGGCGACGGCGGCGCGGACCAGCGGGTTCAGCTGGTTGAGGATCAGCTGGGCCCGCGGGGCCTCCTGGCGCAGGGCGCCGAGGATGTCGCCCCACACGCCGCCCTCCTGCTCACGGGCGAGCTGGGAGCGGGTCCGCTCGTGCCGGGCCTCGCGGCTGTCGACGAGGAGGGCGGGAGCGGAGGCGGGCTGGAAGGTGCGCAGCGCGACATCGCAGTCGAAGACGGCGAGGGCGTCGCGGGCCAGGGCGAGGTAAGCCACGGCGGCCAGTTCCGTCTCGCGGTCGACGGGGTCGAGGTGGGCGGTGAGGGTCGCCGGGTCGAGGTCGGCGACAGCGGCCTCGGGCCTGATCTCGGGCAGCCGGTGGACCAGTTCACGGTCGTACGTGTAGCCGCCGTTGACGACGCCGAGCCCGGCGGCCGAGGCGATCGCCGCGACCTGCCGGAACTCCTCCACGCTCGATGTCACGAGCACGGTGCGGTGGGTGCGCGCGAACTCGTCGAGAGTGGTGTGCCCGTCGGTGGTCTCGAACGGCAGCCAGGGCAGCAGCATCCGCAGGATCTCGTCGTCGTGCACCGCGAGCGACTTCACGGCCAGGTGGTGGGCCTGGAGGAACCGGCCGAGCAGGTCCGGATCGCTGGCGGCGGCCCTGGCTATCCACTCGCGCAGCCGCTCGGCGAGGGCGTCGCGGACGGCGGCGAGAGTGTCGTCCTCGTACAGGGACTCGCGGGACGCCGTCGGGCGCAGGCCCTCGGCGTCGATGACACAGCGGACGAAGAACGCCCACTCGGGCAGGAGTTCCTCGGCCTGCTCGGACAGCAGCATGCCCTTGACGTGCACGCGATGGCCATGGCGGCGCCCGGCCGGCACCGCCTCGGGCAGCACGCACGCGATGCCCTTCAGGCCGACGGCCGGCAGGTCCAGCTCGATGGTGTCCAGCGGCGTGAACCCGAAGACCCCCTCCCCGTACGCGGCCAGCGCCCGGGAACGTGCGCCCGGCGTGGGGTACGTACGGGCCCAGGGCGCGGGCTCCGGATTGACGGCCACGCCTGCTCCCCCCGTGCCGTCGTCGAAGGTCACCGGGTGGCGCAGCAGGGAGCCGAAGTGCCGGGCCAGCACGTGCACCTGGGCCGGCCTAGTCCACTCGCCCGCGTCGGCGCGCGGCGTCAGCGTGACGGTGGTCCCGGGGCGGGTGCGGGCGGACGCGGGCAGGGTGCGCACGGTGTAGCTGCCGTCGCCGCGCCCCCGCCACTCCACGGCGGGTGCGTCGGGGGTGCGGGCGGAGCGGCTCAGGACATGGATCTCGTCCGCGACCAGGAAGCAGGAGAGCAGCCCGATGCCGAACTGGCCGATGAAGTCGCCGCGTTGCTCGGCGATCCGCTCGGCGCGCTTGCTGCTGCGGCCGATCGTGGCGAGGAAGCTGTGTACGTCGGCCTCGGTGAGACCGACGCCGTCGTCCTCGACGCGTACCGCCGAACCGTCGGCGTACAGGCGGATGCCGAAGGCGTCGGCGGGGGCGTCCGGTGCGAGTCCGCGCCGGGCGGTCAGCGCGTCCACCGCGTTCTGCAGGAGCTCGCGGAGGTAGACGCGTGGGCTGGAGTAGAGGTGGTGGGAGAGGAGATCGACGAGGCCGCGCAGATCCACCTGGAAGGTGCGATCGGCGCCGGCCGGGTTCGCTGCGGTGTCGGGCAGAGTCATCGGGCAGTCCGGGGTGAAAGGGGCGACGGGTGGCGGGGGTACGGCCGCAAGCGGCTCCGGCGGCAGCCGGAACCAGGACCGGGACCGGCGTGCGCTCAGGCGCGACGCTGGTGGCGGGCGAACTGTTTCTCGGGCTCCGCGAAGTAGGACCAGGGCCATTCGGTGCGGGCGCCGTCGAGCGCCTGGAAGACGCGCCGGACCGTGTGGCGCTCACCAGCCAGCGACAGGGCCATGGCGAACATGTTGAAGTCCTGCTGCCAGCCCGGCTGCCGCACGTAGTCGGAGTGGAGAATGCTGCGATCGGCCGCGATCCTCAACTCCGCCTGGATTTCAGGAGTTTCGAGGCACCCCGCATGTTCCGACTCGACCCATTCCTCGATGTGCGCCATGGCGATCACACAGCCGATCCGGTGCCCCTGCGGAGCACGGGCGAACGCGTCGCGGGCGAACGCCAGGGCCTGGCCCGGTTCGCCGCTCCAGCGGGGCTGCAACTGCGAAACCCAGTCGATGTGGGTCTCCAGGTCCAGCGGATCACGGCGCAGGGCGGCGTCGAGCCGGGTCCTGTTGACGACCGGGCCCAGCGACATGCCCCGGCCGGAGGTGAGCAGGCAGCGCCACGGCGTGATCCACTCCGGCCGCAGCTCGGCGGCTTCGAACAACTGCTCCTCGGCAAGGTCGAGCCGCTCGTGGAAGACCCGCCACTGTTCCTGCGTGACGTTCACCGCACGCTCGGCCGTACGCGCCTCCCAGCCCCAGACGACGTGACGCGCCCCGGATATCAGCAGGGCCGTGGCCCGGTGCTCCTTGTCCTCCTCGACGGCACGGCCGATCCAGTCCTGCACACCGTCCAGGTCGGCCAACTGGCCCAGGACCTTGTGGTCGTGGCCGAGATCGAAGGGGCGCAGCGCCGCCTTGACCGCCTCCCAGTCACCCGCATCCGCCGCCTCCACCAGCGCGAGCACCCGCGCGTCCCCGAGCGCGCGCAGCGTGTACACCCCGTTCCTCCGCCGCCTCGGCACGGGCAGGGCATTCGAATCCGCCGCCGGCCCCTCCCCGCCCCCACCGAACAGCCTGCCGAACATACCGAGCCCTCCCCTGGTCCCGCGCGATCGTCCGGTGCAGCATAAGCGGCCCCACCGACATCGCTTCCACAGAGTTTTCACGGGGGCTCCACACCACGGCCCCGAAGGCCATTCATGACGAAAAAACCCCAGGTCAAAATCTTGACCTGGGGTTTTCCACGGAGCCGCCTTCGGGATTCGAACCCGAGACCTACGCATTACGAGTGCGTTGCTCTGGCCAACTGAGCTAAGGCGGCACGCCCTGTCGCACCATGGTGCGATCAGCAGCGTCGCCAAGTCTACACAGTTTCCGAGGGTGCTCCGCACCAGCCTCGTTCCGGGGGATTTACGCAGGTCAGTGGCGAGGTGGGGTGGTCAGGAGCACTTCTTGTCCTTGGCCGGCGGGGTGCCTTCCAGGAGGTAGGTGTTGATCGCCGAGTCGATGCAGTCGCTGCCGCGGCCGTACGCCGTGTGGCCGTCGCCCTGGTAGGTGAGAAGGGTGCCGGAGGAGAGCTGGCCGGCCAGGGACTGGGCCCACTTGTACGGGGTGGCCGGGTCGCGGGTGGTGCCGACCACCACGATCGGGGCCGCGCCCTTCGCCTCGATGCGGTGCGGGGTGCCGGTGGGCGGGACCGGCCAGTGGGCGCAGTTCAGGGCGGCCCAGGCGAAGGCCTTGCCGAAGACCGGGGAGGCCTTCTCGAAGCTGGGAACGGCCCGGGTGACGGCCTTGGCGTCGGCGAAGGCGGACGGCTGGTCCAGGCAGTTCACGGCGGCGTTGGCGAACATCAGGTTGGCGTACGTGCCGTTCGGCCGGCGCTCGTAGTAGCTGTCCGACAGGGCCAGGAGGCCGGAGCCGTCGCCCTTCTGCGCGGCGGTGAGGGCCTCGCGGAGCTGGGGCCAGGCCGACTCGTCGTACATGGCGGCGATGACCCCGGTCGTGCCCAGGGATTCGGTGAGCCTGCGGGACTCGCCGGTGGCGATCGGCCGGGCGTCGAGGTCGGCGAAGAGCCGCTTCAGCCGGGTGGCGGCATCGGCGGTCGAGGTGGCGCCGAGCGGGCAGTCCTTCTGCTTCACGCAGTCGGCGGCGAAGGCCTGGAACGCGGTCTCGAAGCCCGCCGTCTGGTCGCGGTTCAGCGCGACGGCGTCGAGCGACGGGTCCATCGCGCCGTCCAGGACCAGCCGGCCGACCCGGGCCGGGAAGAGTCCCGCGTACGTCGCACCGAGGAAGGTGCCGTACGACGCCCCGACGTAGTGCAGCCGCTCGTCACCGAGCAGGGCTCGCAGCATGTCCATGTCGCGAGCGGTCTCGACGGTGGAGACATGGGGCAGGATCTCGCCGGAGCGCTCCTCGCAGCCGTTCGCGAACTTCTTGTACGCGCCGCCCAGCTCGGTGACCTCGGCCGCGTCGTCCGGGGTCTGGTCGACCTCGGTGTACGTATCCATCTGCGGACCGGTGAGGCACACGACGGGCTCGCTGCGGGCCACTCCGCGCGGGTCGATGGCGACCATGTCGTACCGGGCCCGGACCTGGGCCGGGTAGCCGATGGCCGCGTAGCTCTGGAGATATTCGATGGCCGACCCGCCGGGGCCGCCCGGGTTCACCAGGAGGGAGCCGATCCGCTTGCCGGGGCCGGTGGCCTTCTTGCGGGAGACGGCCAGCTTGATCTCGCCGCCGTCCGGCTTCTTGTAGTCCAGCGGCGCCTTCATCGTGCTGCACTGGAACCCCTCGACGCCGCAGTCCCGCCACTTCAGTTGCTGCGCGTAGTACGGCTTGAGCCCGGCGGGCACTGCCGACCCGGGCGATGCGGACGGCGAGGCACTCGTCGAACTGCCGCTGCTGCAGCCGGAGATGAGCAGGCCGGCGGTGCCGAGCGTGGTGGCGAGAATCCGGAGCGAGCGCCTGGTGTTCATCCCCGGAGCGTAGTCGCCATGTGACGACTCGCCCCGATTCGCTCCCCGTAGGGGTGAACGCACGATCATGAATGAGCGATCGTGAACGGGGTGATTCGGGTGTGTGGGCGGGGTTGGCGGGTCGGCCGCGGTGTCAGCCCGCGCGCAGGGCCATCGTCATCGCCTCCACCGCGAGCAGCGGCGCCACGTTGCGGTCCAGTGCCCGGCGGCAGGCGATCACCGCCTCTATCCGGCGCAGGGTGCGCTCGGGTGTGGAGGAGCGGGCGATGCGGTCGAGCGCGTCCTGTGCGTCCGCGTTGGCGATGGCGATCCCCGAGCCGAGCTGGATGGCCAGCACGTCACGGTAGAAGCCGGTCAGATCGGTGAGCGCCAGATCGAGGCTGTCGCGCTGCGTACGTGTCTTGCGGCGCTTCTGCCGGTCCTCCAGCTCCTTCATCACGCCCGCGGTACCCCGCGGCAGCCGTCCCCCGGCGACGGCGCCGAGCGCGGCCTTCATCTCCTCCGTCTCCTTGACGTCGACCTCCTCGGAGACCTGCTTGGCGTCGTCGGTGGCGGTGTCGATCAGCTCCTGGGCGGCCTTGAGGCAGCCCCCGATGTCCTCGACCCGCAACGGAAGCTTGAGCACGGCGGCGCGGCGCGAGCGGGCCCGCTCGTCGGTGGCGAGGCGGCGGGCCCTGCCGATGTGTCCCTGCGTGGCCCGGGCGGCGGACGCGGCCCGCTCCGGGTCGATGCCGTCACGCCTGATCAGGACGTCGGCGACCGCGTCGACCGGGGGCGTGCGCAGCGTGAGGTGGCGGCAGCGGGAGCGGATGGTGGGCAGCACGTCTTCGAGGGAGGGCGCGCAGAGCAGCCACACCGTGCGGGGCGCGGGCTCCTCGACCGCCTTCAGCAGTACGTTCCCGGCGCCCTCGGTGAGGCGGTCGGCATCCTCCAGGACGATGACCTGCCAGCGGCCGACGGCCGGGGAGAGCTGGGCGCGGCGGACCAGCTCGCGGGTCTCCTTCACACCGATGGAGAGCAGGTCCGTACGGACCACCTCTACGTCGGCGTGCGTACCGATGAGGCTGGTGTGGCAGCCGTCGCAGAAGCCGCAGCCGGGTGCTCCGCCCAGGGCGCGGTCGGGGCTGGTGCACTGGAGGGCGGCGGCGAAGGCCCGGGCGGCGGTGGAACGGCCGGAGCCCGGGGGGCCCGTGAACAGCCAGGCGTGGGTCATCTTCGACCCCGGCTGGACCGATTCCCCCGCCGAATGGGCGGTGACCAGCGCATCGGCGTCCCGGGCGGCGGCACCGAGCTGCTCCTGCACCCGGTCCTGGCCGACCAGGTCGTCCCATACGGTCATGGGTCACCGCCGTTCCTGCTCGTCGCTGCTTGTTGCTACCGGCTCGTTGCTCGCCGGTCGCTGCTTGTCACTGCTCGTTGTTGCCGGCTGCTACTCGTCGATCCGGATTCCCCGATCCGACTCCCATTGTGGGGGACGGGTCTGACAATCCCGGCAACAAGGCGCCCCGGCCGCCGGTACCTGCTACCAGGACCGGCCGCCGGGGCGGGACGGATCAGCGGCGCGGGCGGCGTCCCCGGCCCGAGCTGCCCTGGCCCCCGTCGTCCTGCTGGTCGCGGTGGTCGCCCAGCAGCTCGTCCGCCAGCGTCGGCAGATCGTCCAGCGGGGTCTCCTCGGCCCAGTCGGGACGAGGGCGCCGACCGGAGCGCTCCTGGTGCTCCGAATGCTGCCGGCCCTCCCAGCCGCCGACCTGCGGAAGCTCGCGGGTGCGCTCGTTCTCGCCCTCCGGAGCGGAGGCCGCCGGGCGCTCGTCGCGGAACATGCCCCGCGGAATCCGGTCCGCCGGATCCGTGTCCCGTACCGGAGGAAGCACCGTCGTCTCGTCGGCGGCACCCGCCGCGCCGGAACTGCCGGAACCACCGGAACCGCCGGACCGGCCGGAGCCGCCCGGACGGTCGTGGATCTTGGGGATCATCGCCGTCTCGGCCTCATCGGAGGAGGGGACGGAAGGAGAGGAGGACGAACCGCCCGGCGCGGGCACCTGCTGCGTCACGTCGTTCGGGTTGATGATCGGCGTCGGCACCGTGATCTCGTTCTCCGGCACGGACGCCGCCGCAGCGGCCTCCGCACGGGCCTTCTCCGCCGCCGCGGCCGCCTCGTCCTCGGCACGCCGACGGGCCTCCTCGGCGCGCAGCAGTGCCTCCTCGGCCTTGCGCTGCTTCTCCAGCCGCAGGGCCTCGGCCTCCTTGCGCAGCCGTGCCTCTTCCTCGGCCTGCCTGCGCAGCCGGGCCTGCTCGGCCACCCGGGCCGCCTCCTCGGCCTCCCGCCGGACCCGCTCCTCCTCGGCCACCCGGCGTGCTTCCTCGGCCCGCTGCCGGGCCTCCTCCGCCTGGCGTTCGGCCTCGCGCCGGCGCGCTTCCTCCAGCTCGCGGGCCTTGCGCTCCTCCTCCTCGGCGCGGAGCTTGGCGAGCTGTTCCTGCCGCTCGCGCTCCAGCCGCTCCTCCTCCGCCTTGCGGGCCGCCTCTTCCTCGGCCTTGCGCCTGGCCTCCTCCTCGGCGGCCTTGCGCGCCTCCTCCTGAGCCTTGATCTCGGCCTCGGACAGGGGCAGGAGCTGGTCGAGCCGGTGACGTACGACCGTGGTGATCGACTCCGGGTCCTGGCCCGCGTCCACGACCAGGTAGCGGGTCGAGTCGGCGGCGGCCAGGGTCAGGAAGCCGGACCGCACCCGGGCGTGGAACTCCGGCGGCTCGGACTCCAGCCGGTCGGGAGCCTCGGTGAACCGTTCCCGCGCGGTCTCCGGGTCGACGTCCAGCAGCACCGTCAGATGCGGTACGAGCCCGCTCGTCGCCCAGCGCGAGATCCGGGCGATCTCGGTCGGGGAGAGGTCGCGGCCCGCGCCCTGGTAGGCGACGGACGAGTCGATGTAGCGGTCGGAGATGACGATCGCGCCGCGCTCCAGCGCCGGCCGGACGACCGAGTCGACGTGCTCGGCGCGGTCGGCGGCGTACAGCAGAGCCTCGGCCCGGTTGGACAGCCCGGCCGACGAGACGTCGAGCAGGATCGAGCGCAGCCGCTTGCCGACCGGTGTCGCGCCCGGCTCGCGGGTGACGACGACCTCGTGGCCCTTGGCGCGGATCCAGTCGGCGAGCGCCTCGACCTGGGTGGACTTGCCCGCACCGTCGCCGCCCTCCAGGGCGATGAAGAAACCTGTCGCGGCGGGGGCGACCGCCGGGTCGCCGCCGCGCAGCGCCTCGCGCAGATCGCGGCGCAGCGGCACTCCGGAGCGGTCGTCCGTCCTGGCGAGGACGATCACGGCGACCGGCAGCAGCAGCGCGCCGATCAGCATCAGGGCGAAGGCCGCGCCGCCGTGCTCGAAGACGAAGTCGCCCGAGCCCAGCCGGTGGGCGCCGATCGCGGCGGCCAGCAGCGGGCCCGCGAGCGCGCCGAGCGCGATGAGGACCCGTACGACGGCCTGGAGGTGCTCGGTGGTCCTGGCCCGGCGGAACTCCTCGGTCTCCTGGTCGACCAGGACATGACCGGTGTGGGCGGCGACGCCCGCGGCGTAACCGGCGAGCACCGCGATCATCAGCACGGTCGCCGTGTCCGGGACCAGGCCCATGGCGAGCAGCGCGAGGCCGGTGACGGCGGTGGCCAGCGAGAGCAGCCGACGCCGCGACAGGGTGGGCAGCACCTTCCCCGCGGTCCGGATGCCGACGCCGGTGGCGCCGGTCAGGCCGAGGATCAGCAGGGCGAAGGTGGCCGGTCCGCCGCCCAGGTCGGCGGCGTGCAGCACCGAGACGGCGGCAGCCGCGGCGATGGCCCCGGCGACCGCGGCCGACGCGCCGACGACCAGCGGGACGGATCCGGTGCGGCCCTTGTCGGGTCCGCCACCGGCCGACGGGCGCCGCAGGCCCTCCAGCGGCGAGCGCGGGCGCGGGGTCTGCGTACCGGGCAGTTCCAGGAAGTACAGGGTGGAGATCGACGCCGAGAAGAGCCCGGCCGCGACGTACGAGCCGAGGGCCGCCTGGTGGATCGAGAACCATTCCAGGCCCGAGCCCAGCAGGTTGCCGACGAGGGTGGCGATCAGCAGGACGGCCGCCGCCAGCGGGATCGCGGCGAAGTCGGTACGGACGGAGAGCCGGCGCAGTGCGTCGAGGTGGTCGGGCAGCGGGCGCACCGCGGCGCCCTCGGGGGGCGGGGCGGGCAGCAGCGCGGGGGCGGCGCCGTCCTTGGCGACCGTCCACAGGCGTTCGGCCGCGCCGGTGACGAAGACGGTGATCAGGATCATCATGAGTGCCCGGTCGGGCATCCAGTCGATCCACAGGGGCGCGACGACCAGCAGCGCGAGCCGCAGCCCGTCCGTCCCGATCATCAGCCACCGCCGGTCCAGCGGTCCGCCCGGCGCGGTGAGCGTCGTCAGCGGCCCCAGGAGTACGGCTCCGAAGAGCAGGGTGGCAAGGATCCGGGCACCGAACACCGCGGCGACGGCAAAGGCCGCACCTCGGTACCCGGCTCCGAATGAGCCCTCAAGGACCGCCGCTTGCAGCGACATCAGCACCAGCACGAGAAGGGCGAGTGCATCGCCGGTACTGCCGACGAGCTGCGCGCTCCACAACCGCTTCAGCGGGGGAACACGCAACAGGGCTCGTACGGCGCGCTCGCGTGAGTCTGCGGCAAGTGTGTCGGAGGTGGGGCTCACGACCGTTGGCTGCTCGGCTCGCGTCATCCGCCCAGCCTATCCGGAGCCATGGGGTCCCCGGAGGCCCCGTCCGAACATATGGGCGCCCGAACCTTCCCGGCGCCGCCCTGCCCGCCGACGGAGCCCAGGTCACGAGCCGCCGCACACCACCGCACACCACCACTCGCCGGGCGTACGCCCCCCGTACGCGCAAACGCCGGAGGGGCCGGAATTGCCCGGCCCCTCCGGCGTGCTCGACGGCGTCCTCGACTCGCACGGCCGACCCGTACGGCCGACCCGTACGGTCAGTCCTCCGCGGACGCCGTGGACGTCGCGGACGTCGTCTTCTTCGCGGCCGTCGCCTTCTTGGTGGCGGTCGTGGTCTTCTTCGCGGTCGTCGTCTTCTTCGCCGCGGTCTTCTTGGCGGTCGCCGTGGTCTTCTTGGCGGCCGTCTTCTTCGCGGTCGCCTTCTTGGCCGGGGCCTTCTTCGCCGTCTTCTTCTTGGCGGGCCCCTTGGCACGCTTCTCGGCGAGCAGCTCGTAGCCGCGCTCCGGCGTGATGTCCTCGACGCTGTCGGCGGTCCGCAGCGTCGCGTTGGTCTCGCCGTCGGTGACGTAGGCGCCGAAGCGGCCGTCCTTGACCACGACCGGGGCCCCGCTCACCGGGTCCGTGCCCAGCTCCTTCAGCGGCGGCTTGGCCGCGGCCCGGCCGCGCTGCTTGGGCTGGGCGTAGATCGCGAGGGCTTCTTCGATCGTGATGTCGAAGAGCTGGTCCTCGGAGGTGAGCGAACGCGAGTCCGTGCCCTTCTTCAGGTACGGGCCGTAGCGGCCGTTCTGCGCGGTGATCTCGACGCCCTCGGCGTCCTCGCCGACGACCCGCGGCAGCGACATCAGCTTGAGCGCGTCGGCCAGCGTCACCGTGTCCAGGGACATGGACTTGAAGAGCGAGGCGGTCCGCGGCTTCACCGCGTTCTTGCCGGTCTTCGGGGTGCCCTCGGGCAGTACCTCGGTGACGTACGGGCCGTAGCGCCCGTCCTTGGCGATGATCTGGTTCCCGGAGACCGGGTCCGCGCCGAGCTCGAAGTCGCCGCTCGGCTTGGCCAGCAGCTCCTCCGCGTACTCGACGGACAGCTCGTCGGGCGCCAGGTCCTCCGGCACGTCCGCGCGCTGGTGGCCCTCGGCGTCCTTCTCACCGCGCTCGATGTACGGCCCATAGCGGCCGACCCGGAGCTTGATGTCGTTGCCGACGGGGAACGAGGAGATCTCACGGGCGTCGATCGCGCCGAGGTCGGTGACGAGCTCCTTCAGACCGCCGAGGTGGTCGCCGTCGCCGTTGCCCGCGTCGGAGGCCGCCCCCGCACCGGCCGTGTCGTCGCCCACGCCGAAGTAGAAGCGCTTGAGCCACGGCACGGACTGGGCCTCACCGCGTGCGATGCGGTCGAGGTCGTCCTCCATCCTCGCGGTGAAGTCGTAGTCGACGAGCCGGCCGAAGTGCTTCTCCAGCAGGTTGACCACGGCGAAGGAGAGGAACGACGGGACGAGCGCCGTGCCCTTCTTGAAGACGTAGCCGCGGTCCAGGATCGTGCCGATGATCGACGCGTACGTCGACGGGCGGCCGATCTCGCGCTCTTCCAGCTCCTTGACCAGCGAGGCCTCGGTGTAGCGGGCCGGCGGCTTGGTGGCGTGGCCGTCGACCGAGATCTCCTCGGCGGACAGCGCGTCGCCCTCGGCGACCTGCGGCAGGCGCCGCTCGCGGTCGTCCAGCTCGGCGTTCGGGTCGTCGGCGCCCTCGACGTACGCCTTCATGAAGCCGTGGAAGGTGATCGTCTTGCCGGACGCGGAGAACTCGGCGTCCCGGCCGTCGCTCGCCCGGCCGCCGATCTTGACGGTGACGGAGTTGCCGACCGCGTCCTTCATCTGGGAGGCGACGGTCCGCTTCCAGATCAGCTCGTAGAGCCGGAACTGGTCACCGGTCAGGCCGGTCTCGGCAGGGGTGCGGAAGCGGTCGCCGGAGGGGCGGATCGCCTCGTGCGCCTCCTGCGCGTTCTTGACCTTCCCGGCGTACGTGCGCGGCTTGTCCGGCAGGTAGTCGGCGCCGTAGAGCTGGGTGACCTGCGCCCGGGCCGCGGAGACCGCGGTGTCCGAGAGGGTCGTGGAGTCGGTACGCATATAGGTGATGAAGCCGTTCTCGTACAGCTTCTGCGCGACCTGCATGGTGGCCTTGGCCCCGAAGCCCAGCTTGCGGCTCGCCTCCTGCTGGAGGGTCGTCGTACGGAAGGGGGCGTACGGGGAGCGGCGGTACGGCTTCGACTCGACGGACCGGACGGCGAACGAGGAGTCGGCGAGCGCGGCGGCCAGGGCGCGGGCGTTCGTCTCGTCCAGGTGCAGTGTCTGGGCGGAGGCGGACTTCAGCTGCCCGTCCGGACCGAAGTCACGGCCCTGGGCGATGCGCCGGCCGTCGACCGCGCTGAGGCGGGCGGTGAGGTTCGACGGGTCGGAGGCGTCACCGGTGCGGCCGGTGGCGAAGGTGCCGGTGAGGTCCCAGTACTCGGCGGAGCGGAAGGCGATGCGCTCGCGCTCCCGCTCGACGACGAGCCGGGTCGCCACGGACTGGACACGGCCGGCCGACAGGCGCGGCATGACCTTCTTCCACAGGACCGGCGAGACCTCGTAGCCGTAGAGGCGGTCGAGGATACGGCGGGTCTCCTGGGCGTCGACCATGCGCTGGTTGAGCTCGCGCGGGTTGGCGACGGCGGCCCGGATCGCGTCCTTGGTGATCTCGTGGAAGACCATCCGGTGGACCGGGACCTTGGGCTTGAGGACTTCCTGCAGGTGCCACGCGATGGCTTCGCCCTCGCGGTCCTCATCGGTGGCGAGGAAGAGTTCGTCCGACTCGGCCAGCAGCTGCTTGAGCTTCCTGACCTGGGCCTTCTTGTCCGCGTTGACGACATAGACGGGCTGGAAGTCGTGCTCGACATCGACGCCGAGCCGACGGACCTCGCCGGTGTACTCGTCCGGAACCTCTGCGGCGCCGTTCGGCAGGTCGCGGATGTGCCCGACGCTCGCCTCGACGACGTATCCGGGGCCGAGGTAGCCCTTGATCGTCTTCGCCTTGGCAGGCGACTCGACGATGACGAGTCGGCGGCCGCCCTGTGCGGTCTCGCTGGTCGGGGACAACTTCGCTCTTCTCTCCGGTCGACGCTCTGTGGGCATCCGGGCAGCGCGATGACGCTGCCGAAGGTGCTGTCGCTGCGGAGTGTGACGGTACAACCCGCCCCCGTGTCAAACGGCAAAAGCCCGCAACGGCCACTCGAACGGTAACCCGACTTCCGCCATTCCTGCCGCCCGGACCGCCCGGTACGCCGTGTGCGCGGTCGCTGCCTGCAGGTTTCCGGGTGCTGTGGCGGCGCTGCGGACGTCCGCGGCGGGCTCCGCACGGTCCGGGCGTGTTCCCCGCCACTGCCCGGCCCGCGCCGCTGGTTCCCGGACCGGACCAGTGGGCAGTGGATGGGACCGGACCGGTGAGCGGTGGACCGGGCCGGGCCGCGAGCCGCAGATCCGGCCGGGCCTGTGAGCAGTGGATCAGATTCAGATACGGGTGAAGCACCACACGCCGAGGACGAGAAAAAGTACGCCGAACACAGTGGCGAGCGCGGCGGAGGCGACGGGGCTCACGCCGTGCGCCACCGGCGCGCGGTGCAGTACACGCGCCCCCGTCCACAGCAGCAGCGCGGCACCGAACAGCGCGAACGCCGATCCGGCGAAGATCGCAGGTCCGCTCTCCATGCCGTACGCCTCCCTGTCCCTGCCCGGGCCGGGGCGTGTGCCGTCCGGCCAGGGGGAGGCTGCCACCCCAGGGCATCGGCCACGCGAACCCCGGGTGAATGGCCGGTTCCGCCCGCCTCGCGGTGGCGCCACCCGGAGTCCAGCCGGGGATCTGCACAGAGTCCCGCCGGGGATCCGGCAAAGTCCTACCGGCGTTCCGGCAGAGTCCTACTTGGACGGACTCCGGCAGAGTCCTGCCGGCGTTCCAGCAGAGTCCTACTGGGGTTCCGGCAGGGTCCCGCCAAGCCTCCGCCGGGGTTCCGTCCGGCGTCCCATCCGGAATCCGCCCCCTACGCGACGCACCGTCGGCGGCGAGCCCGAATCCGCTGCTCGCACGGCCCCTCCTTACCTACGGCGGTACGTACCCGAGCGGGAACGGGAACGGAGACCCGGGCAGGGCCGGACAGGCAATCGGGCTCGCAATCGGGCCGACAGCCAGTCCTGCAACCAGACTGGCAACCAAGCCGGCGACCAGACCGGCAACCAAGCCGGCAATCAGGCGAGCGGCGGCAAGCGACCGGGCGAGCGATCAGCCCGCCGAGGGAACCGGCTCCAGGAAGCCCTCCTCGACCAGCAGCCGAATCGCCTGCGGCGTCCGGTCGCGCAGCAGCACCGGGTCCTCGTTCATCAACTGGGCGATCGCGTCCAGGATCCGGCCCGCGGGCAGCGTCCCGTCGCACACCCCCGCGAAGCCGGCACCCACGGCGTCGACCTTCGTCGCGCGCCGCATGCCGCGGTTCTGACGGAGCACCACGTGTTCCGGATCCTCCGCGCCCGGCAGGCCGACCTGCTCCTGCACCACCTCGGCCGCCAGGGTGAAGTGCCCGGCCAGGAGCGCCGCGTCGTCCTGCTCACGGAGGTAGTCCTGACGGGCGAAGTGGGCCTCGACAGCCGGTCCGAGCGGCTGCTCCACCGCATGCGGCCACTCCTCGATCACGACCGACGGATTGCCCGCGGCGGCTGCGGCGGACTTGCGCAGGGTGATCCAGCCGAAGCCGACGCCCCTGGTCTTGCGGGCCTCGAACTCGTCCAGCCAGGCGTCGTACCGCGCGGCGTACTCGGCGGGGTCCGTGCGGTGGTCGCCACTGTCGCGCAGCCACAGCTCCGCGTACTGCGTGACGTCCTGGACCTCGCGCTGCACGACCCAGGCGTCGCAGCCGAACGGAACCCAGGAGCTCAGCCGACTCTGCCAGTCCTCGCCCTCGACATGCTGCCAGTTGGCGAGGAAGTGGGCATATCCCCCCTCGTTCAGCCGGTCACCCGCCTGTTGCACCAGGGTCCGGCACAGGTCGTCGCCGCCCATGCCGCCGTCACGGTAGGTGAGCCGGGCGCCGGGCGAGATGACGAACGGGGGATTGGAGACGATCAGGTCGTAGGTCTCGGTGCCGACCGGTTCGTACAACGAGCCCTGGCGCAGCTCGGCCGGGGCGACTCCGGACAGCGCGAGGGTCAGCCGGGTGAAGTCCAGCGCGCGCGGATTGAGGTCGGTGGCCGTGACCCGGGAGGCGTGCTGCGAGGCGTGCAGCGCCTGGATGCCGGAGCCGGTGCCGACATCCAGCGCGGAAGCGACAGGCGTACGGACGGTGATCCCGGCGAGCGTGGTGGACGCCCCGCCGACGCCCAGGACCACGCCCTCCTCGCGCGAACCGATACCGCCCGCGCCGCCGACGGCGCAGCCCAGGTCGGAGACGATGTACCAGTCCTGTTCCTCGGGCCCGCTGTACGGCCGTACGTCGACCGTGGCCCGCACCTCGTCACCGACGCGGGTCACCCAGCCGTCCTCGACGCACTCGGCCAGTGGGAGCGCGGCGGCGGCCCGCTCGTACGGCACCGGCTGCTGGAGCAGGAAGAGCCGCACCAGCGTGTCGAGCGGGGCGTCGCCCCGGGTGGCGCGGAGCGCCGGGACCGTCTCGCTGCGGGCGAGCGCGGCGTAGGCGGGCGCACCGAGCAGGTCGAGGAGCCCGTCCGCGGTGAAAGCTGCGGCGAGCAGGGCTTCGCGGAGCCGGGGCGAACGGTCGGGCACGGGGAGGCTGGTCGTACTCACCCACCCATTGTGGCCGCTCCCACCGACAACGGCAGCGGCCCGGCGCCCATCGGGGCGGCCGGGCCGTTGTACGACACGTCGTCCGGCGCGGCCGGCGCTCCGGCGCGACGGCCAGGCGTCACAACAGCCACATGCCGCAGGAGCCACACGTCGCGGCAGTCGCACGCAAAAACAACCGCATGTCGCAACGGCGGCGCGCAACAACAGCCGCGCGTCACCAAAGCCGCTGCTGCCGCTGCCGCCCGGTCACGCCTTCTTGCTGGGCGAGACGGACGGTGCCTTGGACGGCTCCGTGGAGGCCTTCGGCTGCGTCGAGGCCGTCGGCTTCTGGCAGCCCTTCTGCTTGGCCATCGCGGTGCCGACCTCGCCGGACTGAAGCTTCTTCAGCGCCTCGTCACCACTGGTGCTGATCTTGTTCAGCTCGTCCGCGATGCCCTTGAGACCGTCGGCGAACTTCGCCTGGTCCTTCGTCTCCAGCGCGTCGACCTTCTTCTGCAGGTTCGCGTACGCCGCGGAGGAGGCGTTGAGTTCCTTCACGGCTTCCTTGTGCGTGGCTTCACCGCCGTCGACCGGCGGCGCTCCCGCGGAGTCGACGGCCGTGCCCAGTGCCTTGTACGCCTGCGAGATCTGCTGGAAGGCGGCCGAGTCGGTCTTCTGGACGTCGGCGGGCTTGCTGTTGTCCGCGGTCTGCTGCTGGATGGCGGCGTTGGCGTTCGCGATCTTCTGGAGCTGGGGCTGGACCTGGTCGCAGACCTTCTTCGCCCAGTCGTTCACCTTGTCGCTGTTGTCGTCGCTGCTGCAGCCCGACAGCGTAAGTACCAGTACCGCACCGCCGGACAGTGCGGCCGCAAGCTTCTTGTTCACCGGATCGGTCCCTTCCAAGGCTCTCGGCCCCGGAACTTACACGGCGAGCGCCCTCCCCCCGGGCGCCGGGCGTCCGATGAGTTGTCTTTTGCAGCCATTTGCACCAAGGGAAATGAGGGAGATGCCACTCACCCACACAGCCCTCGCCGCTTGGGAACACATGCACGAGCAAACACACGGACGGCGTACGGATCGGCCGCTGACGGGCACCCGCGCGAAAATGCGAGCGGGCGGACGACACATCAGAATGCGTCGCCCGCCCGGTGATTGCGCCGAAGCGGTCACGCGCCACCGCCCGGCTCCGCCGAGCCGGACCGGTCACGCGCCACCGCCCGACCGCCGAGCGGGGGACTGACTACGAGTCGCCGCCCGGCCGCCGAGCCGGGGACCGGCTACGAGTCGCCGCCCGGCCCCGGCCGCTGGTTCACGAAACGGCTGCCTGGCCCGGCGACTCGGCCGGCGCGCCCCCGCCCCCTTCCCCGTCGCCGGGATCCTCGTCGCCCACGGCGATGCCGCGCCGCTTGGATACGTAGACCGCGCCGACGATGACCGCGACGGCGAGCACCGCCACCGCCGCGCGCACTCCGGCGCTCGCGTCCTGCCCGTAGCTGAACTGCACCACCGCCGGGGCGATGAGCAGGGCGACCAGGTTCATCACCTTGAGCAGGGGGTTGATCGCCGGCCCGGCCGTGTCCTTGAAGGGGTCGCCGACTGTGTCGCCGATGACGGTCGCGGCATGGGCCTCGCTGCCCTTGCCGCCGTGGTGACCGTCCTCGACGAGTTTCTTGGCGTTGTCCCACGCGCCACCGGAGTTGGCGAGGAAGACCGCCATCAGGGTGCCGGTCCCGATGGCACCCGCGAGATAGGAGCCGAGCGCTCCGACGCCGAGCGTGAACCCGACGGCGATCGGCGCCAGGACGGCCAGCAGACCGGGCGTGGCGAGCTCGCGCAGGGCGTCCTTGGTGCAGATGTCGACGACCCGCCCGTACTCCGGCTTCTCGCTGTGGTCCATGATCCCGGGGTGCTCGCGGAACTGCCGCCGCACCTCGTAGACCACGGCCCCGGCGGACCGTGACACCGCGCTGATCGCCAGCCCGGAGAAGAGGAAGACGACCGCGGCGCCGAGGATCAGGCCCACCAGGTTGTTGGGCTGCGAGATGTCCAGACTGAGTGTCATCTCCCCGGCCTTGGCCCCCACGTCGTCGACCGCCATGGCGATCGCGTCGCGGTACGAACCGAAGAGCGCCGACGCCGCCAGAACCGCGGTGGCGATGGCGATGCCCTTGGTGATGGCCTTGGTGGTGTTGCCGACGGCGTCCAGGTCGGTGAGGACCTGCGCGCCGGCGCCCGTGACATCACCGGACATCTCGGCGATGCCCTGCGCGTTGTCCGAGACCGGGCCGAAGGTGTCCATGGCGACGATGACACCGACGGTGGTGAGCAGTCCGGTCCCCGCCAGGGCCACCGCGAAGAGCGCCAGCATGATCGACGTACCGCCGAGCAGGAACGCCCCGTAGACGCCCAGACCGATCAGCAGCGCCGTATAGACGGCGGACTCCAGACCGATGGAGATGCCCGCGAGCACGACGGTGGCCGGGCCGGTCAGCGAGGACTTGCCGATGTCCCTGACAGGGCGCCTGCTCGTCTCGGTGAAGTACCCGGTCAGCTGCTGGATCAGGGCGGCCAGCACGATGCCGATGGCGACGGCGACCAGGGCGAAGATCCGCGGGTCACCACCGTGCGAGGTGATGGCGCCGTCGGTCACACCGTCCAGATCCGCGTACGAGGACGGCAGATAGACGAACACGCCCACGGCCACCAGCACCAGCGAGATCACCGCGGAGATGAAGAACCCGCGGTTGATCGCGGTCATTCCGCTGCGGTCGGCGCGCCGAGGAGCGACCGCGAAGATCCCGATCATCGCGGTGACCACACCGATCGCCGGAACGATCAGCGGGAAGGCCAGTCCTGCGTCACCGAAGGCGGCCTTGCCGAGGATGAGCGCGGCTACGAGTGTCACGGCGTACGACTCGAAGAGGTCGGCCGCCATTCCGGCGCAGTCGCCGACGTTGTCGCCCACGTTGTCGGCGATGGTGGCGGCGTTACGGGGATCATCCTCCGGGATGCCCTGCTCGACCTTGCCGACGAGGTCGGCGCCGACGTCCGCGGCCTTGGTGAAGATGCCACCGCCGACCCTCATGAACATGGCGATCAGTGCGGCCCCGAGCCCGAAGCCCTCCAGCACCTTCGGGGCATCGGCGGCATAGACGAGCACGACACAGGACGCACCGAGCAGGCCGAGGCCCACGGTGATCATCCCGACCACGCCACCGGTACGAAAAGCGATCTTCATCGCTTTGTGCGAAACAGCGGTGAGATCCTTTTCCGGCTCGCCTTCCGCGGGAGTCGCCTCACGCGCAGCCGCAGCCACGCGGACATTGCTGCGTACGGCAAGCCGCATCCCGATGTATCCGGTGGCCGCCGAGAAAAGCGCACCCACCAGGAAGAACAACGAACGGCCGGCGCGCTGCGACCAGTTGTCGGCCGGTAGCAGCAGAAGCAGGAAGAAGACCACTACGGCAAAGATGCCGACGGTGCGCAACTGCCGGGCCAGATAGGCATTCGCGCCTTCCTGGACGGCGGCCGCGATCTCCTTCATGCGGTCGGTGCCCTCACCGGCCGCCAGCACCTGGCGCACCAGCAGTCTGGCGACGACCAGGGCGGCGACGGCCACGACCGCCACGACGATCACGATGACGCGGTTGTCATCGGTGAGAACCGCGCCCGCCAGAGAAGCGGACCGGCCGGAAGGTGCGGAAAATGCGGAATCTTGCGCGGGTCCTGCCAGTGGGGTGTTGAAGAACTCCGCCATACGTCCTCCTTGACGCTCAGCGCTCAAGACGTGGACGGATTGTAGGGAGCGGGAGCTGATCAAAACAGTGCGCCGTAAATGTAATTGACCTTCACCCGTCGATCGATAAATGATCGCACTCCCGGATCGACCCGAATGCAGTAATGGGGCAGGCACATTTTCCGTAGATCATTGATCACGCATAAATAAAAAAGGCCCTGCTCAGCAGGGCCTCGAAAGACGGATCAAGAAATGGGCCGGGGAAACCGAGGAACAGGTTCGACCGGGCCGGGGCAGGCGGATCGGGGCGGGTGGATCGGGCGGCGGACCGCCACGAGACATGCGGCGCCTGCGGTGCCTCAGGAGAGCGGCGTCAGGGCAGCACGGTCGCGGGCGTCTTCGGCCAGCTCATGCGGATCACTCCGCCCTTGGCTCCCGATCTGACTTCCACATCATCGACGAGGCCGCTGATGACCGCGAGACCCATCTCGTCCTCGCCGTCGGCGTCGCTCTCGTAATCCGGCCCATCGAGTCCCGCGCCGGGCGTGGCGCCGCGTGTCGCGGAGGCTCCGACCGGTCCTCCGAGGGCGGGATCGGCCCCGGGGCCGGGCACCTCGTCGGCAACCTCGACGGAGAAGGACTTCTCCTCCTCGATCAGGGCAACGGAGACCGGTGCGGTGATGCCATGACTGCGGTGCAGCCCGACAGCGCGGCTGCAGGCTTCACCGACGGCGAGTCTGACCTCGTCGAGCACGGCTTCGTCGACCCCTGCCCGGCGCGCCACGGCGGCCGCCACGAGACGGGCTGTCCTGACGTGTTCGGGCTGGGCGCTGAAGCGGAGTTCAACGGTGGCCATGCGATCCCCCTCAGACGTACGGGCGTGCATCCCAGGGGGCCGGGCGCGCTGCCCGGCGTCCCTGCTCTTCTTCCAGATCCGGCGTAGGACCATCGGCACCGACGGGCCGACGGACTCCCGTCCGGCAGCCGGACCGCCCGCGAGCGGCCCGATCACCGAACGAACGGAACAGACCGCCCGAGCGGACCGAACGGACCAAGCGGAGCGGACCGAACCACACGAACTGCCTCGGCCGACAACCCGTCGAACGACGGACCACCGACCAGCCGCCGAACGGCCCGCGCCGACCGGCCGACTCCTCGACCAGCCGTCCGACCGCCCGGCCAACGGCCCGACCGTCCGATCGGCCTGCCTCACGGCAGTCGACCGTTGGCCGCCAGCCGTCGGGCGCGCCCACGTCGCACCGGCCGCCTGGCGGGCCACCGGTGCATCGACTGCGTGCCGAACCGGCCCTTGGACCGATCCGACCTGCGGACCGACCTCGGACCGACTGTCGGTCGGTTGTCAGTCGGTGGCCGCGACGGCCTCGTCGACCGTGGTGTGAATCGGGAACACCTTGGTCAGGCCGGTGATCCGGAAGATCTTGAGAATGCGCTCCTGGTTGCAGACCAGGCGCAGCGAGCCCTCATGGGCCCGGACACGCTTCAGGCCGCCCACGAGCACGCCGAGGCCGGTGGAGTCGAGGAAGTCGACGCCTTCCATGTCGACAACCAGGTGGTAGCTGCCGTCATTCACCAACTCGACCAACTGCTCGCGCAGCTTGGGCGCGGTATACACATCAATCTCGCCACCGACCTCGACGACCGTACGGTCGCCACCAGGGCCGGACACATTGCGAGTCGACAAGGACAGGTCCACGGATCCTCCAGCACCTTGCTATCGAGCGGTCGCCCCTCAGTCTCCCCGGCGGAGCCAGGGAACGGATCGCCAGCCGCGATGGCATTCAATCACTTACCAGCAGCCATGCACGACGCCTTGGGGCCATTGTCCGTCATGCCAGTGACACACTCGGTGCCGATGGCCAAGAATCACCGCCCCAGTCGACCACCCGGGAACAGCGACATCAGTCACTCTCCCGCCATGGTCCTCGACCGGCTCGCCGCAGTGGCGGGCCGGTCCGCGCGCATCACTCATACGGAGCACTTGCCCCCGCGTGCGGGAACCCATGCCATCTGGCCCGATCGCATCCGGCCGGAAGTTGTCGCCGCGATCCGGAAGGCCGGAATCGAACATCCGTGGGCGCACCAGTCGGCCGCCGCCGAGCACGCCCTGGACGGCGAATCCGTGGTCATCGCCACCGGCACCGCGTCCGGCAAGTCGCTCGCCTACCTCGCCCCGGTCCTCAGCGCCCTGCTCGACGGCTCCGAGGCCCCGAACGGCCGCGGCGCCACCGCGCTGTACCTGGCGCCCACCAAGGCCCTGGCGGCCGACCAGAGGCGTGCCGTGAAACAGCTCGCGGCACCGCTCGGCAACGCCATCAGGCCCGCGGTCTACGACGGTGACACCCCGGTCGAGGAACGCGAGTGGGTGCGCCAGTACGCCAACTACGTCCTGACCAACCCCGACATGCTGCACCGCGGGATACTCCCGTCCCACCCCCGCTGGTCCTCCTTCCTGCGCGCCCTGCGCTTCGTCGTCATCGACGAGTGCCACACCTACCGCGGCGTCTTCGGCTCCCACGTCGCCCAGGTCGTACGCCGGCTCCGCCGCCTGTGCGCCCGTTACGGCGCCGACCCGGTCTTCCTCCTCGCCTCCGCCACCGCGGCGGAACCCTCCGTCGCGGCCGGCCGCCTCACCGGTCTCCCGGTCAAGGAGGTCGCCGACGATTCCTCGCCGCGCGGCGAGCTGGTCTTCGCGCTGTGGGAGCCGCCCCTGACCGAACTGCACGGCGAGAAGGGTGCCCCCGTCCGCCGCACCGCCACCGCCGAGACCGCCGACCTCCTCACCGATCTCACCGTCCAGGGCGTCCGCTCGGTCGCCTTCGTCCGTTCCCGGCGTGGCGCCGAGCTGATCTCCGTCATCGCGAAGGAGCGCCTCGCCGAGGTGGACCGTTCGCTGCCGGCCCGGGTCGCCGCCTACCGCGGGGGCTACCTCCCCGAGGAACGCCGCGCCCTGGAGCGCGCCCTGCACTCCGGGGAACTGCTCGGACTGGCCGCCACCACCGCCCTCGAACTCGGCATCGACGTCTCCGGCCTGGATGCCGTCGTCATCGCCGGCTACCCCGGTACCAGGGCGTCGCTGTGGCAGCAGGCGGGCCGCGCCGGGCGCTCCGGCCAGGGCGCCCTGGCCGTCCTGGTGGCCCGCGACGACCCGCTGGACACCTTCCTCGTCCACCATCCCGAGGCGCTGTTCCAGCAGCCCGTGGAGTCGACCGTCCTGGATCCGGACAATCCGTACGTCCTCGCCCCCCATCTGTGCGCCGCCGCCGCGGAGCTCCCCCTCACCGAGCCCGACCTGGAGCTGTTCGGCCCGGCCGTGGCGGACTTGCTGCCGCAGCTGGAGGCCGCGAAGCTGCTCCGCAAACGGGCATCGGGCTGGCACTGGACCCGCCGCGAACGCGCCGCCGATCTCACCGACATCCGTGGTGAGGGCGGCCGCCCCGTCCAGATCGTCGAGGAGGGTACCGGCCGGCTGCTGGGCACCGTCGACGATTCGGCCGCGCACACCGCCGTCCACGAGGGTGCCGTCCACCTCCATCAGGGCCGCACCTACCTGGTCCGGAAACTGGACCTGGAGGATTCGGTGGCCCTGGTCGAGGAGGCCGTCCCGCCGTACTCGACCACCGCCCGCGACACCACCTCCATCGCCGTCCTGGAGACCGACACCGAGATCCCGTGGGGCGACGGGCGGCTCTGCTACGGCTCCGTGGAGGTCACCAGCCAAGTCGTCTCCTTCCTGCGCCGGAGGCTGATCACCGGCGAGGTGCTGGGCGAGACCAAACTGGACCTGCCGCCCCGCACCCTGCGCACCCGCGCCGTCTGGTGGACGGTCACCGAGGATCAGCTCGACGCCGCCCGCATCAACCTGGAGATCCTGGGCGGCGCCCTGCACGCCGCGGAGCACGCGTCGATCGGGATGCTGCCGCTCTTCGCCACCTGCGACCGGTGGGACATCGGTGGCGTCGCCGTACCCCTGCACCCGGACACCCTGCTGCCCACGGTCTTCGTGTACGACGGCCACCCGGGCGGTGCTGGATTCGCCGAACGGGCCTTCCACACCGCCCGTGCCTGGCTGACCGCGACCCGCCAGGCGATCGCGTCCTGCGAGTGCGAGGCCGGCTGCCCGTCATGCGTCCAGTCCCCCAAGTGCGGCAACGGCAACGAACCCCTGCACAAACGCGGCGCCGTACGCCTCCTCACCGAACTCCTCCGATACGCACCCCCGCCTCCCGAGGAACCGAGCTCTGCGCAGCCTCCGAGGCCGGGCCCTTCCCCGGAGGCGGAGGTGGAGGCGGAGGCAGCGCCTCCGGAGAGCCGGGAGCGGCCGCCGGAGGACCGGCCCGGGACCTGACCGCCGGTGCGTACGGCCCGAAACTCACCCGGGCCGTCACATCGGCGATCTCCCCGCTCACCGCGCACCGGACCACCACGGCTCCCTGTGCCGCGGCCACCTTCCCGGCGGCCCCACATGCCTGCTCAGGGCCTTGCAGGGCCTGGTCGGCCGCGGCCAGGGCCGCCAGGTCCGCCGCACCGCCCGCCCGGTGCCGGACGGCCACTACCTGCCCGAGAGCCAGCACGACCGCGAACACCGCACACAACGTGGCCGTGGTCATAGCCACCCACACCGTGGCCAGCCCCCTGTCCCTGTCCCCGCCCCTGCCTCCGTCTCCGCCCCTGCCCAGCCATATGAGGGCAGCCGCACGCCCTCCCCCGCCAGCCCCGCCACTCCCGCCAGCCCTGTCACTCCTGCCAGTCCCGCCAGCCCTGCCGTTCCCGTCAGTCCTGCCGTTCTCTTCAGCCCCGCTCACTGCGTCACCCCCACCGTGTCCTCGGCCAGTGCCGCCGCCTCCGCGTGAAGCGTCAGGGACAGCGGGCCCGGTCCCGGTATCGGCGCCGCCACCCGTACCCGCCACAGCTCCCCGGCCCGTTCCATCGCGACTTCGGCCCCGCCGGGTGCCGCCGAACGAGTCACCTCAAGCACCTGCGCCTCCGGCTCGGAACGGGCTGCTGCCCTCGCCCCGGCCCTCGCCGCGTCCACGCACCGGATCTGGGCGGAGGCGGCCATCAGCGCCCAGACCAGCGCCAGGGCGAAGATCGCCAGCACCGGAACCGCCATGGCCGCTTCCGCGGTCACCGCGCCGCGATCCGACACCCGGGCGCCTGGTCCCCGGTCCGCGGTACGGAAACGGACTCCGGCGCACGCTCCGGGACCGCTCTCAGAACTTCGCATCGAGCGCGTCCTTCAGCAGTGACTGCAATGCGGACATGACCGGCTGGCTGGTGACCACCTTGTAGAGCACCGCCGCGAACGCACAGGCCGCGATCGTCCCCACCGCATATTCGGATGTCGTCATTCCACTGTCCTGCCGGACCCGACGCGCCATGCCCCGCACCCAGGTCCTGATTCGCTGCACCATTTCGCCCCCGCATATTTCTTAATTAATACTGAATGGATATTTACTTGCCTGTTTCGGTCATGCGGTCTGAAGCAGTCCGGTCGCCAGACCGATCACCACGGGTGCCACTCCGACCGTCAGGAAGGCGGGCAGAAAGCAGAGCCCGACCGGTCCGGTGATCAGCACGCCTGCCCGCTGGGCGCGGGCCACGGCCTCACTCGCGCGTTCGGCACGCAGCGCCTCGGCCAGCCGTGCGACCGGCTCCGCCGCCGGAGCCCCGGTCGACCCCGCTCGTTCCAGGCACCGGGCGAGCGCACTCGCATCCGGTATCTCCCCGAACCGGCCCCAGGCCGCCGCAGGTTCGCCACCGAGACGGATCTCCGCAGCCGTCCGGGCCAGACACATGCCGACCGGCCCGCCGAGCGACTCCCCCACCGCCTCGGCCGCCTCCCTGGGCCCGGCTCCGGCGGAGATACAGGCCGCCAACAGGTCGGCCGCCAACGGGAGCTGGTGTGCGGCCTCCGCCGTCTCCGCGAGCCCTGCCCCTTGTTCGGGTCCGCGTCGGCCCCGCTGCCACCGCCAAGCGCCGTACGCCCCCGCCAGTCCCGCCACGAACCCCGGCAGGCCGCCGACCAGGACCCAGCCCACCGCCACGACGCCGAGCGGCGCGATCCACTCCTTGGCCCGGGCACCGAACGCCGTACGTCCGCGCCCGCCCCTGCGCTCACGCCGGCGTTCCGGCCCGCCCATCGCCAGCAGTGCCGCGCCCCGTCGGCGTACCGCCCGCCTCCGTCCGAGCCCCGCCAGGGCAAAAGCCGGGCAAGCGACCGCGCTCAGCACCGCGCACACTGCCGCCACCCGATGAGCGGCTTCGCCTGCGACCCCGCTCATGCCGCCTCCCCCGCCCGTACGATCCGGGCCGCCCAGCAGAGCCCGGCCGCCTCCAGCAGCCCGCCCGTCACCAGACAGACCAGCCCGGCCGGGGTGTGCAGCAGCACCCGCAGCGGATCGGCCCCGAGCGCCGCGCCCAGCCCCAGGCCCAACACCGGAAGCAGCGCCAGCACAGCCACCGTCGACCAGGCGCCCGCCAGTTGGGCCCGCAACTCCTCCCGCCTGCGCCGCTCGGCCCGCAACGCGCCCTCCAGGCGGTCCAGCCCCGCCGCGAGCCCGGCCCCGCCGTCGACCGCCACCCGCCAGCAGGCCGCCACCCCGGCGAGCCCGTCCAGCCCCGGCTCCCGCGCCGCCTGCGTCAGCGCCCCTGGCACATCGCCACCGAACCGCGCCGCGGCGATCACGCCGGCCTCGGCCGCCCCCATCACCCCAGTGCCACGCAGAGCGACCAGCAACGCCCGCCCGGGTTCATGTCCGGCCCGCAGCTCGCCCACGACCGCACCGCACAGCGCCACCACCCCGGCCGCCCGTCGCTCCCGCTCCTTGCCCAGAGCCCGCCCGCGCAGCCAGCTCCGCACCAGCGGCACGGCCGCCGCCCCGGCCAGCAGGGGCAGCAATGACTCCCCCAGCACGGCGACGAGCAACGCCACCGGGACACAGAGCCACTCCCGCCGCTCCCCCGACCACTTCCGCAGCCACACCCCGGCCTGCTCCCAGCGCGCCCTCGGCGACGGCCGGACCGCCCCGTCGACGAACAGCACCCGGGCCCTCCGACGTCCGCGGTCCTGCGCCGCAGCCAGCCAGGCCGCCACCCCGACACACAGGACCACCGCACAACTCGCGCCAGCCGACAGTCCCATCGGCGCACCACCGGTCACCGCGCACCGCCGATCAGCGACCGCAGCCGCTCCCAGCCCCGCTCCCGTACGAATCCATCGGCGCCCCAGCGCAGCGCGGGTACGGTCACCACCAGCCCTGCCGCGTCCCGCTCCAGAACCTGCACCTCGGCGATCCGCCGCTGCCCGGACCGGTCCCGTACGAGATGGACCACCACCGACAGCGCGGCCGCCAACTGGCTGTGCACCGCCGTCCGGTCCAGTCCAGCCGCCGTCCCCAGGGCCTCAAGACGGGCCGGTACGTGCTCGGCCGCATTGGCGTGAACCGTCCCGCAGCCGCCCGGGTGTCTCGCCTAAGCCTCCATAGGGCTAGGCAGTCCTTCCGCTCAAGGGACTCCCATGAGGAAGCCAACCGTCGTCATCTACGACCGTCTGTCCCGGCTGCACGCCGAGGAAGCCCCGGACCACCGCATCGCAGCGTGCCGGGCATACGCCGAGCAGCGCGGGTGGGAAGTGGTCCACGTCGCCACGGACACCAACGTCAGCGGAGCGAGCAAGCTGGAAGACCGCCCCGGTATGCGTGAGGTACTGGCGTGGCTCCCCCGCACTGACTACGTGCTTGCCGCGAAGCTGGACCGGTACGCGCGGAGCGTTCTGGAATTTCAGCGCCTTTTGCGGGCTGCCGACTCCACGCGTACGACCATCATCACTGCTGACGGGGTTGTAAGCCCGGAAAACGCGTCCATCATCATCAACGTGCTCGCTGCGTTCGCTGAGTACGAGCGAGACATGATTAAGTCCCGCATCACGGCTAGCAAGGAACACTTCCGGTCGCGCGGCAATCACCTGGGCGGACTTGCCCCCTATGGCTATGCCGTAAGCGGTCCGATCAACAACAAGCGTTGGGTCATTGACGAGTCAGCGGCGGGAATTCTCCGAGAGTGCGCGGACCGCCTCATTAACCACGGCGCATCACTGACCGGTCTTACGCGTGAGCTGAACGACCGAGGAATTTCCTCCCCGGCAGACCATGCCCGAAAGCGTGCCGGTCGAAAGGTTCGCGGTACCAAGTGGGCTTCAACCACACTGCGCGACATCCTTTACACCCCGGCCGTCCGTGGCTGGCTCGTCCAGGCCGTGCCCGGAGAGAAGCGCAGCGCGTTGACCAATCAGCCCGTGCTAGACGCTGAGGGGAAGCCCGTATCAGCGGGGCCGGAACTCCTCAACGCTGAAACGTGGTCGGCCGTGCGTGCCGTCATTGACGGTAAGGCAAAGGGGCGGGGCGCTCCGCGCAACGCAAAAGCCTTGCTTCTACATGTGGCGCGCTGCTCGGAGTGCGACGGCCCCATGTACCGGCAGCGCCGTGAGGTCAACGGCAAGGACTACTCGACGTACGTTTGCCGGGCGGGTGTCGGCAAGGTGGGAATTCACAAGCCCAACGTCATCATTGCCCGGCATCTTGAAGAGTTGGTGACCGCCGACTACTTGAAGCGGTTCGGCTCATTCGCGCTTATGCGCTGGGCAGAGCCGGACGGCAGCGCCGTACTGCAACTCTCGGAAGTCACGGGGCAGATTGAGCGATTGGCCGGAAACCTTGCCCAGCTTGAACCGAACGGCACTGCGGCACGGGTAGTAATTGGTCAGCTCACATCGCTGGAAAAGCGGCAAGCGGAGTTGAAGGCTGAGGCCGATCACGCGGAAGGCCGTTGGGTGGGCACCGATGGCACAATTGCAGACGCGTGGGAATCGCGCAGCGAAGAGGGGCGACGGAACTTGCTTGGGGACCTGGGGGCACGCGTAGCGATTCGCCCGGCTACACCGGGAGCACCTAAGCGGTTCGATCCGCAACGGGTGACGCCGACATACGAGGGTCCGGCATGGTGGCGCGACAGCCACCCGGCAGAGGCACAGCTTGCCGCTATCGCACTGGACGAGGAGCTGTCGGCGTGAGCACCATCCACCTGACACCCCATCAGGTAATGGCAGCAAAGGCCGGTGACCCTGACGCCGTAAACGTCGTGCTCCGAGAGCTTGAGGGGCTGCTCTTGTCCCTCGCGTGGCGCGTCGACCGGGCCAATGCAGAAGACCTCTCGCAGGTAGGCCGGGAAGCGGTCTGGACGGCCCTTACGCGCTTCCGGGGGACCACGGTGGGGGAGTTCATCAACTACGCCCATCGGACGGCTACAGGGGCAATGTCGGACGCTCGGAAAGAGGCTCAGCGCCAAGGGGTAAGCCGTGCTGTTGCCGCTGATTTCGAGAGGGCGCTACGGCTTGCCGACGGGGACCCGTACCTAGCTCAGATCCTGGCAACTACCCCCGAGGTCATGGGCGTTCGCAGGATGACCCCGGAGACCGCCTATGCGGCCCGCATGTCGTACGAGGGGCCCGTGTCCCTCGATCTCCCCGTAGAGGGCTCAGGCAGCCTCGCGGAAGCGTTGCCCGGCAACTCCCCGGCGGACGACTCAGAGGCCCGCACAACGGCTACTGAGGCCCGTACGAGCTTCGCGCTCCGTCGTCTCGGTCGGCAGCACCGGACCGTGCTGGAACTGACCCACGGGATTGGGGAGAGCGGGACCCACAGCGACGCGGAGATATCGGCGCTGCTCGGTATCTCCCCGGAGCGGGTGCGTTCCGTCCGGGCGCGTGCTCGTCGTCGCTTCGCTGAGCTGTACCGGCAATGGGGCGGCATGGCTGCCTAACCGGCCCCTCAGGGCATAGCCCCCGTTCTCTCAATAGCGAGAGAGCGGGGGCTTCTTGCTGTCCGGCGAAGGGCGTTGTGCGGCCCGTAGGGGGCTAGTGGGACCGGCCGGGGCCCGAGGGTCACCGGACGGCTCAGGGGCGCCTAGGCGGGCGCGTGCGGATTCAGCGAGAGGGCGGGCCAGATGACGGTGATGACGAATCGAATCAGCGAAGGAGCGAGAAACAAGCCTCTGACCTGCATAAATGATGAAGTGACAAAAATAGCGTCATTTCTAGATCCCCCTATGCAAGTCCTCTCTTTAGCTCTATGCAGCGCAACCGGGAACCACTGTCATTTCGTCAGACGCGTCATTTTCGTCACGCACTCCGCCTCGCTGATCCTTATTTGGTAACGGCTCGGTAAAGAAATGACACTCACGAGCCAGCCTCGTCCTTATATGTCCGTTTCGTTGGAAGTCCTTTCGCTCTAGTAATAGTAGAGGGGAAAGCCCCTCCTTTCTGCGGACGGCATCACACCTTGTCCGCCACTTAGACGCCCCGCGCGTGGCTGTAACGCGCCAGAAGCCCTATCCGGGTTGACTCGCCATCGGGAAGTGATGCCCTCGATGCGTTGAGTCCCCGGATAGGGCTTCTTCCGTTTCTTCAGGCATCACACTGAATGGACTTCCACATGAGCGTTAGCTCTCAGTACCGCGCTGCCCATCTGCGCGTTGAGGACGAGTACGGCAAAGCCAACGTGAACACCTGTGCATGGTGCGGGGGTTTCGCTGACCACTGGGCTTACGACTGGACTGACAGAGACCAGCACGAGGCAGACGGTAGGACTTGGTCGGATGACCCCGAGCGTTACATGCCCCTCTGCATTCGCGACCACGCGGAGTTTGATAAGGCTTATCGCCGTGTGGGGCTCTCTGGCCTTGAGGCTGAGATTGCCCCACTGAGGGCAGAGGCCGGAAAGCGCTACGACGAGGAGCAGCGTCGGTTTATCGAGAGGGTTTGCACCCAACAAGCCATTCTGAGCGAGCGAGTTCGGGCGGCAGAGGCTATGCAGCGAATCGCTGAGCTTCGGGACGAGAGGGCCCGCCTGCAAGCCGCGAACGAGGTAAGGCAGCGTCGGGCGAACGGGTTTGCATTCAAGGACTCAGACACGCTCGCCGGATTCTTCCCGGGGCTGTTTGAACTTGGCAGCTCGTCTGACGTGTTCCTTGGCGCTGACCTATATGACGTCTACCGCGAATGGTGCGAGAGGTTCTGTAACCGGCTCGGCATTCGCGTGACCGTTCCCTTGGGTCGGACGTCGTTCTATCGCGCTCTCGAAGAGCGAGGAGCGGCACGCAAGAAGACTGACAAGGGAATAGCGATCTACGGAATTAAGTTCGCCTAGATCTTTCTCCTAAGGCAGCGAGTTCCGACGCATCCTCGCTGCGGCCGGACTGGACCCGTGTTGGGGAACCGGGTCCGTCCGGCCACCTACTGAATTCAGTACCTGCTAGCTCTCGAAAGGGGGCCCTATGGACCCGTATGCGGCCCACTACGCGTTGGGCGTGCTGGAATCCCACACGATCACGCCGGTAGGCGAGCAGGAGCGCATTTCTGTTCGCCGCTCGTTTGCCGTGCTTGAGGAACTTGCCACGCTCTATCGCGCGGCTACTGAGGAGACCAGTGCCCCCACTATCTGACTCTCATGTCCCTGCCCAACCACATCTCTAAGTCGCGCCCCAAAGGACACTACGAATGAGCAATATTCAGGAACCCACCCCGGCTAGCGCCGAGGGCGACACGCCCGAGATTGAGAGCGCCAATCCGAACGCTGAGGCTGCCAAGTATCGGCGCAAGCTGCGTGACACTGAGTCGGCCCTAGAGACGGCTGAGGGCCGCGTAAATGCGCTGCTCCGCCGTGAGGCTGAGGGAGTAGCCGGTAAGACGCTGGCCGTCGGCGCTGACCTGTTTGAAATCGGCGGGGTGGCTATTGATGACCTCACTGACCCTGAGGGAAACGTAATGCCCGATGCGGTTGAAGCTGCCGTTGAGGCGCTGCTTGCTAAGCGTCCCGGACTGCGTAACGCCGATGCAGGTTGGGGTGCTGTGAGTGGCGGTCGTTATGACGACGACGAAGCCCCACGACGCGCAAGCATGCGCGATGTACTGCGTGAGGCGCGCAATTCGCGCTGACGCTTACGCAGGAATTCTCAAAGTTTTCGTGGCCTTGTTTGTGCCCCAGGTGGGCAGCAGGGCCACACGTTTGGGCCAGGTGCCCGGATTCCTCTCGCTGTCAGGTACAGCGGGCTACCAAATAGGCTCAAACAGAAAGAGGACTGAGCGTAATGGCTCTCTACACTTCCAACACTGAGGCGCTAACCCCTGACGAGCGGGGCGCGCTAGTTACCAAGCCTGTTGAGGCGCTTTCCGTGGCGTACGCCGTGGGTACCCGAACGGTTACCAGCTCCACTGTCTTTGAGGTTCCGATTCTCGACAGTGACGTGACCGTTGGCGCTGTGGTCGAAGGCGCCGAGATCACGCCGAGCGACGCCACGTTTACGGCGCTGCGTATCGCCCCGGCCAAGTTCGCGGGCCTCACCATTATTTCGCGTGAGCTATTCAATGACTCCGACCCGTCCGCCGCTGATCAGATCGGCAAGTCCATTGCCCGGCAGATCGCTAAGGGTGTGGACATGGCACTATTCAACTCTCTGTCTGCGCCCAACCCTGCTGGCTTTGCTTCGCTCGCTGATATCAGCACGGTTGAGGCTCCGGTGACTTACGCCAACCTTGACCCGTTCGAGGACGCCCTAAGCATTAGTGAGGCGAACGGTGGTCGTGTTACCCACTGGGTTACTGGTGCCTCTAATGCTCTGGAGATTGCGAAGCTCAAGGAGGCTACTGGTAGCAACCGGGGTCTTCTCAACCCGGATCTTGCCGTTGATGGTCGCCGCACGCTTCTAGGCCGCCCGATTGTTGTTTCGCCGCACGTTCCCGCTGATGTGGTTTACGGCGTCAGCAAGGAGGACTTCCTAGTTATCGAGCGTCAGGACACCACGCTTGACGTTGACAAGTCGGCGTACTTCTCGTCTGACCGAATCGGCGTCCGGGGCACTATGCGAGTCGGTTTCGCTATGCCGGTTCCTGAGCGTCACGTCCGTATTCAGAACGCTGCTGCATAACGGCTAGCCACAAGGGCCCGGTATCCGCTGACGAGTGGGTATCGGGTCTTTCGTGTTTGCAACGCCACCCATCGGCCGGCGATTTCGTCACCCTGCGGTTGAGCTGGCCGTTCCTCTCTCGTCCTCGTTCGCCCCCCTGTTTGCTTGGAGGCAACATGCTTGCTGACCCCGACGCCCCTCAGCGGGCAACATCCCTTGCCGACGCGTTCGGCTATGCCCGGCAGTACGCCGAGGAACTGAGGGCAATTCTCGCTGCCGGACAGATAGACCACGAGAGAACACACCGGCTCGTGCAGGCAATGCATAACACCGTGCTTGCTGCCCTTGATGACATTCATGAACTAGACGACGTACAGCAAGAGATAGACGCAACTGACGCCATACAGGCGCTCAGCGACGAGGAGCTATTCAAGGCCCTAGTCACCCCACATAAGCCCCCTACCGCCGACTAGTCCCGCCTCGTATTCGGAGACCCCCTATGCCCTGGAAACCACCCCGTCCGTGTGCCCAGCCTGGGTGCCCTGAGTCGGTACGCGGGAAAGACAGCACATGCCCCGAGCACGCCAAGCAGCGGCATAAGCAGCGGGCTAATCGTGGTGGTAGTTCGTACGGGCGTAACTGGCGTGAGCGAGTGCAACCAAGGTTCATCTATCAGAATCCTTGGTGCGTCTTGTGCGGTGGGCAAGCGACTGTCGCTGACCATTGGCCAATCAGTCGGCGTGACCTCGTCGCCAAGGGTGAGGCGAACCCTGATTCGTTCAAACATCTGCGACCACTGTGCAAGGCATGTGATGCCAAGGAGCGGCCTAAGCGTGAGCCGGGCGGTTTCTACGCTGAGCGACGCTTTCAGCTAGAGGCGGCGCAACACAAGGCATCTGACTACGTCCGGTTCAATGATGTTCCGCCGTTCTGATCTCTGCTGACTCCCACCCCCTGGGTAGGGACCCCCTCCGCCTCTAAATGCGGCGCGGCAGGGAGGAAAAGTTCTACGATGGCTGATTAGACCATTTGCGCGGGATGATCTTGTCCGCTGACCTGTTGTCCGCAGGTGAGGAACTTTGCGCGGAGCCGAACCCTTCGCTGTTTGATCTCTCCCTTACGGCGCCTGGCGGGGATAGGGAGTCCCGTTCTCATCTGCGACTTCTGCCAACGACGCAGGCTGCACCTCAACCCGAAGAACGGGCCAGGGAGTTGGGCTGTCAGCATTCCCACCCTTCAGAAGCATGTGGCGCACGTACGCCCCAACCAAGAACTCACGCTCTGCTAGGCGGCTGACGTACTGTTGAAGGGCCTTCTCTGCGTCGCGATTCTCTCGGACGCTTACAAGTTCCCCGGCTATGTCAAGGTAATCCCTCAGTACGTCCATGAATTCGATGATTAGGTCTTCATCGTCCTCATTCAGATGGTCCGGCATCCCGTACTCAAACGCGACGCTTTCTTTAACCATGTTCCAAAGCGGATTTCCCCGCGTGATCAGCTTTAGTGCCTTGGGCTGAGGGAAAAGCGGGTCATGCACCAGCCTCAAGCGACTTTCATCGGCGTCCACCACGGAACGCACCCACGATTCATGGGCCGATTTGATCGACTGGAGCCGCTCCACAGTGAAGTGGTTAGGCTGATCGTCGACCCGTTTGTGATCCTTACTGCACAAGAGGATCAGATTCGTGTGATGGTTAATTAGATCCTCTGCCAGCCCTCCTGCCCGAGGGCCGCCCTCTGACCGTGCGACGATGTGCGCTTCCTCGCCAAATACAGAAGGGTCATCCGATGCAGTCCCAGGTGTGATCACCTGCGCTCTACAGATGGCGCAGATGCCGCCAGCCTGAACCCACAAGATCTTTCGAGTCTTCTCGGAGATACCCATGCGTCAACCTCGCAAGTATGTGGGTGCGCTGTCGGATTGATTCTGCTCCACTCGACCGCCCCGTACTCGCTGCCTTCCCTGGTGGCCGGTACGGGGTTTTCGTTGTCTAGTGCTCCCTCCGCACTGCCAGTGGCAGCCCCACGCGGAGGGAGCAGCCAGCAGCCTAGGCGCTGGTCGACAGACCCGGTTTCCCGTTCTGGAAATCAGAGGCTCTTGCCTTACCCGCTGACTGCGTGAACGATCTGACGAGACACCGCTACCGGCCGAGGGGAACGCCCGTGAAGGTGACCATGCTTGCGACGACGTGCGACAAGAAGGACTGCCCCACGATCTACAAGACGGACCGGGGCACGATCCTCGTGCAGGGCGAGACGCCGACGGATCACGGGCTCTCGATTCCGGCTCACGAAACCCTCGTTGAGATCCCGATTGAACTGATCCGCGAAGCGTTCGGAGACCAGCTCGGTGGCTAGGACCCTGGGGGACATGTTCGACGACTTCCAGCGGGAAGCGTTCCGGCTGGAAACCCTCGACGACTACAGCCGGTCCGGCAGCGTGGACGCGTACCGGCTGTTCCTTGAGGGGCACCCGAAGCCAGCGGACTACAACGCCGACTGGCTAGACGAGGTGCGCGGGCATGTCGGCGCCGGACGCAAGGTCTACCGGGTGCACGTGCTCACGCGTCCGCTGACCCCGTATCTGCGGTTCGAACTGGGGTGGGGCTACCAGACGAATGCGGCAGCCGGGGAAGAGTTCTTCATCTTGGATGTGACTGAACTACCCAATCCCATAGGGTCAGTTGGGGACTTCTGGCTATTCGACTCAGTCACGGCAGCACCGATGCAGTACAGCGATGACGGCAAGTTCCTCGGGGCTGACGTGCTGCCGGATGACCAGGGCGAGCAGTACGTCACGCACAGGGACACGGCGCTAGCTCACGCCGTGCCGTTCGCGGACTGGTGGGCTAAGTACGCCGAGTGAACCGTTCAGAGCTTGGGGCCGCGCTGCGGGTGCTGCGAAACGCTTCCGGGAAGGAAGCCAAAGCGGTTGCCCGCAGCGCTGTCATGTCGCCAAGCAAGCTCAGCAAGATTGAGACAGGGAAACTCTCCCCGAGCGCGGACGACGTTGACCGCATCCTGACTGCTATCGGCGTCTCAGACGACGTGAAAGCGGAGTACATGGATGCCGCCCGCGCTGTCGCCACAGAGGCCACAGCTTGGCGCCTAATCCAGCGTGCGGGGCTCCATAAGGCTCAGCAGCGTCTACGGGACGTAGAGGCGCGTATGGGCCTCCTACGGCTGTTCCAGCCCGCCCTAGTGCCGGGCCTGCTACAGACCCCGGAGTACATGCGGGCAATCCTGTCTCGTCACGAGGATCTGACCGAGGAGACCGTTCGCCGGACCGTGAGCGCACGGCTTGAGCGGCAAGAGGTTCTGTACGACGAGGCAAAGCAATTCCGATTCGTCATCACGGAACCGGTCCTTAGGTGGCTGATCGTTCCGCCCATGGTGATGGTGGGACAGCTTGACCGGCTCGCCTCAGCGTCCCGGCTGCCGAACATAGACGTTCGGGTGGTGCCGATGGCTGGTAGGAAGCACGACATTCCCAACCATGCGTTTGTGATCCGGGATGACCGGGCCGTGACCGTTGAGACCGTGCATGCGGAAGTCGTGGTGACTGACCCTCGGGATGTTGCGCTGTACGTCTCCAAGTTCGATGGATTCGCTCAAGACGCCCTTGTGGGGGGCGAGTTGATCGCGCTGCTTGAGTCCATCCGGGATGACCTGTTGCGGTAACGGGAAAGCGGCTAGGAAGCTCCTCGTTCCCGCCCCACGATGGTTCACCAGAGGCCACAAGCGGCGGGGAGTTCCCATGGCGAGCAACGCAGCAACCGCAGATACGACAGACGCGCGGAAGGGCGATTACGTGACCTACGCCCCGAAGGGCGAGAAGTGCGCCGACTGCAAGCAGCCGATCAACACCCTTGACCGTGTGTGGCGCATGACCATTGAGCGCCAATCCGGCCCCCCGGCCTTGGGTCCATACAGGCACTACGGCAAGTGCCCTGAGTAGGGAGGCTTAATGCTTGCTCCTATCGCCCCGAGCATGCTTGCACCCATTCCCCGAGACTCCGGCCCGCTGAACGACGGCGAGCAAAACAGTTCAGCGGATCGGACGGCAACGCTCCTGACCGGTTCAGCCTTGAGCGAGGGCAGACGTGCCCCGACGAGCGGACGCGCTCAGCTGTCGCCCCGGTCCGCCCCTTAGCTGGGGGGCCGCATCCTCGGCGCGGTAAGAGCTAGCCAACGGCCCCGTCTGTGCGTCCCCTACCCGGATGCGTGGGCGGGGCTTCGTCATGCCCGCTCACGTGTGCTACGCGCATGTATGGTTAAGCCAGACACCCGCCCTCATGGCCGGTGTTCAGCGCGGCCAGGAGCTCAGTGACCTCGGCACCACGCACTTCTCCGACCACCAGCCGGTCAGGCCGCATCCGCAGCGCCTGTCGCACCAGGTCCCGAAGGGTCACCCGTCCCGCGCCCTCCTGGTTGGCAGGACGCGACTCCAGGCGCACCACGTGCGGATGGTCCGGCCGTAACTCCGCCGAGTCCTCGGCGAGCACGATGCGTTCCCGCTCCCCGACCGCACCCAGCAGACTCGACAGAAGCGTCGTCTTCCCGGCCCCCGTACCTCCGCTGATCAGGTACGAGACCCGGGCCTCCACCAGGGCCCGCAGCACCCGGTCACCGCCCGGTGGCACCGTCCCCGCAGTGACCAGCTCCGCCAGCGAGAAGGCCCTGGGCCGGACCACCCGCAGCGACAGACACGTCGAGCCCACTGACACCGGGGGCAGCACGGCATGCATTCGGGTGCCGTCCGGCAGCCTCGCGTCCACCCAGGGGCGGGCGTCGTCCAGCCGCCGCCCCGCCACGGCGGCCAGCCGCTGCGCCAGCCTGCGCACCGCGGCTGCGTCCGTGAAGGTCACCCCGGTGAGTTCGAGGCCCCTGCCCCGGTCCACCCACACCCGGTCCGGTGCGGAGACCAGCACATCCGTGACCTCCGGATCGGCGAGCAGAGGCTCCAGAACCCCGGTCCCGACCAGCTCACCGCGCAACTCGTCGGCCGCCCCTAGCACTTCGGCGTCCCCAAGGAGCCGCCCCTGGGCCCGCAGCGCGGCAGCGACCCCGGCCGGTGTCGGCGCGGTGCCGCTCTGCGCGAGCCGCTGCCGTACGGCATCGAGCAGTGTCTCCGTCATGACGCACCCCCACCGGTCCGTCCCCCCGCACCCTCCGGGGCGAGCGCCTGTTCCCAGAACGCCGCGCAGAACCTGGCCAGCGGACCGCGCACACTGCCGCCCGGGGGCGCGCCGTCGTCCTGAGCGGCCAGCAGCCCGGCGTCGATCGGGAGTTCACCGGCGAGCGGCAGCCCCAGCGCCTGTGCCACCCACCGCTCGTCGAGGCCCGCCGCGTACGGCCCGCGGGATACCACTCGCAGGTCGTCCAGAATCATCCCGGCCATCGACGCCACACGCTTGGCCGCCGCGACCGCGCGGAGCTCCCCCGGGACCACCAGCAACCCGAGGTCCAGCTGTGTGAGCGCCTCGGCCACCGATTCGTCGACCCTGCGCGGCAGATCGACGACCACCACCCCGCCGAGCCTGCGCGCGGCAGCCAGCACGGCCTGTATGGCCTGCGGTGGGATGACCACCCAGTCGTCGCGGCCCCAGCTGAGCACCCGCAGTCCGTGCAGCGCGGGCAGTGACTCCTCCAGCGCACCGCCGCCGACCCGCCCCTTGGAATGGGTGAAATCCGGCCATCGCATTCCCTCGGCCCGTTCGCCCCCGAGCAGCACGTCGATGCCTCCGCCGAGCGGATCGCCGTCGATCAGCATGGTCCGCCGCCCGGCCCTGGCCGCCGTCACCGCGAGGGCACAGGCCAGCGTGGACGCGCCCGAGCCGCCACGGCCGCCGATCACCCCCACGGTGAGCGCCGGCCGGCCCACCCCCTCCGCCGCATTGGCGATCTGGTCGACGAGCCAGCCCTCCGCGTCGGGCAGCCTCAGCACATGTTCGGCCCCGATCTCCACGGCCCGGCGCCAGACATCCGGCGCGTCCCGGTCCCGGCCGACGAGCATCACGCCCCGCCTGCGCACCGCTCCTCGGCATCGCTGGGCGGCATCGTCGCCCACGAGAACCATCGGCGCCTGTTCCCAGCTGCCCCTGTTCTCGGGCGGCGAGTGATGAACTTCCGGTTCCGCTCCGGCGGCGGCACACAGCCGCAGCAGATCGTCGAGCAGTTCCACATCCTCGGTCACGATCAGCGGTCCGCCCCGCCGCCCTCCGGCGGCCGGCAGAGGATCCCGTGCGATGGACTCGGCCACGATCTCCGCCCCCTTCTCACTGCACCTTCATCGCGGTTCGCGGTGATCTCGGAGTGTTCCGGGATCGGCGATTCCACAACCCGCGGACTTCGCGGCTGGAATCACCGTGCAGCGCTTCGGAAAATCGTGTGGATCTTGCTCGAAAACTGTGGACAACTCCACCGTTGTGAATATCTCCGTCGCTCATACCGGCGACTTCCGGAGTGCAGCACTTCCGCTACGCACCGTGACGAGTCATCGTGGTGGGGGACGGAACGAGAAGCGGGCCGTCGCGACCGAAATGGAGGCGGAATGCTTGATTCCGAACTGCAGAAACGCGTCCGGACATGCGACGACCCCCGCCGGGGGGGAGAGCGGGGGTCGTCCCCACGGCCGACTCGGGGGGGGAGGAGCCGGACCGGGTTAGCACGGTCGCGAACGATCCGTGACTTCCATGGTGTACCCGAGAGCCTTCTCAGGCAAACCCACACGCCAGAGTTTACGCCGAATGGTGTCCCCCTATGCTCTGCCTTGTGGAAAACCGCTTCTTGCCGCGCACAGCCGCCTTCTTTGACCTGGACAAGACGGTCATTGCGAAGTCTTCGACGCTGACCTTCAGCAAGTCCTTCTACCAAGGCGGACTGATCAACCGCCGCGCTGTACTGCGCACTGCGTACGCACAGTTCGTGTTCCTTGCCGGGGGTGCAGATCACGACCAGATGGAGGGGATGCGGGAATATCTCTCCGCACTCTGCAAGGGCTGGAACGTCCAGCAAGTGAAGGAAATCGTCGCCGAGACCCTGCACGAGCTGATCGACCCCATCATCTATGACGAAGCGGCGACGCTCATCGAGGAGCATCACACCGCCGGGCGCGATGTGGTGATCGTTTCGACCTCGGGCGCCGAGGTCGTCGAGCCGATCGGCGAGCTGCTCGGTGCCGACCGGGTCGTCGCCACCCGAATGGTCGTCGGTGACGACGGCTGTTTCACCGGCGAAGTCGAGTACTACGCCTATGGGCCGACGAAGGCCGAGGCGATCAGAGCCCTCGCGGTGTCGGAGGGGTACGACCTCTCGCGCTGCTACGCCTACAGCGACTCCGCCACGGACGTACCGATGCTGGAGTCGGTCGGCCATCCGCACGCGGTCAATCCGGATCGTGCCCTACGGCGTGAGGCGACCCTCCGCGAGTGGCCGATTCTCGTCTTCGACCGGCCGGTCCGGCTCAAGCAGCGACTGCCCACGTTCTCGCTGCCGCCACGTCCGGCATTGGTCGCGGCGGCAGCGGTGGGAGCGGCCGCCGTCACGGCGGGACTGGTCTGGTACACCTCACGCCGTCGCACCGCGGCCTCCGCCTGACGCACCCCCGGGCGGCGGTCCGGCGTACGCCGACTCGACGGTCGGTGCGAAATATCCAACTCACCCGTAATTGAACCCAAAAGTAAAGAAGTGGGGCCAGCACTACCGCTCACCCCGGCTCTGGAGTACAAATGACTCAACGGCCCGCGAGACCAAGGACATCCGAGAGGATTACCTGTAACGCAGAGACGGCCCCACGGACCGAGCATGAAAACCGAGCACCCACGCGACGTCGACCCGTCGATTACGGGCCAGCCGCACCAGGGAACGGGCAAAGCATCCCGACCTGATGGGCACATATCGAGGACGCATGGTAACTGGGTAGACATGCCAGCGGCGGTACCGAGGACGGTACCGCCGCAACCCTTTTCCGGGCAGTGAAGCCAATACGGTAAGTCAATGCGGCGAGCCGAAGCGACAAGTCGACATGGTGAAGACATTCGTGAAGTTACCGGGATGAAGTTACTTCGGTGGATTTATCTCGACGCACACCGCGAAAGCGGCGCCCGGCGGACTCGAAACCGGTGCCCGATCGGCTCGCGACCCCAGGCCGGAATCCACCGCTTCCCCATTGAACGGCTTCCGCTGAACGACTTCCGCGCGAACGGTTTCTACGCGGCGCCGCGCTGCAGCGCCTCGCACACCGCCGTCGACTCCCTGACGCCCAGTTCCACGGAGCGTCCGCAGTGCGCGATCCAGGCCGCCATCCCCTCCGGCGTCCCCGACAGATAGCCCTCAAACGCCGCGACGTACGCCGCCCGCCCCTGCTCGGCGTGGCCCACCTCGGCGGGGCAGATCGACTTGGGGTCGAGCCCGCTACCGATCAGCACGATCCGCTCGGCGGTCCGCGCGACGAGGCCGTTGTGCGAGCCGAAGGGACGCAGGGCCAGCAGTTCGCCGTGCACGACCGCCGAGACCACCAGCGCGGGCGCCGAAGTGCCGGAAAGAATCAGCCCGGAGAGCCCCTCCAGGCGCCCGGCCACCTCGTCGGCGTCCGGCAGCGGCGCCTCGACCAGCGGCTCGTCCACCGGCTCGCCCGCCAGCCTCGGCCGGCCGACGGCGTCGTCGGGTGCCGCTCCGCCGGCCGCGACCAGATGCAGCCGCGCCAGCACCCGCAGCGGCGACTGCCGCCAGATGGAGAGCAGTTGGCCCGCTTCCGCGGTCAGCCGCAGAGCCGCCCCGATCACGTGCGCCTCGCCGTCACCACTGAAGTCGGTACGCCGGCGCACCTCCTCCAGGTTCCAGTCGGCGCCCGACAGCGCCGCCGAGCCACGGGCACCGCGAAGTGCCGCTTCCGCAGTGACCTCATTGCTGCGGCGCCGCATGACACGGTGACCGTAGACCCGGTCGACGGCCTTGCGCACGGAGTCCACCGCGTCGGCGACCCCAGGCAGGGTGCCCAGAGCGGCGAGCGGGTCAGGGGCAGTCGTACTCATAGGTAGCGAGGCTACGCGTCCACCGCGCCGATACGGCCCGGGAGTGGCCTTCTTCACGAAGTGTGACAGCAGAACGCGATCGCACCACTACCCTAGGTGAACATGAAGATCGCTTTCGTAGGGAAGGGCGGCAGCGGCAAGACAACGCTGTCCTCGCTCTTCATCCGCCACCTCGCAGCCAATGAAGCCCATGTCGTCGCGGTGGACGCCGACATCAACCAGCACCTCGGGGCCGCGCTCGGCCTCGACGACCAGGAGGCCGCCGCGCTGCCCGCCATGGGAGCGCATCTGCCTCTGATCAAGGAGTATCTGCGCGGCAGCAACCCCCGCATCGCCTCCGGCGAGACGATGATCAAGACGACTCCGCCCGGCGAGGGGTCGCGGCTGCTGCGGGTTCGCGAGAACAACCCGATCTACGACGCGTGCGCGCGCACGGTCCGGCTCGACGACGGGGAGATCCGGCTGATGGCCACCGGGCCGTTCACCGAGTCGGATCTGGGCGTGGCCTGCTACCACTCCAAGGTCGGCGCGGTCGAACTCTGTCTGAACCATCTCGTCGACGGCCCCGACGACTATGTCGTCGTCGACATGACGGCGGGTTCGGACTCCTTCGCCTCGGGGATGTTCACCCGCTTCGACATGACGTTCCTGGTCGCGGAGCCGACCCGTAAAGGCGTCTCGGTCTACCGCCAGTACAAGGAGTACGCGCGGGACTTCGGGGTCGCCCTCAAGGTCATCGGCAACAAGGTTCAGGGCGAGGACGACCTGGAGTTCTTGCGTGCCGAGGTGGGCGACGACCTGCTGGTCAGCGTCGGACACTCCGATTGGGTGCGTTCGATGGAGAAGGGCCGCCCCGCTCGTTTCGAGTTGCTGGAGGCGGACAACCGGATGGCTCTGCAGGCACTGCAGAACGCCGCCGAGGACTCGTACGAGCAGCGGGACTGGCAGCGCTACACACAGCAGATGGTCCATTTCCATCTGAAGAACGCGGAGAGCTGGGGCAACGAGAAGACGGGCGCCGATCTGGCCGCCCAGGTCGACCCCGCCTTCGTTCTCGACGAGCGGTACGCGCAGGACGGCGCCGCTCAGCCCGCCTGAACCCTCGGTACCCCGCCGGGCCCTCGCTCCCGCCGGACGGACTCGCCCCGCCCGGCGGGAGCCGTCGTCCCCGAGCGCCGGACGGGTCGGGTCCCCGACCTGTCCGGCGCTCGACGCCCGGTCCCGCTGCCCGGCCGGTCCGCCGCATGACGCGCCGGCCGCACCCGAAGTCCGCGCGGCTCAGCGGCCGGACTTGTCCCCGCCGGGCCCCGCGTGAGCCCGGTCGGCGCCCGTGGTCCGGCCGGTTCCGGAAGTTCCCGCTCCGTCGAGGAACGCGTTCCATCCCTTCTCGGGCGCCTGGCCGACATCCAGCGTGCCGAGCTTCGCCAGCGTCGCCGGGTCCTGGGCGTCCAGCCAGTCGGCCAACTGCCGGAAGGAGACGCAGCGGACGCCCTCCTTGGTGCAGACAGTCGCGATGGTGTCCTCGACGGCGCGCATGTAGGTGCCGCCGTTCCAAGACTCGAAGTGGTTGCCGATGATCAGCGGGGCGCGGTTTCCGTCGTACGAGCGGTCGAAGGCCTGAAGCAGGCCGTCGCGCATCTGGTTGCCCCAGTACTCGTGCATGTCCGGGTCGCCCTGCGTGGTCGTACCGGACTGGTTGAACATGAAGTTGTAGTCCATCGAAAGGGTCTCGAAGGCGCGGCCCGGCACGGGCACGAGCTGCATCGAGAGGTCCCAGACGCCGTCCTTCTTCTTCGGCCAGACCTGGTTGTTGACCCCGCTGGAGTCGTAGCGGAAGCCCATCGTCCGTGCCGCTGCCACCATGTTCTTCTGCCCTTCCAGGCAGGGGGTGCGGCCGCCGATGAGTTCCTTGTCGTAGTCGAAGGGGAGCGGCTTCTCCTCTTCGAGGCCCGGGTCGTTGGTCTTCCAGTTCTTCACGAAGGACTTGGCCTGGCTGATCTCGCTCTTCCACTGGTCGACGGACCAGGTCCCGACGCCGCCCTCGGGACCGCAGAAGTGCCCGTTGAAGTGGGTGCCGATCTCGTCACCGTCCTCCCAGGCCCCGCGCACCTGGGTGATGGTGTCCCGGATTCCGGCGGTGTCGTTGAAGCCGATGTCGGAGCTGCCGGCGTTGTGCTTCGGCGGGTCGTAGAGCTCCCGCTTGTCCTCCGGCAGCATGTACACGCCGCTGAGGAAGTACGTCATGTTCGCGTGGTACTTCTTGCCGACCTCACGGAAGTGCGAGAACAGCTTCTGGCTGTCCTCACCCGCGCCGTCCCACGAGAACACCACGAACTGCGGCGGCTTCCGACCCGGCGCCAGACGCTGGGCCACGGGCTGCTTCGGCTGGCTGCCGGTGAACGCGGTGGACCCGTCGCCGATGAGCCGGAAGAAGCTGTCGGGCGCGGCGGGGACTTCGGGGGCCTTCTTCTTCGGGGCGGCGGCCTTCTTCACCGCGCCCGGTCCGGCGGCCCCGGCACCCCCGCCGGAACCGGAGGAGCACCCGGCCACTCCCGCGGTCAGCGCGACGACCACGACACCCAGGGCGACCCGCCCGGCGGCGGCCTTCTTCTCGACGGCCTTCCTCGTAACGACTCTCTTCGCGGCAACTCTCCTCGTGGCGGCCATCATCCGCCCACCTCTTCCCTGCAGGTAATTTGCGTCGAACTGCCGACACGGCGCGGTCAAGTTCGCACGCGGCCCAGTCGCAACCGATGCGACATACCGAATGAAAAGATGCTTATTCACTTCAATAGGTGATTGAGTGGTCCGTTTGATCGCAAGTGTGGACGCATGTCTTTACTCTCCATTACGATCTGTTTACTGAGAGTTGAGAAATCCCGCCGCTGCACGCCGTGACCCACGGCCGCGTCCCACATTCCGCGACCGCGCTGCCCCGGAGGAGACGGGAACATGTCTGCTTGCGTCCCCACTCGCCACAACCGCACATCCCGCAGTTCGCGTCCACCACGCGCCTCGGGAGTCAAACGACCACACAGCCCGCCGCCACCGCGCGGTGGACGATTCCGTATCGCGGGCGCCGATCTGTCCGCATCGATCACGGTCTTCCTGCTCGCCGTTCCCATGTCGCTCGGCCTCGCCGTCGCCATGGACGCCCCGCTGGAAGCCGGCCTCATCTCCGCCGCGATCGGCGGCATCGTCGCCGGACTGCTCGGCGGAACCCCACTCCAGGTCAGCGGCCCGTCCGCCGGACTGACCGTGGTCACAGCAGAGTTGATCCAGATCTACGGCTGGCGCACCACCTGCGCGATCACCATCGGCGCCGGACTCCTTCAGATCCTGCTCGGCTCGCTGCGGGCGGCACGCAGTGCCCTCGCCGTCAGCCCCGCCATCGTCCACGGCACCCTCGCCGGCATCGGTGTGGCCATCGCGCTCGCCCAGCTGCACATCGTGCTCGGCGGCTCGCCGCAGAGTTCAGCCGTGGCCAACGCCCTCGCGCTCCCCGACCAATTGGGCCGGGTGAGCCCCGCCGCCCCGCTCATCGGCACGCTGACCATCACCGTCCTGATCCTGTGGCCCCGGGCTCCGGGCCGGTTCGGCAGAGCCGTACGACGGATTCCCGCCGCCCTCGCCGCGGTGGTGACCGCTACGGCGGTGGCTGCGATCGCCGCGCCCGGTATCGCCCGGGTCGATCTTCCGTCCTGGCGCTCGCACGCCTTGCCGGAAATGCCGCACGGGCCCGTACTGGCCCTGGCCACCGCCGTGTTCACAGTGATGCTGGTGGCCAGCCTGGAGTCGCTGCTCGCCGCGGTGGCCGTCGACAAACTGTCGGCCGACCGCGCAGCCGCGCAGACGGCCGCCCGGCCCGAGGCCCACTCGACGCCGCCCACACCGGCCGCACCCCCACTCGCGCTCGCGCTCCCGTCCGGGACATCGGCTCCGGCCACGCCCCTCGCCCTGCCCGCCAGACGCTCCGATCTCGACCGGGAGCTGCGCGCCCAGGGCATCGCCAACACACTGTCCGGACTGGTGGGCGGGCTGGCCGTGTCCGGTGGCGCGGTGCGCAGTTCGGCGAACGTACGTGCCGGGGCGACCGGTCGCGCCTCCACCGTGCTGCACGGCGTCTGGGTGCTGCTCGCCACCGGGCTGCTGGTCACCGTGCTGGAGTGGATCCCGTTGGCGGCGCTCGCCGCGCTGGTGATGATGGTCGGTATCCAGATGGTGAGTTTCGCCCACATTCGCAACGTCCATAAGCACCGCGAATTCCTGGTGTACGGGGCGACGATCACCGGCGTGGTGCTCTTCGGCGTACTCAAGGGCGTGGTGATCGGCATCGCGGTGGCGGTGACGGTCGCCCTGCACCGGCTGGCCCGGACCAGGATCACGGTCACCGATCAGGGCGGCCGGCATCTGGTCGTCGTACGAGGTCAGTTGACGTTCCTCGCGGTGCCCCGGCTCAGCCGTACGCTCGGCCAGCTGCCCCAGGGCGGGGACGCCGTCGTCGAACTGGACGGCTTCTTCATGGACCACGCGGCGTACGAGGCGATCCAGGGCTGGAGCACCGCCCAGACCGCCCATGGCGGCAGGGTCGTGTTCACCGGCAGGTCCGGCGGCCGGATCGCCGAGCCCGCATCAGCGGCGCACTCCTGTTGCCGCCCCTGGACTCCGTGGCGCAACCACCACTGCCACGACGAGCCCGGCCGTACGCCGGAAGCGAGCCATGACCTCGGCACCGGCCCTGGCCCCGTCCATGACCCTGGTCCTGGCCGTGGCCGTGGCCTCGGCAAACGGTCCACCGGCACCGGCCGCATCCGCCGCGCCGCCAACACCAGAAGCACCGGCAGCACTGGAAGCACCGGCACCACCGGCAGCACCGGCAGCTCCGATCGCTCCGACCCCACCGATCGCTCTGCCGACCGCCCCGCCGACCTCGCTGAATCGCAGGACATGACCACTGACAGCCCGGGCAACGCCCCCACCCCCGCGCCGGCCCCCGAGGCCCCCCGCCTGGTCGGCGGCAATCGGCTGATCAGCGGTCTGAGTTCGTTCCAGCGCAACACCGCTCCGCTGGTGCGCGACGAGCTGGCCCGTCTGGCCGTCGAGGGGCAGCGCCCGTCCCAGCTCTTCATCACCTGCGCCGACTCCCGTCTCGTCACCAGCATGATCACGGCGAGCGGCCCCGGCGACCTGTTCACCGTGCGGAACATCGGCAATCTGGTGCCCCTGCCGGACGCCGAATCCGGGGACCACTCGGTGGGCGCGGCGATCGAGTACGCGGTGGATGTACTGAAGGTGGAGTCCATCACCATCTGCGGGCATTCCGGCTGCGGAGCGATGCAGGCGCTGCTCGGCGGCGAACCGGACCGGGAGGCTCCGCCCACGTCCCTGTGGCGGTGGCTGAGACACGGGCTGCCGAGCCTGGAGCGGATGGCGTCCCGGCACCACGCATGGGCCCGGATCTCCGGGCGGCTGCCGACCGATGCGTTGGAGCAGCTCTGCCTCACCAATGTGGTCCAGCAGCTGGACCATCTGCGGGCACACGAATCGGTGGCTCGGCGGCTCGCCGAGGACACGATCCAGCTGCACGGCATGTACTTCCACGTGGGCGAGGCCCAGGCCTATCTGCTGACCGAGGGCGCGAGCAGCGGGCTGGAGCTCGACGAGGTCTTCGACCGCGTGGACCCCGGCGACGCTCCTGGTTCCGGCGAGTTGGAACGCACCGGCGTCTGAACCTCGTTCGTCCCCGGTCCGTGAGACCTTGTGGTCCTGCCTCCGCGCTGCTGCGCAGCGCATTGCACAGCTCCGTGTCGCTCTGCGGCGCATTGCACAGCTCCCCGCACTGCGCCGTACCGCGTCGCGCCGCACGTGGATGCGGGGCCGTGTCTCCATACACGAGACACAGGTCTAAACCAATTCCGGGCAGGCACTTGTCACCCGGCCTTTGGCCTGATGAGCTATGCCCCGGGACACAACGGACACCCTGGGAATGGGAGATGTCGTGAGCAACGAAAGCTTGGCCAATCTGCTTCGTGAGGAGCGGCGGTTCGCACCGCCTGCCGATCTGGCCGCGAACGCCAACGTCAAGGCGGAGGCGTACGAGCAGGCCGAGGCGGACCGGCTGGGCTTCTGGGCCGAGCAGGCCCGTCGCCTGACCTGGGCCACGGAGCCGACCGAGACGCTCGACTGGAGCAACCCGCCCTTCGCGAAGTGGTTCGCGGACGGCAAGCTCAACGTCGCGTACAACTGCGTGGACCGCCATGTAGAGGCGGGCAACGGCGACCGGGTCGCCATCCACTTCGAGGGCGAGCCCGGCGACAGCCGCGCCATCACCTACGCACAGCTCAAGGACGAGGTCTCCCGCGCCGCCAACGCGCTCATCGAGCTCGGTGTCGGCAAGGGCGACCGGGTCGCCGTCTATCTGCCGATGATCCCCGAGGCCGCCATCGCGATGCTGGCCTGCGCCCGCATCGGCGCCGCCCACTCGGTGGTCTTCGGCGGCTTCTCCGCCGACGCCATCGCCACCCGCATCCAGGACGCGGACGCCAAGGTCGTCATCACCGCCGACGGCGGCTACCGCCGGGGCAAGCCGTCCGCGCTGAAGCCCGCCGTGGACGACGCCGTCTCCCGTATCGACAGCGTCGAGCACGTCCTCGTGGTCCGGCGCACCGGCCAGGACACCGCGTGGACCGAGGGCCGCGACGTCTGGTGGCACGAGATCACCGGCCGGCAGTCCGCCGAGCACACCCCCGAGGCCTTCGAGGCGGAGCAGCCGCTCTTCATCCTCTACACCTCCGGCACGACGGGTAAGCCGAAGGGCATCCTGCACACCTCCGGCGGCTACCTCACGCAGGCGGCGTACACCCACAACGCGGTCTTCGACCTCAAGCCGGAGACCGATGTCTTCTGGTGCACCGCCGACATCGGCTGGGTGACCGGCCACTCGTACATCGTCTACGGTCCGCTGGCCAACGGCGCGACGCAGGTCATGTACGAGGGCACGCCCGACTCCCCGCACCAGGGGCGTTTCTGGGAGATCGTGCAGAAGTACGGCGTCACGATCCTGTACACCGCGCCGACCGCGATCCGTACGTTCATGAAGTGGGGTGACGACATCCCCGCCAAGTTCGACCTGAGCAGTCTCCGGGTCCTCGGTTCGGTCGGTGAGCCGATCAACCCCGAGGCGTGGATGTGGTACCGCAAGCACATCGGCGCCGACAAGTGCCCGATCGTGGACACCTGGTGGCAGACCGAGACCGGCGCGATGATGATCTCGCCGCTGCCGGGCGTGACGGAGACCAAGCCGGGCAGCGCCCAGCGCGCCCTGCCCGGTATCGCGGCCACGGTCGTCGACGACGAGGCCAACGAGGTTCCCGACGGCGGGGGCGGCTACCTCGTCCTCACCGAGCCGTGGCCGTCGATGCTCCGCACCATCTGGGGCGACGACCAGCGCTTCATCGACACCTACTGGTCGCGCTTCGAGGGCAAGTACTTCGCGGGCGACGGCGCCAAGAAGGACGAGGACGGCGACATCTGGCTGCTCGGCCGGGTCGACGACGTGATGCTCGTGTCCGGGCACAACATCTCGACCACCGAGGTCGAGTCGGCGCTCGTGTCGCACCCCTCGGTCGCCGAGGCGGCCGTGGTCGGTGCCGCCGACGAGACGACCGGCCAGTCCATCGTCGCGTTCGTGATCCTGCGCGGTACGGCCGAGCCCTCCGACGAGCTGGTCGCGGAGCTGCGCAACCACGTCGGTGCCACGCTCGGCCCGATCGCCAAGCCGAAGCGGATCCTGCCGGTCGCCGAGCTGCCGAAGACCCGCTCCGGCAAGATCATGCGGCGCCTGCTGCGGGACGTGGCCGAGAACCGCGAGCTGGGCGACGTGACGACGCTGACCGACTCCTCGGTCATGGATCTCATCCAGACCCAGCTGCCGTCGTCCTCCTCCGAGGACTGATCCGGCAGACGCGGAAGTACGTCCCCGAGGGGCATCCGGCAACGCGCCGGGTGCCCCTCGGGCATCTAAGGTGAAGATCACCGCATAGAACCCCGCGCACCCCGGGTACAGTGGCAGTTGCGTCAACAAAGCAATAAGAAATCTCCACAGGGTGTGCCGGGAAGTCTGGTCGGCAAGTGCATCAGCCATGCCATCGCTGCCGTACCGACCCGGAGGTCTCCACTCGTGGCCGCGCCCACCCCCGCACCCCCTTCGCCCCGCCGCACCCTGCTCGGACGGCTCTCCCTCCCCGAGCGGAACTACCTCGCGGAGGCCCTGCGCACCGAGACCGTGGGCGGCGTGATCCTGTTGGTCGCCGCGGTTGCCGCGCTGATGTGGGCGAACACCTTCGGCTCCGGCTACGACTCGGTCAGCAACTTCCACTTCGGGCCGGATTCACTGGGCCTCAACCTCTCCGTGGCGCACTGGGCGGCTGACGGGCTGCTCGCGATCTTCTTCTTCGTCGCAGGCGTCGAACTCAAGCGGGAACTGGTCGCGGGCGAACTGCGCGACCCCAGGGCGGCCGCCCTCCCGGTCGTCGCCGCGCTGTGCGGAATGGCGGTTCCGGCCGTCGTCTACACGCTGGTGAACGTGGTCGGCGGAGGTTCGACGGACGGCTGGGCCGTCCCCACCGCCACCGACATCGCCTTCGCGCTCGCCGTCCTCGCGGTCATCGGCACCTCGCTGCCGAACGCGCTGCGCGCCTTCCTGCTGACCCTCGCCGTCGTCGACGACCTCTTCGCGATCCTGATCATCGCGGTCTTCTTCACCGAGAAGATCAACTTCATGGCGCTGATCGGCGCCTTCATCGGCCTGGCCGTCTTCTATCTGCTGCTGCGCAGGAACGTGCGCGGCTGGTACATCTACATACCGCTCGCCCTGGTCATCTGGGGCCTGATGTACAACAGCGGCATCCACGCCACGATCGCCGGTGTCGCCATGGGTCTGATGCTCCGCTGCACCCGGCGGGACGGCGAGAGCCACTCGCCCGGCGAGCACATCGAGCACCTGATCCGCCCGCTGTCGGCCGGTTTCGCCGTGCCGCTGTTCGCCCTCTTCTCGGCCGGGGTCTCCCTCTCCGGCGGCGCGCTGGCGGACGTCTTCACCCGGCCCGAGACGCTCGGTGTCGTCCTGGGCCTCGTCGTCGGCAAGACCGTGGGCATCTTCGGCGGTACGTGGCTGGCCACCCGGTTCACCAAGGCGGAGCTGAACAAAGACCTGGCCTGGGCCGATGTCTTCGCGGTCGCCTCACTCGCCGGCATCGGCTTCACCGTCTCGCTGCTCATCGGCGAACTGGCCTTCGCCGGCGACGCGGAAACGATCAACGAGATCAAGGCCGCCGTGCTGATCGGCTCCCTGACGGCCGCCGTGTTCTCCGGTGTACTGCTCAAACTCCGGGTACGCAGGCACCGGGAGCTGCACGAGGCGGAGGAGCTCGACGAGGACCAGGACGGGGTGCCCGACATCTACGAACAGGGCGACCCGGCGTACCACCTGCGGATGGCCGCGATCCACGAGAAGAAGGCGGCCGAGCACCGCCGCCTTGCCCAACTGGCGGGGGCGGCGAGCAACGAGCCGGACAGTCCGGCATGATCTGACACCAGATGTGTTCAGCAGCAGGACTGGAGAGGGAGTCAGGGATGAGCGACCCCGGCAACAACGCGGGCAGCGCCGACCGCAGTCTCGGGCAGCTGGTCGCCTCGGCGACGGCGGAGATGTCCGCACTGGTGCACGACGAGATCGCCCTGGCCAAGGCAGAGGTGCGGCAGGACGTCAAGCGCGGCGCCATCGGCAGTGTGGCGTTCATCGTCGCGGGCGTGCTGGCTCTGTTCGCGGTCCCCGTGCTGAGCTTCGGAGCCGCCTACTGGATCCACACCACGGGACTTGGCCTCGCCTGGTGCTTCGGGATCGTGGGTCTCGCCTTCATCGTGGTGGCGGGACTGCTCGCGCTGTTCGCCGTCGCCAAGATCAAGAAGGTCAAGCCGCCGGAGAAGTCCATCGCCTCGGCGAAGCAGACGGCGGCCGTGCTGCAGGGCGTCAAGCCGCACCCGCGGCCCGCCGTCACGGCGGGGACGAGCCTTCCGGCCGCCTCGGGCAGCACACTGACGGGCAAGGCCATGGAGAAGGCTCCGGTCCAGGACAAGGCCTCCACTGTGGCACGCTCGTCCACATGACGGTCCCCGATTCCAGCGCATTCGGCCCGGTAGGCCCCGTAGGCCCGGAAGGTCAGGCAACCCCTGCGGACAGGGGCGACCGGGCGGGCTCAGGCAGCCCGGCAGGCTCGGACAGCACCTCGGGCCCTGCAAACTCACCCGCCTCACCAGACTCGACCAGCCTGGCCACCCCGACCGACGCACCCGACTCGACCGGCCCGGCCACCCCGACCGACGCACCTGCCCCGGCCGACTCGACCGACGCGCCCGTCCCGGCTGGTCCGACCGACGCACCCGTCCCGGCCGGCACCGGCGGGCCTGTGCGGATCGACGGGCCCTGGACCCACCGGGACGTGGCGGCCAACGGCGCCCGTTTCCACATCGCCGAGCTCGGCGAGGGGCCGCTGGTGCTGCTGCTGCACGGCTTCCCGCAGTTCTGGTGGACCTGGCGCCACCAGCTCACCGCGCTGGCCGACGCCGGCTTCCGGGCCGTGGCGATGGACCTGCGCGGGGTCGGCGGCAGCGACCGTACGCCCCGGGGTTACGACCCCGCCAACCTGGCGCTCGACATCACCGGCGTGATCCGCTCGCTGGGCGAACCGGACGCGGCCCTGGTCGGCCACGACATGGGCGGCTACCTCGCCTGGACCGCCGCGGTGATGCGTCCGAAGCTGGTGCGCCGCCTCGTGGTCTCCTCGATGCCGCATCCGCGCCGGTGGCGTTCCTCGATGCTCTCCGACTTCGCGCAGTCCCGGGCGGGCTCGTACGTCTGGGGCTTCCAGCGGCCGTGGGTGCCGGAACGTCAGCTCGTCGCGGACGACGCGGCGTTGGTCGGCCGGCTGATCCACGAATGGGCGGGCCCCCGGACCCCGGAGTTCCCCGACGACGCGACGGTGGACGTCTACCGGCGCGCGATGTGCATCCCGTCGACGGCGCACTGCTCGATCGAGCCGTACCGCTGGATGGTGCGGTCCCTCGCCCGTCCGGACGGAATCCAGTTCAACCGGCGGATGAAACTGCCGGTGCGGGTACCGACTCTGCATCTGCATGGTTCACTCGATCCGGCGATCCGTACCCGAAGCGCGGCGGGGTCCGGCGAGTACGTCGAAGCTCCCTACCGTTGGCGACTTTTCGACGGTCTGGGGCACTTCCCCCACGAGGAGGACCCGGACGGGTTCTCGGCCGAACTCATCAACTGGCTCAAGGATCCGGAGCCCGACCGGTAGCCGCAGGGGCACAGTTGTCCGTCGAACGGCCAATTGCCCGGCGCATAGGCCAATTGGCTGACGGATGGGCGGTTACCGACCATGAGGCACGGGCAGACGTCCCGGTATGGGCTGGACGCACGACTTCGGTGACGCAGCACGCAACCGCCGCTCGACCGCCACGGCGAGTCCGAGCACTCATGAGGGGGGCGGCCCCCAGGGCCGGGTGCACGATATGCGGGTTCTGCACGACCCCCGGCTCGGTATTCCGCGCATTCTGCGCCGCAGGGCCCGCTGGGTCTCGGCGCGACTGCGCCATCCACGCGGATGATTTCCGCCCCGGTCGGCCGGTGAAGACTCACCGGCCGGGCGGGACTTCACCACACTTCTCCCGGCCTCGACGGGCCGCGCCGCGCCCGGGTCCTGTCCGACCCGGACCGGCGCTCAGCAGGCGCTCGGGGTGCGCTCCGCAGGCGTCGACAGGCGCTCGGTGCACACACCGCAGGCGTCGACAGGCGCTCAGAGCGCGCACACCTGGCTGTCGACCTGCTGGTTGGCAGCGCGGCCGCGTGCAATGTCCTGGCGGATCTCGTCGGCCGTCAACGCGTACCCGGTGTCGGGATCGTCGAGCGACTTGGCGAACACGACGCCGTACACCTCGCCCGCCGGGGTAAGCAGCGGTCCGCCGGAGTTGCCCTGACGGACCGTCGCGTAGAGCGAGTACACATCGCGGTGGACGGTGCCCCGGTGGTAGATATCCGGGCCGCCCGCGTTGATACGGCCCCGGACCCGCGCCGCCCGTACGTCGTACGAGCCGTTCTCCGGGAACCCCGCGACGATGGCGCTGTGCCCCGTCCGGGCGTCGCTGTCGGGGCCTGCGAACCGCAGCGGCTTCGCGTCCAGGTCCGGTACGTCGAGCACGGCGATGTCGCGCCGCCAGTCGTACAGGACGACCTTCGCGTCGTACACCCGGCCCTGGCCGCCGATCTGGACGGTCGGCTCGTCGACGCCTCCGACGACGTGCGCGTTGGTCATCACCCGGCGGTCGGAGAAGACGAAGCCGGTGCCTTCGAGGACCTTGCCGCACCCCGGGGCCGTGCCGACGACCTTGACGATGGACTTCTTGGCGCGGGCCGCGACGGGGCTGCCCACCAGCGCCGGGTCCGGGGCCTTGACCTCGGTGATCGGCTCGTTGGCGAACGGGCTGAAGACCTGCGGGAAGCCGTTCTGCGCGAGGACCGAGGAGAAGTCCGTGAACCAGGTGGAGGCCTGCGTGGGCATCACCCGGGAGATGCCGAGCAGGACCGAGGAGCTGCGGACCTCCTTGCCCAGCGTCGGCAGTGTGGTGCCGGCCAGCGCGGAGCCGATCAGCCAGGCGACCAGCAGCATCGCGACGACATTGACCAGGGCGCCGCCGGTGGCGTCGAGGGCGCGCGCGGGCGACCAGGTGATGTACCGGCGGAGCTTGTTGCCCAGGTGGGTGGTGAATGCCTGGCCCACCGAGGCGCAGACGATCACGATGACGACGGCGACGACGGCAGCCGTCGACGAGACCTCGGAGCCGTCCGTCAGCTGGTCCCACAGGATCGGCAGCAGATAGACGGCGACAAGGCCGCCGCCCAGGAAACCGATCACCGACAGGATGCCGACGACGAACCCCTGTCGGTAGCCGATGACCGCGAACCACACGGCGCCGGCCAGCAGCAGGATGTCCAGCACGTTCACCGTCTATAGCCTCGCAGATTCGTCACCGGGCCCGTTCCTTCTGCCGGCTCCGGGCGGGGCCGGACAGCGCAGCACGGGAGTCAGACTGTCATGCGCGCCAGTCGAGCGGCACCTGCTTGGCCCTGTCCCAGGTGCGCTCCCAGCCCGCGAAGTGCAGGATCCGGTCGATCACCCCGGCGGTGAAACCCCAGACCAGGGCGGATTCGACCAGAAATGCCGGACCCCGGTGACCGCTCGGGTGGACCGCGGTCGCGCGGTTGGCCGGATCCGTGAGATCCGCCACGGGAACGGTGAAGACCCGGGCCGTCTCACCCGGATCGACGACGCCGACCGGACTCGGCGAGCGCCACCAGCCGAGGACCGGCGTCACGACGAAGCCGCTCACGGGGATGTAGAGCCGGGGCAGCACACCGAAGAGCTGGACCCCTCGCGGATCGAGACCGGTCTCTTCCCGGGCCTCCCGCAGCGCGGCCCTGAGCGGCCCCGTCGTCGCCTGGTCGCCGTCCTCCGGGTCCAGGGAGCCGCCGGGGAAGGACGGCTGCCCGGCATGGGAACGCAGGCTTCCGGATCGCTCCATGAGGAGCAGCTCGGGGCCGCGCTCGCCCTCGCCGAACAGTACGAGCACGGCGGACTGCCGCCCGGCACCGCTCTCCGGCGGCAGGAAGCGGCTGAGCTGGTCGGGCTCGATGGTCCGCGCGGCACTGGCCACGGGGTCGAGCCAGGCGGGCAGCCCCTCGGTCGTGACGGTGATCGCGGCGTCCTCATCGGCGGCGGCCATGGCCGCCGCGACCGCCGCCGCGGGGCTGACCGCCGCGGGGCCTTCCACTGCCCGGTTTCCCACTGCCGGGTTTCCCGCGACGGATGCGGCGGGTCTTGCGGCTGCGGGGCCGGTCACCGCCCGGTCCGCTGCCGCGGGAGCGGCTGCCGTGTCCGTGCTCTGTCTGTGCGTCTTCATAGGCACCCCTCGTTTCACAACGCCTGTCATCACGCATTTCGTTCCGGCCGCTCCGGTCACCCCTGCCGTTCCGGCCGTCCCGGCCGCCCTGCGGCCGGTGCCGGGCGTCAGCCCGCTCCGAGGGCCGGAGCGGGCTTGCCCGGGTAGTCGGCGGGCGGGCTCAGCCGCTGGCCCGGCTGACCGCCCATCTCGTACTTCAGCAGCTTCCTGGCCTTCTCGGGGTCCGTCTCGCCCTCGCCGTACGCTGGGCAGAGCGGGGCGATCGGGCAGGCGCCGCAGGCGGGCCTACGGGCATGGCAGATGCGGCGGCCGTGGAAGACGACCCGGTGCGAGAGCATCGTCCACTCGCTCTTGGGGAAGATCGTGGCGATCTCGGCCTCGACCTTCTCCGGGTCCTCCTGCTCGGTCCACTTCCAGCGGCGGACCAGACGGCCGAAGTGCGTGTCGACGGTGATCCCGGGGACGCCGAACGCATTTCCGAGAACGACGTTGGCGGTCTTGCGGCCGACCCCCGGCAGCTTGACGAGATCGGCGAGCCGGCCCGGTACCTCACCGCCGTGGTTATCCCTGAGCGCCACGGAGAGGCCTATCAGCGACTTGGTCTTGGCCCGGAAGAATCCGGTCGGCCGGATGAGCTCCTCCATCTCCTCGGGTACGGCGGCGGCCATGTCCTCGGGGGTGGGGTAGGCGGCGAAGAGCGCGGGAGTGGTCTGGTTGACCCTCAGATCGGTGGTCTGGGCGGAGAGGACCGTGGCGACCAGGAGCTCGAAAGGGTTACGGAAATCCAGCTCGGGGTGGGCGTACGGGTACAGCTCGGCGAGCTCGCGGTTGATCTTGCGGGCGCGGCGCACCATCGCCAGACGCGACTCCGGCTTCCATCCCGACCCTGCCGCAGGCTTCACCGCCGCCTTCACGGCCGGCTTTCGTGCCGACTTCCCCACCGGTCTCTCCACCGGCGTCCCCACTGACTTCCTCGCGAGGCGTTTTGTCGCTTTTTCCGGGCGAATCGCACCCTGTTCGCCCACAGCGGAATCACGGCCTTCCGACACCCCATCAGCCCCCTTGGCCTGCGCTCTCACCGGCGATTTGGACACCCGGCCAGCCTAGAGCCACGCGCTGACATCTGGGCCCGTCACCGTGTATCCGCCCCCAATCGGCCCCCTGCCGCACGATTGGGCACGCCCGTGCGTCAAACTGGTTTGTGATCGATCGCACTGTTTTACCGTCCGGCATGATGGGGACCACGGTTCCCTGAACAGGCCGACAAGGAGAGAACTCGTGGACGACGTTCTGCGGCGCGCCCCGCTTTTCGCGGCGCTCGATGATGAGCAGGCCGCGGAGCTCCGCGCCTCGATGAGTGAGGTGACCCTCGCACGCGGCGACGCGCTCTTCCACGAGGGCGACCCGGGCGACCGCCTCTACGTGGTCACCGAGGGCAAGGTGAAGCTCCACCGCACCTCCCCCGACGGGCGCGAGAACATGCTGGCGGTCCTCGGCCCCGGCGAGCTGATCGGTGAGCTGTCGCTCTTCGACCCGGGCCCCCGCACCGCCACCGCGACCGCGCTGACCGAGGTCAAGCTCCTCGGCCTCGGCCACGGCGACCTCCAGCCCTGGCTGAACGCCCGCCCGGAGGTGGCCACGGCCCTGCTGCGCGCCGTCGCCCGCCGCCTGCGCAAGACCAACGACCAGATGTCCGACCTGGTCTTCTCCGACGTACCGGGCCGCGTCGCCCGCGCCCTTCTCGACCTGTCGCGCCGCTTCGGCGTCCAGTCCGAGGAAGGCATCCACGTCGTCCACGACCTGACGCAGGAAGAGCTGGCCCAGCTGGTCGGCGCCTCCCGCGAGACGGTCAACAAGGCACTCGCCGACTTCGCCGGACGCGGCTGGCTGCGCCTGGAGGCGCGCGCCGTGATCCTGCTGGACGTGGAGCGCCTGGCCAAGCGGTCCCGCTAGCCGGACCGGGGCCCCGGCCTCATCGGTACCCGTACGCAAGGCCCCGCCACCACCCGGCGGAGCCTTGCCGCGTTTCCGCCCCGCCCGCGGACGGCGGCCCGAGGCACTGAATCCCGAGGCCCAGGATGAGGACGGCGGCCCGAGGCCCTAGATGAGCCCGTGCTCGCCCAGGTACTCCAGCTGGGCCAGTACCGAGAGTTCCGCGGCGGGCCACAGGGACCGGTCCACGTCCGCGTACACCTGCGCCACCACCGCCGACGCCGTCCGGTGCCCGGCCTCGACCGCCGTCTCCACCTGGGCCAGCCGGTGTGCCCGGTGCGCGAGGTAGAACTCGACCGCGCCCTGCGCGTCGTCCAGCACCGGACCGTGCCCCGGCAGCACCGTGTGCACGCCGTCGTCGACGGTCAGCGAGCGCAGTCTCCGCAGCGAGTCGAGGTAGTCGCCGAGCCGCCCGTCCGGATGCGCGACGACCGTGGTGCCGCGCCCGAGGATCGTGTCCCCCGTCAGCACCGCCCGGTCGGCGGGCAGATGGAAGGAGAGCGAGTCCGCGGTGTGCCCGGGGGTCGGTACGACGCGGAGTTCCAGACCGCCGGTGGTGATCACGTCGCCCGCGGTCAGCCCCTCGTCGCCCAGCCGCAGCGCCGGGTCCAGGGCGCGCACCTTCGTACGGGTCAGCTCGGCGAACCGCGCCGCGCCCTCCGCGTGGTCGGGGTGCCCATGGGTGAGGAGGGTGAGCGCGATCCGGCGGCCGGCCCGCTCCGCGGCGTCGACGACGGCCCGCAGATGCGTGTCGTCCAGCGGGCCCGGGTCGATGACGACCGCGAGGTCCGAGTCGGGCTCGGCGACGATCCAGGTATTGGTGCCGTCCAGCGTCATCGGCGAGGCGTTGGGGGCGAGGACGTTGACGGCTCGGGCCGTGGCGGGGCCGGACAGGACCACGCCGCGCGGCTGTCCGGGCAGCGCTGCCGCATTGCTCATATGGATCCGCCTCCCGCGCCACCGGAGCCATCGCCGGATCTGCTCCCGGATCCGCTCCCGGGACCGCCACCGGAGCCAGCACCGGGACCACCGCCAGTACCGCCATCGGAGCCGTCACCGGGCCCGTCACCCACCGGCCCGCTCGGGATGTGCTTGGTGAACTCGTCGTGTCCCGGCCAGCTCAGCACCAACTCGCCGCCCTCCAGCCTCGCCTGTGCCAGCACCGGCGTGAGGTCCTGGGAATCCGCCGCCTTCAGGGCCTCGACGGCCGTCCCGTACGGCCTCAGCGCCCGCAGCGTCGACACGGTCGGCGGCATCATCAGCAGCTCGCCCCGGTCGTACCCGTCGGCCGCCTCGCCCGGCTCGATCCACACCGTGCGGTCGGCCTCCGTGGAGGCGTTGCGGGTGCGCTGGCCCTCGGGGAGCGCGGCGACGAAGAACCAGGTGTCGTAGCGGCGGGGCTCGAACTCCGGGGTGATCCAGCGCGCCCACGCGCCCAGCAGGTCCGAGCGCAGCACCAGACCGCGCCGGTCCAGGAACTCGGCGAAGGACAGCTCCCGGGCGACCAGCGCCTCGCGGTCGGCCTCCCAGTCGGCACCGGTGGTGTCGCTGACCACCGTGTCGGCGCTCGGCCCCGCGAGAAGGACGCCCGCCTCCTCGTACGTCTCCCGGACCGCCGCGCAGACGATGGCCTGGGCCTCGGCCGGGGTGCCGACGCCGAGCCGCTCGGCCCAGCTCTCCAGCGCGGGTCCGGCCCAGCCGACGAGCCGGTCGTCGTCGCGCGGGTCGACCCCGCCACCCGGATAGGCGTACGCCCCACCGGCAAAAGCCATGGAGGCCCGGCGGCGCAGCATGTGGACGGCGGGACCGCCCTCGGTGTCAGCGGCGGAATCCCGGAGCAGCATCACGGTGGCGGCCCGCTTCGGGGCCGCGGCGCTCAGCTCACCTGCGGCGAGTGCCCGGATCCGGTCGGGCCATTCCGGTGGGTACCACTGACCATTGGACATGGCCGGAGGCTATCCGGAACCGCGCCGATGTTCGAGAGGTGCAGTGATCCGTACATGCCCCGTACACAGATGATCCCGCCCGGTCATCGCGACCGGACGGGATCGAAAATAATCCGAACAGGACCAGAGAAGATCCGACCGGGACCGAAGAAGATCCGGACGGGATCAGAAAGGGTTGCGAAGGGAACGTACGGCTCAGGCCCCGACCAGCTCGACCTGGACCTCGACCTCCACCGGAGCGTCCAGCGGCAGCACCGCGACGCCCACCGCGCTGCGCGCGTGCACACCCTTGTCGCCGAGCACCGCGCCCAGCAGCTCGCTGGCGCCGTTGATCACGGCGGGCTGGCCGGTGAAGTCGGACGCCGAGGCGACGAAGCCCACGACCTTCACCACACGTGCGATACGGTCCAGGTCGCCCGCGACGGACTTCACGGCGGCCAGCGCGTTGAGCGCGCAGGTCTTCGCCAGCTCCTTCGCCTCGTCGGGCGTGACCTCGGCACCGACCTTGCCGGTGACCGCGAGCTTGCCGTCCACCATCGGCAACTGGCCGGAGGTGTACACGTACACCCCCGACTGCACGGCCGGCTGGTACGAGGCCAGCGGCGGCACGACGTCCGGCAGCGTCAGCCCGAGCTCGGCGAGCTTCGCCTCTACGGCGCCCGCCACTACGCCTTCTCCCGCTTCAGGTAGGCCACGAGCTGCTCGGGGTTGTTCGGGCCGGGAACGACCTGGACCAGCTCCCAGCCGTCCTCGCCCCAGGTGTCCAGAATCTGCTTGGTCGCGTGCACGAGAAGGGGCACCGTCGCGTATTCCCACTTGGTCATGGGCCCGACTGTAACGCCTGTGTAATCCCTGGCACGCGCAGCCTCGTGCGTAGCCTGCGGTGTGACTGGTTAGGCTCGAATACGTGAGCAGGTTCCAGGTCGTCAGCGGCAAGGGCGGTACCGGTAAGACCACGGTTGCCGCCGCTCTCGCGCTCGCCCTCGCGACCGAGGGCAGGCGCACCCTTCTCGTGGAGGTCGAGGGCAGGCAGGGCATCGCCCAGGTCTTCGAGACGGAGCCCCTTCCGTACGAGGAGCGCAAGATCGCCGTCGCGCCGGGCGGCGGCGAGGTGTACGCCCTCGCGATCGACGCCGAGCGCGCCCTGCTCGACTACCTCCAGATGTTCTACAAGCTGGGCAGCGCGGGCCGGGCGCTCAAGAAGCTCGGCGCGATCGACTTCGCCACCACGATCGCGCCCGGTGTGCGGGACGTACTGCTGACCGGTAAGGCCTGCGAAGCCGTACGCCGCAAGGACAAGCAGAACCGGTACGTCTACGACTACGTGATCATGGACGCGCCGCCCACCGGACGCATCACCCGCTTCCTCAATGTGAACGACGAGGTGGCGGGGCTGGCCCGGATCGGCCCGATACACAATCAGGCACAGGCCGTGATGCGGGTGCTGAAGTCCCCCGAGACCGCCGTCCATCTGGTGACGCTGCTGGAGGAGATGCCGGTCCAGGAGACCGCGGACGGCATCGCCGAGCTGCGCGACGCCGAACTGCCGGTGGGCCGGGTCATCGTGAACATGGTGCGGCCCCATCTGCTGGACGAGGACACCCTGCGCACCGCCGCGGGCGGCCGCCGCAAGGAGATCGCCAAGGCGCTGACCCGGGCCGGAGTGACCGGCTCCGCGGGGCTCGTGCGCCCGCTGGTCGAGCAGGCGGCCGAGCACGCGCAGCGGGTCGAGCTGGAGCGCGAACAGCGTGCCGTGCTCGCCGGCCTGGAGCTGCCCGGGTACGAACTCCCGCTGATCGGCGAGGGAATGGACCCGGCCGGTCTCTACGACCTGGCGACCGAGCTCCGCAAGCAGGGCGTGGGCGAAGGGGCGGGACAAGGGGTGGGGACATGACACAGCGCACGGGAACAGCCACGACGGGCACGGCCGGGGCGACGGAGAACGGCTCCTCCCCGGACCTGGCGAAGGACCCTTCGGAGGGGCCCGCGAAGGACACCTCGGCCGGGCCGGCGGAGGACCTCCCCTCCCCCACGCCCGCGCTGGACACCGACGCACTGCTCGACGACCCCGGCATCCGGATCGTCGTCTGCTGCGGTTCGGGCGGCGTAGGCAAGACCACGACCGCGGCGGCTCTCGGCGTACGGGCGGCCGAGCGCGGGCGCAAGGTCGTCGTCCTCACCATCGACCCGGCCCGCCGGCTCGCCCAGTCCATGGGCATCGACTCGCTGGACAACGTCCCGCGCCGGGTGCCGGGCATCAAGACCGCGGCAGAGGGCGAGAACGCCGGGGAACTGCACGCCATGATGCTCGACATGAAGCGGACCTTCGACGAGATCGTCGAGGCGCACGCGGACGCCGAGCGGGCCCACGCGATCCTGGAGAACCCCTTCTACCAGTCCCTGTCGGCCGGTTTCGCGGGCACGCAGGAGTACATGGCGATGGAGAAGCTCGGGCAGCTGCGCGCACGCGACGAGTGGGACCTGATCATCGTCGACACCCCTCCGTCGCGCTCAGCCCTGGACTTCCTGGACGCGCCGAAACGGCTCGGCTCGTTCCTGGACGGAAAGTTCATCAAGCTGCTGATGGCCCCGGCGAAGATGGGCGGCCGGGCCGGGATGAAGTTCCTGAACGTCGGCATGTCGATGATGACCGGCACCCTCGGCAAGCTGCTCGGCGGTCAGTTCCTGCGCGACGTACAGACCTTCGTGGCAGCGATGGACACCATGTTCGGCGGCTTCCGTACCCGGGCCGACGCCACGTACAAGCTGCTGCAGGCGCCCGGTACGGCGTTCCTGGTCGTCGCGACTCCGGAGCGGGACGCGCTGCGCGAGGCGGCGTACTTCGTGGAACGGCTGGCCGCGGAGGAGATGCCGCTGGCCGGTCTGGTGCTCAACCGGGTCCACGGCAGCGATGCCGCCCGGCTCTCCGCCGAGCACGCCCTGGCCGCCGCAGAAAATCTTGACGGGGTCGGCATTGTGGATCAGACGACCGGGAAGGCTGGACTTCGTGACCGGGCCGACCACTCGGTCGCTCCCGACTCCCCCGAAGTCGTTGCCATGCCCGGTTCCGCACCGGACGCCGCCCCCGACGTAACGCCCGACAACTCCGAGCGCGAGGACACCGCCGAGCAGAAGAACACCGAGGACCACGAACCGACCGCTTCGGACCGCGTGCCGACCGCTTCCGTCGAGGAGCTGACCGCGGGTCTGTTGCGGCTGCATGCTGAACGGATGCAGGTGGTCGCGCGCGAACAGCGCACACGTGACCGCTTCACCGCGCTGCACCCCGAGGTCGCCGTGGCCGAAGTGGCCGCGCTGCCCGGTGACGTACATGATCTCGAAGGGCTCAGGGCCATCGGAGACCGGCTCGCGACCGGTTCCACCCCGGCCGGAGCTGCGTAGCAACCCGCCGGTCCTATCCCACTGCGGCGTACCTCTCGTGCAGTTCGTCGTCGTCCAGTCCGATCGCCACGGGCAGAATGCCCGTGGACTGCTCGTACTCGCTGCGCGCGGTCTCCAGCAGCCGGCGCCAGGACGTGACGGTGGGACGCCTGCGCAACAGTGCGCGGCGCTCCCGCTCGGTCATTCCGCCCCACACGCCGAATTCGACGCGATTGTCCAGCGCATCGGCCAGGCACTCGGTCCGCACCGGACATCCGGTGCACACCGCCTTGGCCCTGTTCTGCGCTGCCCCTTGTACGAACAGTTCATCCGGATCGGTAGTGCGGCAGGCTGCCTGCGCACTCCAGTCGGTTACCCAGCCCATCACGGCGCCGTCCTCTCCCGAATCGAGGCTCCCCCACGGCGGCAGCGGCATATTCACCGCTGCCAGTTGAGGACGTTACGGAAGGTGGCGACAGCACAACACCCCCTTCGGGCCCAATCTTGAATGGCCCGAACGGACTATGCGTATGCGGCAGATCACCCAGGGGAGTGAGGCGAGGGCATACGCGACTATCCCGTCAGAATCGGGACAGTTCACCTGGATCACAACGGACGTTCAATGACACACGAGGCGAATTCGGGAGCGCCTGAGGTCATGGCCGGGACTTGCACGGGGGTTGATACGGAACCGGACTGCTGTGACAGTTGAGAGCAGCTTAGGCCAAGGCATATACGTGTGTCCGGCGAATGAGAACGTAGGCTGCCCCCATGCCAAAGAAGCGCTCGGGCGGGGGTCTCTCGACGACCCAGCAGGCCGCCAAGTTCCTCGGTGTCGCCGCGCTCTCCGGAGTCGTGCTCGCGGGCATCGCGCTGCCGGCCGCCGGAGCACTGGGCCTCGCCACCAAGGGAACGGTCGAGGGATTCGACGAGATCCCGGCCAATCTGAAGACTCCGCCGCTGAGCCAGCGCACCACGATCCTGGACAGCAAGGGCGGAACGATCGCCACGGTGTACTCGCGCGACCGCACGGTGGTCCCGCTGAAGAACATCTCGCCGTACATGCAGAAGGCGATCGTCGCGATCGAGGACGCCCGGTTCTACGAACACGGGGCCGTCGACCTCAAGGGCATCCTGCGCGCACTGAACCGCAATGTGCAGTCGGGCGGGACCGCCGAGGGCGCGTCGACCCTCACTCAGCAGTACGTGAAGAACGTCTTCGTGGAGGAGGCGGGCGACGACCCGGACAAGGTCGCGCAGGCCACCCAGCAGACGATGGGCCGTAAGGTCCAGGAGCTGAAGTACGCGATCCAGGTCGAGGAAGAGCTCGGCAAGAAGAAGATCCTGGAGAACTACCTCAACATCACCTTCTTCGGGCAGCAGGCCTACGGCATCGAGGCCGCCTCCCAGCGCTACTTCTCCAAGTCGGCGAAGGAGCTGACGCTGGAGGAGTCCGCGCTGCTGGCCGGCGTCGTGCAGTCGCCCAGCCGCTACGACCCGGTCAACGACACGGCCGAGGCCACCAAGCGCCGCAACATGGTGCTCCAGCGGATGGCGGACGTCGGGGACATCTCGCGGGCCCAGGCCGACAAGGCGAAGGCGACCCCGATCAAGCTCCGGGTCAAGAAGCCGAAGAACGGCTGCATCACCGCCGTCAGCGGCGCCGGCTTCTTCTGCGACTACGTACGCCACGTCTTCCTCACCGACCCGGTCTTCGGCAAGACCAAGGAGGACCGGGCCAAGATCTGGAACCGCGGTGGCCTGACGATCCGGACGACGCTCGATCCGCAGTCCCAGCAGTCGGTGCAAGCCTCGATCAAGAGCCACGTCTACAAGTCGGACAAGGTCGCGACGGCCGTGACGCTGGTCCAGCCGGGCACCGGCAAGATCATGGGCATGGGCCAGTCCAAGCCGTACGGCTTCGGCACCAACGAGACCCAGTACAACTACTCGGTCGACAAGGCCATGGGCGGCTCCAACTACGGCTTCCCGACCGGTTCGACGTTCAAGCCGTTCGTCGCGGCGGCCGCCATAGCGCAGGGGAAGCCCGCGACCCAGGTCTATTCGTCGCCCTACGAGATGCCCTATCCGACGGTCCAGACCTGCGACAAGCCGTACGTGAACCTGAACGGCGAGCGGGTACCGAACGAGAACGAGTCGGAGCGCGGTCCGTACGCGCTGAAGGAGGCGATGGAGAAGTCCGTCAACACCTACTTCATCCAGATGGTGGAGGACATCGGCCTCTGCCCTGTGGCGAAGATGACCGACAAGCTCGGTGTGGTGCAGGGCAACGGTGAGAAGCTCCCCCAGTCCCCCGCCATCGCGCTCGGCTCGAAGGGGCTGTCCCCTCTGACGATGGCCAGCGCGTACGCCGCCTTCGCCAACCGCGGTACGTACTGCACGCCGGTCGCCATGGAGTCGGTCAGCAAGGCCGACGGCACTACGCTGCCCGTGCCCAAGTCCACCTGTTCGCAGGCGATGTCGCCGACCACGGCCGACACCATCAACACCCTGCTGCGCGGAGTGGTCGACTCCGGTACCGGCCAGGAAGCGGGTCTCCAGAGCCGCGACAACGCGGGCAAGACCGGTACGACCGACGCCCGGAAGAATGCCTGGTTCGTCGGGTACACGCCGAACATGTCCGGCGCGGTGTGGGTCGGCAGCCCGTCCCAGAGCGTCGAGATGGAGCACATCACGATCGGTGGCGTGTACCAGGACAAGGTGTACGGCGGACAGGTTCCCGGACCGATCTGGCGTGACGCGATGACGGGCGCGCTCAATGGGGTGACCGCCCCCTCCTTCAACACCGTCGACATCCCGGACCCGCCGAAGAACGACGAGCCGGACGGGGACAGGGACAAGGGCAAGGGCCACGGCCGGGACAAGGGCAGGCCCGGCGCCGGGGGCAAGAAGCCCGGCGACAAGAGCCCCTTCCCCGGCATCAGCATCTCGCCGGACCTGATCGGCGGGAACAACGGCGGCGGCCACCGCGGCCAGACCAACGGCGGCACACCGGGCCCCTGAGCCACCCGGCTCGGCCCTGGAACGAGGGTGGGGTGCCCGGATCGATCCCGATCCGGGCACCCCACCCTCGTATATGTCTGCGCCGCCATACATGTCTGCGCCGCGCTACCCCTGTCGTACGGGCTCAGCCCGCGAGGAGCTTCTTCACCGAGGCGGCCACCCGGCCGCCGTCGGCGAGCCCGGCCACCTTCGGGTTCACAATCTTCATGACGGCGCCCATCGCGCGCGGTCCCTCGGCCCCGGCGGCCCTGGCCTCCTCGACGGCGGACGCCACGATCGCACCCAGCTCTTCGTCGCTCAGCTGCTTCGGCAGGTACGCGTCGAGAATCTCGCCCTCCGCCTTCTCACGCTCGGCCTGCTCGGTGCGGCCGCCCTGCGCGAAGGCCTCGGCCGCCTCGCGGCGCTTCTTCGCCTCCTTGGCGATCACCTTCTGCACCTCGTCGTCGGAGAGCTCGCGGGCCGTCTTGCCGCTGACCTCCTCCTTCGTGATGGCGGTGAGCGTCAGCCGGAGCGTGGACGAGGTCAGCTCGTCACGCGCCTTCATGGCCGTGGTGAGGTCTTCCTTGAGCTTGGACTTGAGCGTGGTCATGTGCTGATTGTGGCAGGTACGGGGCGACCGGCGCCCGCCGGTTTTCTGTCTGCCGCACGGTATCTGCGACGATGGACGCATGCGCGCACGCTACGGAGTACCCCTGAAAGTCACGGCAGTCGGCGCGGCGATCGGCGCAGCCGGCATCGCCTACGCCGCCGGATTCGAGGCCCGCTCGTTCCGCCTGCGACGGGTCGCCATCCCCGCACTCCCGCACGGGGCACGCCCGTTGCGCGTGCTCCAGGTCTCCGACATCCACATGGTGAGCGGCCAGCGCAAGAAGCGTGCCTGGCTCCAGTCGCTGGCCGGCCTGCGCCCGGACTTCGTCGTGAACACCGGAGACAACCTCTCCGACCCCGAGGGCGTGCCCGAACTGCTCGACGCTCTCGGACCGCTGATGGAGTTCCCGGGGGTGTACGTCTTCGGCTCCAACGACTACTACGGCCCCAAGCTCCGCAACCCCGCCCGCTACCTCCTCGAAAAGACCCGGGGCAAGCACGGCCTCAACGGGAACGCGCCCGCGGTCGGCGTCGTCCACAACCCCTGGGAGCCGATGCGCGACGCCTTCGACGAGGCGGGCTGGCTGGGCCTGTCCAACACCCGCGGCCGCCTCAAGATCGACGGCCTGGAGCTCGCCTTCACCGGCCTGGACGACCCGCACATCAGGCGCGACCGCTACGCGGAGGTGTCCGGCGGCCCCGAGACGGGCGCCGACCTCTCCATCGGCGTGGTCCACGCCCCCTACCTGCGCTCCCTGGACGCCTTCACCCAGGACGGCTACCCCCTGATCCTGGCCGGTCACACCCACGGCGGCCAGCTCTGCATCCCCTTCTACGGAGCCCTGGTCACCAACTGCGACCTGGACACGGACCGGGTCAAGGGCCTCTCCACCCACTCCGTCGACGGCCACCGCGCCTACCTCCACGTATCCGCCGGCTGCGGCACCAACCGCTACACCCCGGTCCGCTTCGCCTGCCCACCCGAGGCGACCCTCCTGACCCTGACGCCCCAGGACTGACCTCCAGGATTGACGCCCCAGGACTGAGGCCCCGCCCGCGGCCCCGGGCTGGGGCCCCGCGCTTCCCCCGTCGGCGGCACAGAAACCGGATTTCGCCTGCGGGCGCGAGTGGGCTAGAGTAATCGATGTCGCCGGGAGACCGGCGGCGATCGGGGTGTAGCGCAGCTTGGCAGCGCGCTTCGTTCGGGACGAAGAGGTCGTGGGTTCAAATCCCGCCACCCCGACAGCTGAAGTACCAGGTCAGGGGCCTGATCCACTTTGTGGATCAGGCCCCTGAGTGGTTTGTGGAGACCGCGCGGGTGCGCCCGAGAGTCACACGAGCCACCAGGAACCCCGCGGGGCCACAGTCAGCGGGTCGTAGGCACGCCACCCTCCCCTCAGGTCGGCTCCGCGTTGCGGTGGCACCTACAACGTCTCCGCATACGACGCCACGAACATTCCAGGTCCCTGTCACCCGGCACGCGACGCCGACGGCTTCAATTACCCATCCGGAAATGCCGACGGCTTCGCAGCGATCAATGCGGCCGAACGGCACGGCTTCAAGTCCGGAGCTCGAGTCTTCTTTGAGGTCGACTTCGACGCGTACGACTACGAAGTCAGTGACAATATCCTTCCCTATTTCAAGGGCATTGAAGATGCCATAGCCATATCGGGAAACTCCTACCGCGTCGGCGTCTACGGGCCGCGCAATGGTGCATCCTCGTTTCCGAAGCGGGCCATGCCACCGCAAGCTTCGTCTCCGACATGTCCAGCGGCTTCTCGGGGAACTACGGCTACCCGCTGCCGCCGAACTGGGCCTACGACCAGATCGTCACCCGGACCCTCGGAACGGGAGACGCCGCCATCAATGTCGACCACGACATTGCCTCCGGCCGCGACATCGGTGAGGGCTCCTTCAACGCGCCGCGAACCGACGGGCCCGACACCGCCTTCACCATGGGCTACTACCAGGTCCTGAACAGCAACATCGGCTCGTACATGCAGTCGATCGGTTTTGCCGATGAGGACGGCAACCGCATCTTAGGGGGAATTGGTGGGGAGTCGGTGAGGTCGACCGGGGGCTCAGGCGGGATTGAGCAGCAGGGTCGGCCGGTCGTCCTTGTTCCGGATGTGGTGGTGGGGCACGGTCGTTGCCCCGGTGCTCAGCTCGGCGGCCAGGCGGCGATGGATGGTCAGCTTCTTCCTGGGTAGGTCCCGGGGGATCGTCCCCCATCTCACGCTCCGCCCGTGTCGGCGGGAGCAGCCGCTTCGGTCCATTCGACGAACTGGACGACGATGCCGTTGGGGTCGGTGACCTGGAAAAGGCGTTCGCCCCATGGTTCTTCGCGTAGCGGCATGGTGATCTCGACGCCCTCGGTGCGCAGCCGCTTCTCCTCGTCCTCTATGCCGTTCAGAGTGAAAGCGAGGATCAGGCCGGAGGCGTGCCGGTCACGCTGGTCGGCCGGCAGGACCTCGGTGCCGCGCTGGAGCAGGACGATGTCCACGCCGGCGTCCTTGCGGGTGAGCGATGCGAATCCGTCGGCGGCTGCCTGCACTTCGTAGGCGAGGTGCGTGGTGAAGAAGTCCTGGGACGCAGCCACGTCGTCGACGGTGAGCGAGACGGTTGAGGTGGTGATCTGCATGGTGGTTCCTCTCGAATCGGCACGGGGAGCCTTGCTGACTACGCGTCAGTGGGTGTTTCTGCGCAGGGCGTTGCATATAGGACGCGCGCCGTTTCGGACTCGGTCGACGCGAGGCGGGGTGAAGCGCCGGGGCGCCCGGAGGGGTTGCCGGCGGGGCCGTTGGCCTGAATCGGCCGCCCGGGCCGCGAGGAACGCCGCGAGATCGATCTTCCGCATGGGCACTTCTTTCCACGAGGGGAAACTTACGACGGATGTAACATTAGATCGAGTGGCGCGAGGGTGTCAACGTAAAAATGCCACGAGGGTAAGATTTCTCCATGGGTATCGACAGCGAAGCGAGGGCGAGTGCCCCGGAGTCCGGACCCCGCACCGATCACACCGAGCCGGTGGGCTTGCGGGAGTCCAAGAAACGGGAGACCCGGCAGCTGATCTCCGACCATGCGACCAGGCTTTTCATCGAGCAGGGCTTCGAGCGGACGACCATCGCGGAGATCGCCGCCGCGGCCCGCGTCGCCAAGAAGACGGTGACCAACTACTTCCCGCGCAAGGAGGACCTGGCCCTCGATCACCAGGAGGACTTCATCGCGAGCCTGGCGGACACCGTGGCCTCCCGGGACAGCGGTGAGTCCGCGCTGTCCGCGCTGTGCCGCGCCTTCGAGACCGCGGTGGCCGCACAGGATCCGGTCTGCGGCTTCGCGGGGCCGGAGTTCTCCCGCATGATCGCGGACAGCCCCACCCTCTCGGTCTGCCTGCGCGGCCTGCACGACCAACGCGAGGAAGCGCTGGCCGACGCACTCGCCGAGGCCACCGGCTCCACTCCCGACGACATCACCACGCGGACCGCCGCGACCCTGTTCGGCGCCGTGCACCGCACCCTGTTCCGGCGCATCCAGGACCTCACACTCACCGGCCGTACCAACCCCGAAATCGCCGGCATCGTCGCGGAGGAAGCGGCCCGCGCCTTCGACGTACTCGAACCAGCCCTCGCCGACTACGCCGTGGCCTGACCCTCACCAGTGGCACGGGAGGCACCATGGACGGTGTCATCGCCGGGGTGCCGCCCAGCGCCGCAGGACCGGCCGGCCGGACCACGCCGTATCGGCCCGCGCCGCCCTTGACGTGGCCGCGCCGGGTCTCGAGTGAGCCCGGCGTCGAAGCACCCGCGCCGCCCTCGACCTCGCCGCAGCCCGCGTACGGGCCGTCTTCCCCAGCCGATGCCGCCCCGTACGAGTGAGCGCGTGACCTGGAGGGACAGGCAGGAGCCGGGCTCGGTCGTCGTGGACAGTCGCACCCGGCGACAGCCACCCGGAATGCACCTTTCTTACCCACATGCGAGTCTGGTGATGGCCCATCGTCCGAGATCCGCAACAGGAGGCACGATCGTGGGCAAGAAGCAGAGTCGGCAGAACCGCGGTGCCCGCACCGGCGGCCACGAACGCAGCACTGCTCCGGAGCCGAAGGAGCAGACGCAGCCAACGGCAGCCCAGGACACGGTGCACGCGATCTCAGAACAGGTCTCCCACCGGAAGCAGCGGAGGTTCGGCCACAACTGATCCTCGGATAACCAGGACAACCGCCCTCCGCGGTGGCACCCACTTTGTGGGTTTGCCGCCGCGGAGGGCGGTTTCTTTTTGTGGGCACCCATCGAAGGGGTCGCCGTAAAAGGGCCCGCCTGGAGGGGCAGCGGCTTCTAGAGCCCATCTGAAGGGGCGGCGGTTTCCAGGGCCCATCTGAAGGGGCCACCCGGGGGAGCTCCCAAGTAGTACCGCCCACACCCTGTCCGCGCGCCGCGTGTGCTCTCCGCGTGCGCCACCCATGAACCCCGCGGACCCCCGCACACCCCCGTGGACCCCCGTGGCCCCCCACGCTCCCCCTGCACTCCCTCTGCGCACCCCCGCGACCACACCCGACCTCCCGGCGTCACACCACCCATTCGAGGTGCGGCCGGAGGTTTATCTACGCGCGGAGCTACGATGCCCGAACGATCATTCGGGCATATCAGACCAGTTCTTCCGCAGCTATTACCGGCCGGTACCGATAGCTGCTAGAAACGTGGCGCTCAATCAACCCCCCACCCACCCCCCACACTTCGGAGGGCTGACAGCCATGTCAGTACGGAGATTCTGGGCGTCCGCATCCACTCTGGTCCTCGCCGCCGTAGCCGCGCTGGGCGTTGCCCAGCCGGCTTCGGCCAACTCCTCGGCCGCCGCCGATGGTTACGTCGCTCTCGGCGACTCGTACTCCTCCGGCGTCGGCGCAGGAAGCTATCTGTCCGACAGCGGCGACTGCCGCCGCAGCACCAACGCCTACCCCTACCTCTGGGCGGCTGCGAACTCGCCGTCCTCCTTTGCCTTCGTGGCCTGTTCGGGCGCCACGACCAGTTCGGTCGCCGGAACCCAGCTGGGGGCGTTGAACTCGTCCACCGGCCTGGTCAGTGTCACCGCAGGCGGCAATGACGTTGGCTTCGCCGATGTCATGCAGGACTGCGTGCTGTCCGGTGAGGCCACCTGCCTCAGCAGCATCGGGTCGGCCGTTTCGCAGATGCAGAACTCCCTGCCTTCCGGCCTGAGTTCGCTCTACGGCTCCATCCGGTCGCGGGCCCCGCAGGCCCGTGTCGTGGTGCTGGGCTACCCGCGCTTTTACCAGCTCAGCGGCAGCTGCATCGCCGGGCTCTCGGAGAAGGAACGGGCGGCGATCAACAACGCTTCCGACGTGCTGAACGGAGTCATCGCCAAGCAGGCGGCCGACGCCGGATTCACGTTCTCAAGCGTGGTCGACGAGTTCACCGGGCACGAGCTGTGCTCCGGTGACGCGTGGCTGCACAGCGTGTCGATCCCCGTCTACAACTCGTACCACCCCAAGGCCGCCGGTCAGTCCGGCGGTTACCTTCCGGCCTTCCGCTCGGCCGCGTAGGACGCGGACGACGGAGGTGCAGAAAGTGCGGCGGACCGCCGGGGATCATCCCGGCCGTCCGCCGCACTGCTGCCACGGTGCGGTCAGACGGGGGCCGGCGCTGCGTCCGGCCGGTGCAGGGTCAGGGCGGCGAACGCGGCGAGTACGGCGGTGGCGGCGGCCACCCACCAGCCGTGGCGGAACGCGTCGAGCACCGCGCCCGGTCCGTCCGGCGCACCGAGCAACGTGACCATCAGCGCCACCCCCAGCACCGAACCCGTCTGGCGGGCCATCGTGGTGACGGCCGATCCGGTGGCGAAACGGGTGGGCGGGAGGGCCGCCGCGGCCGCGCCGACCAGGGTGGTCAGGGCCAGGCCCACGCCGATGCCGGTGATCATCATGCCCGGCAAGAAAGCGCTCGCGTAGTGCGGAGCCGTGTCGAGCGCGACGGCCCACCAGGCGAGCCCGCAGCCGAACAGCAGGCAGCCGAGCGCCGCCGTGCGGCCCGCCCCGAGCCGGCGGACGACCGGTCCCGAGAGGACGGCGAGCACCGGCACGACCAACGGCCCCGGTGCGATGGCGAGTCCGGTACGGATCGCCGAGTACCCCCACACCTGCTGGCACCAGAGCACCGAAGTCAGCAGCATCGCCGCGAACGCGACGGTGAAGAGCAGCGCCGCGAGGGTGGCCGTCGCGAAGACCCGGGAACGCAGTATCGGCAGTTCGACGACCGGGGCCGGGTGCCGGGCGGACCGTATCCAGAAGCCTGCGGCGAGGACGGCCGTCGCGATCAGCGGAACCAGGACTCCGGGCGAACTCCAGCCCCAGGCATCTGCCTTGACCAGGGCGAGTGCCAGCGCGGCGATCGCGAGGGTGAGGAGCACCGCCCCGACCAGGTCGGGAAAGGGGCCCTCGCGGTGCGGGCGGGAATCGGGGAGCAGCCGGGCGCCCGCGAGCAGCCCGATCACGCCGACCGGCACATTGACGAGGAAGACCCAGCGCCAGTCGGCCTCCACGAGCACGCCCCCGACCACCGGACCGAGGCCGGCCGCGATGCCGCCGATCGCCGCCCAGCTCCGGATGGCCCTGGGACGGCGCTCTGCCGGTGTGTTGACGAGCAGGAGCGCGAGGGACGTCGGCATGAGCGCCGCGGCTCCGGCGGCCTGCAGCGCGCGGGCGGCCACCAGCCAGCCGACGCCCGGGGCCACGGCGCAGAGCGCGGAGGCGGCGGTGAAGACCGCCAGCCCGAGGAGGAAGCCGCGGCGGTGACCGTACCGGTCGGCGAGCCTGCCCGCGACGACCAGCAGGGCGGCGAAGACGATCGCGTACGCGTTGAGCACCCAGGACAGCGAGGAGAGCGAGCTGCCGTCGAAGGCGTCGCCGAGGGCCGGGACCGCGACGTTGACGATGAACAGGTCGAGATTCACGACGAAGACACCGGCCGCGATGATCCAGACAGAGGCACGGGAGGAGGAGGCGGGAGGGGAAGCGGAAGGGGCCGGAGCGGCTCCGTGAGCGGCCGCCGCGTCGCCCCCGGAGACGAGTGAGTTTGATTTTCCAACTGTCATGGCCGCAAGGTAGCGCCAGTGAGTTTGAGATGGCAACCTTGTGGTGATGAGTGCCGCACAGGAACCCCACGCCCCGACCGCCGCGACGGTCACGCTGCCCGGCCGGCCCTGCTCGGCCGCCGCCACGCTGCATGTGGTGGGTGAGAAATGGGCGCTGCTCGCGGTGCGCGAGATCTTCTTCGGCAACCACCGGTTCGAGGCGATCGCCCGTAACACCGGCGCGCCCCGCGACCGTCTCGCGGCGCGGCTTCGCTCGCTGGAGCAGGCAGGAGTGGTCGAGCGGCGGCCCTACAACGAGCGCCCGCCGCGGTACGAGTACCACCTGACCGAATCCGGACGCGATCTCGCGCCGGTCATCCGGGCCCTGCTGGACTGGGGCGACCGGTGGGTGCTGGAGGACCGGCCGGTGGTCATGGTCCACGAGTCGGCCGCGGACGCCCGGACGTCCGGGGACGCCCGTACTCCCGGGGGTACGCAGCCGCCCGCGCACGATCTCGATGCGGCGTGGATCTGCCGCACCTGCGGCGAGGAAGTCGTGATGAACACGCTGACGGTCGACGTCCGCGCCCCGGGGTGGGACCGCTCGGGCCCCAGGGAGCCGGGCCCGTCCGACGTCTGAGCACTGGGGCGGCGCCTGGGCGCGAGATCGACACCGCGCAGTACGAGGCCGACGCCGCCCAGTACAGGATCGACGCCGCGCCGTACGAGGCCGGCAGGGGGCAGTACGAGGCCGACAGGGATCAGTCGGCAGGCAGGAGGATCAGTACCGCTCGACGAGGTGCTCCCGGCCCGCCGGGGGCTCGTACGGCTCGGGCCAGAAGTCGGTGATCTCGCTGATCCGCCCCGTCGCGTCGAACACGAAGAAGTGGACGGCGGGCAGCTCCTCGGCACCGACTGTGAAGCGCGTACGGGCGGCCGCCTGCCGCCCCTCGCCATCGGCCACCACGCGCTCTACGCGGACCCGCCACTCCCCCGGGTACTCCCGGTTGAACCGCAGGTACCGCTCCTTCCCGCGAATGCGTTCGCGGGTCTGCGGCAGGTCGTACAACACTTCGTCGGCGAGCGTCGCGGCGAAGGCGTCCCAGTCGCGGGTGTCGGCCGCGCTCCAGTACGTCTCCACCGCGGCGCGCAGATCGGCAGTCGTTGTCATGGTTCCGAGTCTGAACCCCACCACTGACAATCGGCTCCTGTTCAGGAATCGGCTGCCCTCGACGCCTTGATGGAGTACATCAGCGGGATGCGCGGCCGGTCCGCCGGGAAGCGGTAGAAGCCGTCGCTCTGCCGTTCCAGCGTCGGGAAGCGGGCGAAGAGCGAGGCGTCGTGCTCGTGCAGGAACTCGATCCGCAGCCCGGCGGCGGCCAGTGCCGACACCACCTCGCCGATCGGGTGCTGCCATTCGACGCTGCGGTTGTGGACGGTGGGCGCGTCGAAGTCCGCGTACGTGCCCGGCGTCTCGTCCACCCACGCGTCGCGGCTGAAGTAGTCGTGCTCGACCTTCGTCCCGGTGGCGTCGTCGAGGCAGTCCGTCATCGGATGGAATTCCGCGAGGTAGAGGAATCCGCCGGGCGCCACGAGCGATGCGGCGGTCTCGGCCCAGCGGCGGGTGTCGGGCAGCCAGTTCAGCGCGCCGATGCCGGTGTAGACGATGTCGTACGACGAATCGGGGACGGCTTCCGCGGCGTCGTGGACGTCGGCCGCGACGAACGCCGCCCGGTCCTGGCCGAGCCCGAGCTCGCGGGCCAGGGCGCGCGCGGTCTCGACGGCCGGTTCGGAGAAGTCCAGGCCGACGACCTGTGCGGCGCCGTGCCGGGCCCAGGAGAGGGTGTCGACGCCGATGTGGCACTGGAGGTGCAGCAACGACTTGCCGGTGACGTCCCCGACCTCGGCGAGTTCGAAGTCGCGCAGGGCGTCCTTCCCGGCTCGGAACGATTCGAGGTCGTAGAAGTCGCTCGTGGCGTGTATCGGGACGCGCTCGTCCCAGTGCGCACGGTTTGCCTCGTGCCAGTCGGCAGGGGTCGGTACATGCATGACGGGAGGTTATCCACAGGCTGAGGACGAAGCGAACGGATTGTCGGCGTTCCGACGCAGAATGGGGGACATGACTGAGATCACTGGCTCGACGACGGACCTTTCCGCCCAGGCCCCCGCTGCCGCGGCGGCCGCTTCCACACCGAAGTGGGAGCAGCGCTTCCGGGCGCCACGGGTGTCGTTGCCCGACTGGGCGGAGGACGCCCCCGACCGCGCGCTGTTCGTCTCCAACGCCACGGGTACGTACGAGCTGTACGCGTGGGACCGCGCCACCGGCGAGCAGCGCCAGGTGACCGACCGGCCGAACGGCACGACGGACGGGGTGCTGACGCCCGACGGGGAGTCGGTCTGGTGGTTCAGCGACACCGACGGCGACGAGTTCGGGGTGTGGATGCGCCAGCCGTTCCACGGCGGCCGGGACGGGCAGTCGGGTGACGAGCCGGCCGCGCCCGGTCTCGGCGCTTCGTACCCGGCCGGGCTCGCGATCGGGCGGGACGGCACGGCGGTGGTCGGCCGCTCGACCGACGACGACGGGACGACGGTCCATGTCGTGCGGCCCGGTGCGGCTCCCGTGGAGATCTACCGCCACCGCGAGTCGGCGGGCGTCGGTGACCTCAGCCACGACGGGACACTGATCGCCCTGGAGCACACCGAGCACGGCGACGCGATGCACCCCGCGCTGCGCGTGGTGCGGCCGGACGGGACGACGGTCGGCGAACTGGACGACACGGAGGGCGGCACGAAGGAGCTGGGCCTGTCCGTGCTGGGCTTCGCCCCCGTGGCCGGGGATCCGCGGCTCCTGGTCGGGCACCAGCGGCGGGGTCGCTGGGAGCCGATGATCTGGGATCCGACGACCGGCACGGAGACGGAGCTGGCGATCGATCTGCCCGGCGATGTGGTCGCCGAGTGGTATCCGGACGCCTCCGCGCTGCTGGTGGTGCACGAGTTCGAGGCCCGCAGCGAGCTGTGGCGGTACGAGCCGGAGGCGGGCGGCGCACCCGTCCGGGTGGAGACCCCCGCGGGTTCGGTGTCGGGTGCCACGGCCCGGCCTGACGGCACGGTGGAGTACCTGTGGTCCTCGGCCGCGCAGCCACCCGTCGTCCGGTCGACATCGGGTGCGGTGGTGCTCGATCCGCCCGGCCTGAAGGCTCCGGCGTCCGTTCCGGTGGAGGACGTGTGGGTGGACGGGCCCGGGGGGCGCGTCCATGCTCTCGTCCAGCGGCCGGCCGGCCCGGCGGAGGGGCCGTTCCCCACCGTCTTCGAGATCCACGGCGGTCCGACCTGGCACGACAACGACGCCTTCGCCTCCGGCCCCGCCGCCTGGGTGGACCACGGCTACGCGGTCGTCCGGGTCAACTACCGCGGTTCCACCGGATACGGCCGCGCCTGGACAGACGCGCTCAAGCACCGGGTCGGCCTGATCGAGCTGGAGGACATCGCCGCAGTACGGGAGTGGGCGGTGAAGTCCGGCCTCGCGGACCCGGAGAAGCTGGTCCTGGCGGGCGGTTCCTGGGGCGGCTATCTGACCCTGCTCGGCCTCGGTACACAGCCGGACGACTGGGCCCTCGGCCTGGCGGCGGTCCCGGTCGCCGACTACGTCACGGCGTATCACGACGAGATGGAGAACCTGAAGGCGATGGACCGCACGCTGTTGGGCGGCACACCGGAGGAGGTCCCCGAGCGCTTCGAGGCGTCGTCCCCGCTGACGTACGTGGACGCGGTCCGGGCGCCGGTCTACATCTCGGCGGGCGTCAACGACCCGCGCTGCCCGATCCGCCAGGTCGAGAACTACGTCGACCGGCTGAAGGACCGGGACGCGGTGCACGAGGTGTACCGGTACGACGCGGGACACGGTTCGCTCGTCGTGGAGGAGCGGATCAAGCAGGTCCGCCTGGAACTGGAATTCGCCCGGCGCCACCTGGCCACGGGGACGGACCCGTCCGCCGCGTAGCGGGCAGACCGCCGGGGGCCTGTTCCGTCCGTACGGGGGCCTGCTCCGTCCGGTGCGGGGCCTGTTCCGTCCGGTACGGGGGGGGCGGCCCCGTACCGGGGGGCGGGGGCGCAGGTGCGGGCGGCGGGTACGCAGGTACGCGGGTGCGGGACCCAGGTACGGGTACCGGGGCGGGTACGCAGCCCGAAAACGAGGGCAGGGGTGGAGTAGGGACGGGTACGGCGACAGGACCGGCGCCAGCACCGGGGTGAGGATCGGAGCCAGGACCGGAGCTGGCGCCGGGGCCACGGCCGGGGGTCAGCGCCGGGCCGGGGCCAGGACCGGAGTCAGCGCCAGCGGCTGGCCGGGCTCAGGGCCGGGACCACGGCCGAGGGTCGGCGCCGGGGCCGGAGCCAGCGCCTGGGGGCGGGACCGGGGCCAGGGTCATGCCAGGCTCAGCGCCGGGGCCAGGACCAAGGTCAGGACCGGGGTCAACGCCGGGACCACGGCCGGGGCTCAGCGCCGGGGCCAGGACCGGGCTCAGCGCCGCGGCCAAGACCGGGCTCGGCGTCGGGGGCAGGGCCGGGCTCAGCGCCGGGACCACGGCCGGGGCTCGGCGCCGGGGCCAGGACCGGGCTCAGCGCCGCGGCCAAGACCGGGCTCGGCGCCGGGACCACGGCCGGGGCTCAGCGCCGCGGCCAGCACCGGGCTCAGCGCCGCGGCCAAGACCGGGCTCGGCGTCGGGGGCAGGGCCGGGGCACGGTCGTCAGGCGGCACCCCGCTCCGGGCCACCGGAGCGGGGACCGTACCGTGGAGGGGTGTACCGGTTCCTGCTGACCCCGCGATGGTGGGGGATCAACCTCTTCGTCGTGCTGGCCATCCCGTTCTGCGTGTTCATGGGCACCTGGCAGCTCGGCCGCTTCGAGGACCGCGTGCAGACGCACGACGCCGCCGAGAAGCAGCCCGCCCCCGGCACCAGGCCCGCCAAGCCGATCGACGATCTGCTCCCCGTCGACACGGTGACCTCCGGCCGCCCCGCCACCGCCACCGGCCGGTACGCCGATCAGTTCCTGGTGCCCGGACGGAAGTTGGACGACAGGAGCGGCTTCTATGTCCTGGACATGCTCCGTACGGACAGTGGCAAGGCCCTGCCGGTGGTACGCGGCTGGCTGCCCGGCAAGCCCGGCGGGACCTCCGTGCCCGCCGCGCCGACCGGCAAGGTCACGGTGACCGGTGACCTGCAGGCGTCCGAGAACGCGGGGACCACGGGCGTCGAGGCGACGGGCGGGCTCCCCGACGGCCAACTGGGTATGATCAGCGCCGCGTCGCTGATCAATCTCGTCCCGTACGACGTCTACGACGCATGGGTGACGCTCCAGGACACGGGGGCCGGCGAGCTGCGTCCCGTTCCGGCCGCCGCGGCGCAGGGCACCGGGCTCGACCTGAAGGCGTTCCAGAACCTCGGCTACACCGGTGAGTGGTTCGTCTTCGCCGGGTTCGTGCTCTTCATGTGGTTCCGGCTGGTCCGCCGCGAGGCCGAGGCGGCCCGCGACCTGCAACTCGGCCTGGTGGACGAAGCAGCAGCCGCTCCTGAAACGGAGCCCGAGAAAGCGGCAGAGCCCGGCAAGGACGCTGTGGGCACGGTCACGGTCACAGGCACAGGGTCCGGCGCCGTCTGAGACACGGACGACGCGGGGGCTCGGACGGTACGGACATACGCGAGGGGCCCGGCGGATCGGTGATCGATCCGGTGGGCCCCTCGCGTCATGTCTCGGTCTGTCCCGCCCGCCCCCGCTGCCACGTCACGTCGCGGGAGCCAGCACCCCGGTCCGGTAGATCGTGCCCGAGCAGGCGTTGGCGATCTTCGTCTCCGCGACCGGCGCCCCGGGCTCCGGCGTGTGCATCACCGCGACGCTGCCGTCCTGCGTACTGCCGCCGTCCTCGCTGCCGAACTGCGTGACCGTCTCCGACGTCCCGTCGCCGCTCCCCGTGCCGGCACCGGCGGCCGCCGCGCCACTCGCGCCGCCCGCACCGCCCGCGTCGTCGGTCGGCGTCGGGCTCGGCGAGCCGCCGACGGTCGGGCAGGTGTCCTTCGGCACCCAGGCGAACTTCACCTCGTACGACATCGACGGCTTCAGCAGCACCGTCTCCTGCTCCTGCGAGGGGTCGGGCAGTCCGGCCGCCGCGTCGCCCGCGGTGTGCTGGACGACCGCGATCCGGGCCGGGTCGGCCGCACCGATCGCCTGGAAGCCCACGCTGCCGCTGCTGCTCACCGAGCAGTCCGTGCCGGAGACGTTGGAGATCCGGAAGGTGCCGTAGACCGTGCCGTCGGCACCGGCCGCACCGGTCTCGGCCGAGGCGACACCGAGCTGTCCCGGGTCGCAGGTCCGCATCGCGACCACCGCCGAGCCGGACGGGTCGGCGACCCCGCCGGACAGGTTGCCGTCGGCACCCTGGCCCCGGCTGTCGGAGGGGCTGCTTGTGCTGGTGGGATGGTCCCGGCCACCATCGGCCTGCCCATCGGTGTTGCCGCTGCTGCCCTTCCCGCCGGACTGCGATTCGGTGTCGGTGCCGTTGCCGCCCTGCGCCTGCTCGCCGTGCCCGGCTATCGCGGGATTGGCGGTGTTCGAACCGTCGGAGTTCGCGACATGGACGAAGGCGGGGACCGCGGTGCCGATGAGCAGTGCCGCGGCCGCCAGTCCGACGACGGCCTGGCGTCGCTTGGCGCGCCGGGCGGGAACCGCGCGCTGCAGATGGTCGAGCGTGCCGTCGCTGGGCTCGATGCTCCGGACGGCGCCCTGCAGCATGCGGCGCAGTGCGACCTCGTCGAGATCCGTGCCGACACCGGCACCCGCGCCGCCGCCGGGACCGGCACCCGAGTCGGCACCGGGACCGCCGTCCCCACCGGCCCCCGAGCCGAAGAGGCTGCTCAGACTGCCGAGCTCGGCAGTCTCGCCGGCCTCAGAAGCCCGGTCGGCCCCACCAGCCCGGTCGGCCCCACCAGCCCGGTCGGCCTCATCAGCCCTGGTGGCTCTGATGGCCCGGCCGGCCCCGCCAGGGCCACCAGCCCCGTCAGCTCCGGACACAGCCCCATCAGCCCCATCAGCCCCATCAGCACCGTCAGCTCCGTCGGCTCCGGTCGCCCCCGCCGTTCCAGGGTCGTGGTTCACAATTCCGTTTCCAGTCCGGTCATTCCGACGCTCACGCCGATGCTCCCGTTCGGGGCCGTTCTCGCCCTCGGGGCCGTTCCCGTACTCGCGCCGGCTCATCCCTGCGCCTCCATCACGACGCGCAGCGCCGCGATCCCGCGGGAGCCGTAGGCCTTGACCGAGCCCAGGGATATCCCGAGCGTCTCGGCCACCTGGACCTCCGTCATGTCCGCGAAGTAGCGCAGCACCAGCACCTCCCGCTGGCGCCGTTGCAGCCCCCGCATCGCCTTGATCAGCGCGTCCCGCTCCAGCTGGTCGTACGCGCCCTCCTCCGCGCTCGCCATGTCTGGCATGGGCTTGGAGAGCAGCTTCAGCCCGAGGATGCGGCGGCGCAGCGCGGAGCGCGAGAGGTTGACGACGGTCTGGCGCAGATACGCGAGCGTCTTCTCCGGGTCCCGCACCCGGTTGCGCGCCGAGTGCACCCGGATGAACGCCTCCTGCACCACGTCCTCGCAGGAGGCCGTGTCGTCCAGGAGCAGAGCCGCGAGCCCGAGCAGCGAGCGGTAATGGGCCCGATAGGTCTCGGTGAGATGGTCGACCGTGGTTCCGGCAGCCACGGCCTCCTCAGCGCCCTCGCGCTGCGCGGGCAGCCGTGCGGGACGCGCAGCGGGCATGGGCGCAATCACCGGCATACCGCCGGGTGCGCGGGGCCGTCGGAGCGGACGCACCGAAGCGCCGCGCAAGGGGCCCACCACTGTGATATCGAGAACCTCTGCCACGCCAGTTGGACACGTTTCCCCCCATCAGGGTTGTACGCGCGCGGCACCGCGTTCGCCGCTGTGCGACATGCCCTCATACGTACCTGCACTTCCCCGAAAACCCTGAATGCCCCGAATTTTTCGCCCCGCCGCGCCAGAGGTGACCGCATAGACGCGTAGTCCCCGGTCGGCGGTTGCAGCAGGCCGAAAGTCATCGTCGGATACCCCGACACCCCATCTCAAGAGGTTGAGACCTTCAACTTACTCACAGGACGTTCACAGAGAGTACAAAACAGGTTCGATCAGGACCGAGGGAACTCCGCGGCCACCGATTCGGCGATCTGTGCCACGTTCAGCGCCGCCCCCTTGCGGAGGTTGTCGCCGCAGACGAAGAGCTCCAGACCCCGGGGATCGTCCAGTGACCTGCGCACTCGTCCCACCCAGGTCGGATCGGTGCCGACGACGTCGGACGGTGTCGGGAAGTCTCCCGCCGCCGGGCTGTCGTAGAGGACCACGCCCGGCGCCGTCGCCAGGATCTCGTGGGCCCGGTCGACCTCGATCTCGTTCTCGAACCGGGCGTGCACGGACATCGAGTGCGTCGCGATGACGGGCACGTACACACAGGTCGCCGCGACCCGCAGACCCGGCAGGTCCAGGATCTTGCGGCACTCCTCGCGGATCGCCAGTTCCTCGGAGGACCAGCCGTCCCCGGCATCGGTGCCGGCCCAGGGCACCACGTTGAGGGCGACCGGGGCGGCGAAGGGGCTGCCCTCGGTGTCCCCCAAGGCCCTGCGTACGTCCCCCGGGTTCGTGCCCAGTTCCGTACCGGCGACCAGCGACAGTTGTTCGCGCAGCGCGGCGACGCCGTCCCGGCCCGCCCCGCTCACCGCCTGGTAGGAGGAGACGACCAGCTCCCGTACGCCGAACTCGGCGTGCAGCGCCCCCACCGCGACGATCAGCGCGAGGGTCGTGCAGTTGGGGCTCGCGACGATGCCGCGTGGCCTGATCCGTACGGCGTGCGGATTGATCTCGGGCACGACCAGCGGAACGTCCGCGTCCAGCCGGAACGCGGCGGAGTCGTCGATGACGACCGCGCCCTTGGCGGCGGCGATCGGCGCCCACTGCGCGGACACCTCGTCGGGCACCAGGAACAGCGCCACGTCGATGTCGTCGAAGACGTCCTCGTCGAGCTGGAGGACCTCGCTCTCCTCGCCGCGCACGACCAGCTTGCGGCCGGCCGAACGCGGCGAGGCGATCAGCTTCACCTCGCCCCAGACATCCGCGTGCTGCGAAAGGATCTGGAGCATGACGCCGCCGATCGCCCCGGTCGCTCCGACGACCGCGAGCGAAGGGCGGCGCGCGGTCATCGGCCGGTGCCCCCGTAGACGACGGCCTCGTCGGAGTCGCTGTCGAGACCGAAGGCGGTGTGCACGGCGCGCACGGCCTCGATGACGTCGTCGGCGCGGGTGACCACCGAGATGCGGATCTCGGACGTCGAGATCAGCTCGATGTTCACACCGGCGTCCGACAGCGCCTCGAAGAAGCCCGCCGTGACACCCGGGTTGGTCTTCATGCCGGCGCCGACCAGGGAGATCTTCGCGATCTGGTCGTCGTAGCGCAGCGACTCGAAGCCGATGGTGCCGCGGTTGCGCTCCAGGGCGTCGATGGCCTTGCGGCCCTCGGCCTTCGGCAGCGTGAACGAGATGTCGGTCAGACCGGTCGACGCGGCGGAGACGTTCTGCACCACCATGTCGATGTTGATCTCCGCGTTCGCGATGGTGCGGAAGATCGCGGCGGCCTCGCCCGGCTTGTCGGGAACGCCGACGACGGTGATCTTGGCCTCGGAGACGTCATGGGCGACTCCGGAGATGATCGCGTGCTCCACCTTCTGGTCCCCTTGCGGCTCGTTGCTGACCCAGGTTCCGCGCAGTCCGGAGAAGGACGAGCGGACATGGATCGGAATGTTGTAGCGGCGTGCGTACTCCACGCACCGGTGCAGCAGCACCTTGGAGCCGGACGCGGCCAGCTCCAGCATGTCCTCGAAGGAGATCCAGTCGATCTTCCGGGCCTTCTTCACGACCCGCGGGTCGGCGGTGAAGACACCGTCCACATCGGTGTAGATCTCACAGACCTCGGCGTCCAGCGCGGCCGCGAGCGCGACGGCGGTGGTGTCGGACCCGCCGCGGCCGAGGGTGGTGATGTCCTTCTTGTCCTGGGACACACCCTGGAACCCCGCGACGATCGCGATGTTCCCCTCGTCCAGCGCCGTACGGATACGGCCCGGCGTCACATCGATGATGCGCGCTTTGTTGTGGACCGAGTCGGTGATGACGCCTGCCTGGCTGCCGGTGAACGACTGGGCCTCGTGGCCCAGGTTTTTGATCGCCATCGCCAGCAGGGCCATGGAGATCCGCTCTCCGGCGGTCAGCAGCATGTCGAACTCACGCCCGGCAGGGATCGGGGATACCTGCTCGGCGAGATCGATCAACTCGTCCGTCGTGTCGCCCATCGCTGACACCACGACAACCACTTGGTTGCCGTTCTTCTTGGCATCGACGATTCGCTTGGCGACGCGCTTGATGCCCTCGGCATCGGCTACGGAGGAGCCTCCGTACTTCTGCACGACAAGGCCCACGTGCGCTCCTCGCTCAGTCCATTACTGCGGTCGGCTCAGTTTAACGAGCAGTCCGGAATCGCCCCGCTGATACCACATGGTGAGATGTCCCGCTCAGCACGTGATCATCGGCGTGTCGCTCCGGACCGCTCGTACAGGTGTGCTGCCCGCCGAATCGGCTCGCATGCCGTATGTGGTCCAGCCCACACGCCTGGCGGTCCGGCTCCACGATTCACCGGCCCCGCACCTCTAGCGTGAACCGGAACCCGACCATCCGCCCACCGGAGGCCCGCCATGCGCAAGCCGCTGCGCGCACTGCCCCTGTTCCTGGCCCTCGCCGCGCTCCCCCTGACCGCGTCCCCCGCCCATGCGGGCACCACCTGCTTCGCCACCCACGCCGACGCCCCGGTCTACGCGGGCGCCAACCCTGTCCCGACACCGTCCGACATCGTCGGCTACCTGGACCCGGGCATCCCGGTGAACGCCACCCGCCAGGGCGCGGACGAGCTGTGGCGCGTATCGCGCACGGACAACGGCGCGCCGCTGGGCTTCATGCGCGACGGCGACCTGCGGTGCGACGGGGGCTGAGCAGCCGTCCCGCGCTACTGCACCGGCCGCAGCCCCAGCGGTCCCGCGATCTCCTCGGCCATCACCCGGCCGGCCTCCTCGGCGAGGTCGTCGTCGAGGGTCTCCGTGTCGGTGTCCAGGCCGTCCAGCTCCTGGAGGGGCTGGTTGAGCCGGATGTGGGCGATCAGGGACTGGAGGGCGCGCAGGGTGGCGGAGGCGGTGGAGCCCCAGTTGGAGAAGTAGGAGAACTGCCACCACCACAGGGCCTCGGTGGTGCGGTCCTCCTCGTAGTGGGCCAGGCCGTGGCGCAGGTCGGTGACCAGGTCGGCCAGGTCGTCGGAGATCCGGGCCGGGACCGGGGCCTTGCGGGGCTCGTACGGGTCGAAGACCTCGGAGTAGACATCGATCGGCTCCAGCAGGGCGGCGAACCGCTCGCGCAGCCCGTCGGCGTCCGGCTCCGCGCCCAGGTCCGGCTCGTAGCGCTCGTCGGGGACGATGTCCTCGTACGCGCCGAGCCGGCCGCCCGCCAGCAGGAGCTGGGAGACCTGGAGCAGCAGGACGGGGACGGCCTCCTCCGGCTCCTCGACCTTGGACACCTCGGTCACCGCGACGATGAACGTCTTGATCTGATCGGCGATCTGGACGGCGAAGTCGTCCGGGTCCTGCGTGACGGAGTTCAGCGTGGCGTCAGACATCGAGGGGACCTCCCGTGGGCACGGTCGCGAACGGTGAGTAGAACATAGCGTCGCTGAACGTAAAGCCGCCGTGAGTCGCGAGAACGGTCCTCGAAACGGTCACGGGAAGAACATCGGAAGACGTAAAGGCGTCACACATCAAGCAGGCGTCACACATCGAGCAGGCGCCTCCCCTCGAAGGCGCGGCCCAGGGTGACCTCGTCCGCGTACTCCAGGTCGCCGCCGACCGGCAGACCGCTGGCCAGCCTGGTGACCCGCAGGCCCATCGGCTTGACCATCCGCGCCAGGTACGTCGCGGTGGCCTCGCCCTCCAGGTTGGGGTCGGTCGCCAGGATCAGTTCCGTGATCGAGCCGTCGGCGAGGCGGGCGAGCAGCTCGCGGATGCGCAGATCGTCCGGGCCGACGCCCTCGATCGGGCTGATCGCGCCGCCGAGCACGTGGTACCGGCCCCGGAACTCACGGGTCCGCTCGATCGCGACGACGTCCTTGGGCTCCTCGACGACGCAGATCACCGAGTGGTCCCGGCGCGTGTCCCGGCAGATGTTGCACTGCTCCTGCTGAGCGACGTTGCCGCAGACCGAGCAGAACCGGACCTTGTCCTTGACCTCCAGGAGGGCATGGGCGAGGCGGCGCACATCGGTCGGCTCGGCCTGCAGGATGTGGAAGGCGATCCGCTGCGCGCTCTTGGGACCGACGCCGGGCAGCCTGCCCAACTCGTCGATGAGGTCCTGAACCACGCCTTCGTACAACGGGAACGCCTTCCTTTCCTGTCCTTGGGAGCCGAGCCGGCCCTGTCCTTGGGAGCCGAGCCGGAGGATTCAGCGGGTCAGAAGGGGAGGCCGGGCATGCCGCCCAGGCCCTGGGCCAGCGGGCCCAGCTTCTGCTGCTGGAGCTGCTGCGCGTTCTCGTTCGCGGCCTGGACGGCGGCGACGACGAGGTCCGCGAGCGTCTCGGTGTCCTCCGGGTCGACGGCCTTCGGGTCGATCACCAGATTGCGGAGCTCGCCGGAACCGGTCACGGTCGCCTTCACGAGACCGCCACCCGCCTGACCCTCGACCTCGGTCCTGGCCAGTTCCTCCTGGGCCGCGGCGAGGTCCTGCTGCATCTTCTGGGCCTGCTGAAGCAGTTGCTGCATATTGGGCTGACCACCACCGGGAATCACGGTCACTCCTGGCAATTCGACGACAAAATGTTTCGGTACGCCGAGCCTACGTGGTCACCGGGCAGCTCGCCCCACCCACTGGCGGGCAACTCTTTCGAGTGAGTTTCAGGCAGCCCTTGCCGGCCTCCTATACCTGATCACAGGCCCTGCGCACCCGGGAATACCGCGTTTTCTACCCCATGGCCCACCATTCGGCGGTAGGAAGGGCGTGCACATCAGGTCACACAGGCGCACCGGTCGTCACGCAAGGTTACCTACGCGGGACTGTCGGCCACGCCGGAGAGCAGTGAGCACCCCGCCGTCGAAACACATCGCCGTTTCAGGCATCGCTACGCAGAATGCAGAGGAGTACCCGGTGAGTCAGCCGGAGATGCAGCCCGAGGGGCCGCCCCGCAACGAGCCCGGTCCGGCCGGCTCGACCGGTTCCTCCGGTTCGGACTCCGCCGCACGCGGCCGGGATACCCGGGGCGGGGGCGGCCGGGGCGGGGATCTGACCGGTAGGCCGTTCCCGCTCGGCGACTGGGGCGAACCCGCCGACCGCCTCGACGAGCTGTACCGCTGGGTCGAGGCCGACGCGCTGCGCACCGCCGACTGGTACCTGAACGACCGGGTGCGCAAGCGCCGCGGCGCCAGGGCGCTGCGGATCGGCACCGCGATCGGGACGGTCGCGGGCACCGCGCTGCCGTTGCTCGATCTGACCGGGGCGCTGCCCGGGGCGGCGGGCTGGGGCTATCTGTCGCTGCTGCTGGGCGCCGCGTGCATGGCGTGCGACCGGTACTTCGGTCTCACCTCCGGCTGGATAAGGAATCTCGCCACCGCCCAGGCCATCCAGCGGCGTCTCCAGGTGCTGCAGTTCGACTGGGCGTCGGAGTGCGTACGGGAGATGCTCGGCCCGACCGAGGGGACGGCCAGCGAGGCGGCCGAGCGGTGCCTGGGGGTGCTGCGGCGGTTCTCGGAGGACGTCACGGAGCTGGTGCGCACCGAGACCGCGGACTGGATGGTGGAGTTCCGGGCCGGGCCCGCGCCGATGGGGATGCAGGCGCTGTCCTCGGGCACCGGGAACAGCGGGCGTTCGGATCAGGGGGTGCTGTCGGGGCGGTTCCCGCTCCAGACGATGACCCGGCCGAACATGCCGCGCCAGCGCCCGCCGGAGTCACCGCGATGACCGCCGGGGCCGCCGCGATATCCGCCGGGGCCGCCGCGACGACCCCGGCGGACGCCGGTCGGACAGGACCGGGGCCGCGTCGGCCCCGGGACCTCAGCTGAAGATGATCATTGAGCCCTGGGCGAGGCTGCGGGTGGCCGCCGCGTGCAGGCCCAGCCAGACGTGGCGCTCGCGGGCGAACGGACTGTGGTCGTACGGGATCGGCGCCGCCGGTTCCTCCAGGGAGGTCGGTGCGGCGGGCGGCAGCGGGGCGGCCGGCGGGTTCGCCGGGTCGATTCCGATGGACGGGGCGACGTACTCCAGCTCCCGCAGCAGCCCGTGCGAGGAGCCGAGCGGGCCGCCGCCCGCGAGCAGGTCGTCGTTGGAGAGCGGGGCGGCGAAGTCCAGCGGGACGTACGCCCCGGCGTGGTCGTAGTGCCAGACCAGGTGGGACTGCTGGGCCGACGCCTCGAACATCTCCAGCAACTGCTCGTAGTCCCCGCCCAGTTCGCCGACCGGCGTGACGGCCAGTCCGCTGAGCTGGAGCAGGAAGGCGCGGCGCAGGAAGTGCAGGGCGTCGTAGTCGAAGCCCGCGACCGGGGCGACGTCGCCCGTGAGGCCCGGCATGTAGGCGTACACGGGGACGGGCGGCAGTCCGGCCTCGCCCAACGCCTTGTCGTAGACGGCGATTTCTTCGGCGAACGGGTTGTCGGGGCTGTGGCACAGCACATCGACGAGGGGGACCAGCCACAGGTCACAGGCCACGAATTCTCGCTCTCCCCTGGGTGTGCGTGGAACGTTCGGGATGGTCGGGACAGCGTAATGCGGTGGGCGCGTTGCGCACAGTGGCCGGTACGGACGAGGGGTGCAGGGGCGGGCTACGACTCCGGCGCCCCGGGGTCCGGCTCCTGTCCGCCGCGCCCCGGATGTTCGATCTCGCCGGCCGCGAGCCGGTCCGCCCAGTTCAGCGCGTGGGCGCTGTAGTCGTCCAGCACCGCGCGCACCGCGTCGTGGTCGCCGAGGGCGACCGCCGCGACCAGATCCGGATGACCGTGCCAGAGCCAGTCCCGGGCCCGCTCGTCGTGGCGCAGGTACGGCACCGCGAACACCCAGGCCTGGACACGCAGTCGGTGCAGGAAGTCGTTGATGTAGGCGTTGCCCACCAGGGTGCCCAGTTCGCGCCAGAACCGCAGGTCGTAGCCGATGAGGATGTCGAGGTCGCCGCCGCGCGCCGCGCGTGCGGCCTCTTGGGCCCTGCGGCGCACGGGGACCAGACAGTCGCGGTACCCCGTCAGCTGCGCGGTCGAGAGCGAGGGGCCGAAGAAGATGCCGCGGACGACTCCGTCGATGACCAGGCTGCGGGCCTCGACCAGTGACCGGTAGTCGGCCACCGTGAATTCCCGTACCCGGAAGCCGCGGTGCTGGTCTGATTCCAGCAGTCCCTGCGCGGAGAGGTCGAAGAGCGCCTCGCGCACCGGGGTCGCCGATACGCCGTACTGCTCGGCGATCTGCTTGACCGTGAAATCCCGGCCCGGTTGCAGACGCCCGGCAAGCACTTCGTCACGCAGCGCGTCCGCGATCTGCTGCCGCAGCGTACTGCGGGTCACAGCTCCGCTCGCGCCCATGGCGCCCCTCCCCGGTTTTTCGCTTCCGGTCACCTTAAGCCAGGGCCGCTGTGCCCGGATCCGGGCAGGGGAGGGGCGTCGTGCCGCGTGCGGGTGCTAAGCAGCCTGCGGCGTCCGGGTCACGCTGTGTGCTCGTCCGCGACCGAGAGCGCCGCGTCGAGGGCCGCGAGGCCCTCCTTGGCCTCGGCCTCGGTGATGTTGCAGGCCGGGACGGCGTGTGTGCGGTTCATGTTGATGAAGGGCCACAGGCCGTTCTTCTTGGCCGCGGCGCCGAAGGCCGCCATCGGTGCGTTGGCCTCGCCCGCCGCGTTGTACGGGACCAGCGGCTCGCGGGTCTCCTTGTTGCGGACCAGATCCAGCGCCCAGAACGCGCCGAGGCCGCGGACCTCGCCGACCGACGGGTGGCGCTCGGCGAGCTCGCGCAGGCCGGGGCCGAGGACCGTCTCACCGATGTGCGCGGCGTTCTCGATGACCTTCTCGTCCTCCATCACATGGATGGTGGCGACGGCGGCGGCGCAGGCCAGCGGGTGACCGGAGTACGTGAGTCCGCCCGGATAGGCGCGGGTCTCGAAGGTCGCGGCGATCTCGGCACAGATCGCGACACCGCCGAGCGGCACATAACCGGAGTTGACGCCCTTGGCGAAGGTCATCAGGTCCGGCACCACGTCGAAGTGGTCGGCGGCGAACCACTTGCCGGTGCGGCCGAAGCCGGCCATGACCTCGTCGAGGACGAAGACGATGCCGTACCGGTCGCAGATCTCCCGGACGCCCGCGAGGTAGCCGGGCGGCGGCGTCATGATGCCCGCGGTGCCGGGGATGGTCTCCAGGATGATCGCGGCGATCGTGCCGGCGCCCTCGAAGGCGAGGGTGTCCTCCAGGTGCTGGAGCGCGCGGGCGCACTCCTCGGCCTCGGTCTCCGCGTGGAACGGCGAGCGGTAGAGGAACGGCGCCCAGAAGCGGACGACGCCCGCCGAGCCGTTGTCGGACGGCCAGCGGCGCGGGTCACCGGTCAGGTTGATCGCGGTGGAGGTGGCGCCGTGGTACGAGCGGTAGGCGGAGAGCACCTTCGTACGGCCGGTGTGCAGCCGGGCCATCCGGACGGCGTTCTCGACGGCCTCGGCCCCGCCGTTGGTGAAGAAGATCTTGTCCAGGTCTCCGGGGGTGCGCTCGGCGATGAGGCGTGCGGCCTCGGAGCGCGCCTCGATCGCGAACGCGGGGGCGAAGGTGGCGAGCTTGCCCGCCTGCTCCTGGATCGCGGCGACGACGGTGGGGTGCTGGTAGCCGATGTTGGTGTAGACGAGGCCGCTGGTGAAGTCCAGGTAGCGGTTGCCGTCGTAGTCCCAGAAATACGCCCCCTCGGCGCCGGCGACGGCGAGCGGGTCGATCAGGCCCTGGGCGGACCAGGAGTGGAACACGTGCGCGCGGTCGGCGGCCTTCACGGCCGCGCCGGCAGCGGGGTCGACATGCGGGGCATGCGGGGCATGAGGGGTCATGCGGCGAGCGTAGGACGTGCCGGGAGCCGCCCGACATGGCCACCTTGTATGGCATGGGGCGCTCCGCTGGGCAGGGTGTCGGGTTCCCGGCATACGGGGCAGGCCCGGCCAAAGCCCGGGGCGGGGGGACGGGGCGGCGTGCGCGCGTTCCCGGCCGAAGCCCGCAACCGGCCCCGCCACGTGCTGCGTGGATCCCTATGATCGAGCGAGCCACGCCAGGCATCGCTCAGTTCGAACCCCGGGGAAGGACGTTCAGCGCCATGCAGAGCCTGACGCCACAGGATCCGCGTGCCATCGGCGCGTACCGGCTGCTGGGCCGTGTCGGCGCCGGCGGCATGGGCCAGGTCTATCTGGCCCGGTCCGACCGCGGCCGCACCGTAGCGATCAAGCTGGTACGGGGTGAACTCGCCGAACAGCAGGAGTTCCGCGACCGTTTCCGCCACGAGGTACGGGCCGCCCGGCAGGTCGGATCCGCCTGGACCGCCCCCGTGCTGGACGCCGACACCGAGGCCGCCGTGCCCTGGGTCGCCACCGGCTACGTCGCCGGGCCCTCCCTGCAGGCCACCGTCACCGGCCCGCGCACCCCCGCGGGGGCGGCCCCCGGAGCGTACGGTCCCCTCCCCGAGCGTTCGGTCCACATCCTGGGCTCCGGTCTCACCCATGCCCTCCAGGCGATCCACTCCGCCGGGCTCGTCCACCGCGACCTCAAGCCCTCCAACATCCTGCTGACGATCGACGGGCCGCGCGTCATCGACTTCGGCATCGCGCGGGCGCTGCACACCGTCTCCGACGGCGGAGTCACCCGCACCGGGGCCCTGGTCGGTTCGCCCGGCTTCATGTCGCCCGAGCAGGTGCGGGGCGAGCGGGTGACCCCGGCGTGCGACGTGTTCTGTCTCGGCTCGGTACTGGCGTACGCCTCGACCGGCCGGCTTCCGTTCGGTACGTCCGACAGCGGTGCGCACGCGCAGATGTTCCGGATCGCGCAGGAGGACCCGGACCTGACCGGTGTCCCCGTGGGCCTCGTGGAGCTGATCAGCGACTGCCTGCGGAAGGACCCGGCCGCCCGCCCGACGACGGACGAGCTCCTGGAGCGCCTGGCCGGCAGCGACACGGCGGAACCCTGGCTCCCCGGCGCCCTCATAGCCCAACTGGGCCGACACGCGGTCGAGTTGCTGGACTCGGAGGACCCGGAAGACCCGGAGGACTACCGGATCGCCCCGGCGCAGGCGGCGCCCGTACCGGACCCGACTCCCCCGGCGCCCACGACGGCCGCCACGACCGCCACACCCCCCACGGCCCCGCCCACGCACGTGCCCGCACCGGCACCCGGCTACGGCTACCCGCCCCACCCCGGCCAGGGCTTCGGCGCCCAGCAGCCCCCCGCACCCGCCGCCTACGGCTACCCGCAGCAGCCGTACCAGCCGCAGCAACACCAGCACCAGCAACCGGGATTCGGCCCCACGCCCCCGTACGGCCCGGCCTACCCCACCACCCCGCAGCAGCCCGGACCCGAACCGGCCCGCCGCCGACGAGGCTCCACCATCGCGCTGGTCGTCGTCGCCGTGCTCGTGGCCATAGGCGCGGGCGGCTCCGTGTACGCGCTCATGAACGGCAAGCCGCCGGGCTCCACACCGGGCCCCACCGGCTCCCCGTCCACCAAGGACACCTCGAAGGACTCCCCCACGGCCGACGACCCGTCCTCGCCGGACCCCTCCTCCACCGAGGACAAGCAGAACGGCGACGGCCCCGTCCCGTCCGGCTACCTCGGCACCTGGTCGGGCTCCATCGAGAACGCGTCCGGCCGCTCCACCCGCAAACTCGTCATCCAGCAGGGCACGGTCGGCCAGAACGTCCTCACCCTCACCGCCGACGGGCCGCTCGACACCGGCGGCTCGTACCACTGCGTCTTCCAGGCCGATCTGACCGCGGAGCCGTCCTCGGGCGGCCCCATGGAGATCGGCCCCTCCACGGTCACGGTCGGCGAGCCCATGACGTCCTGCACCGCGGGCGGGGCCACCACGCTGACCCTGCTCCCGGACGGCTCGCTGCGCCGCACGAACAACGACAGCGGCGACCAGCTCACGTACACGAAGGACGACTGACCACGCGCGATCAGCCCAGCAGGGCGGTCGCGGCATGCAGCAGCAGAAGCGTGTGGACGAACCGGCCCGGTGTCGTGGGCGGAAAGTGCCAGGCCAGCGGCCAGGTCCGGCCGCACAGCGCGGGGATCGGTACGTAACTGATCCGGCCCGCCGTCGCGTTGAGCGGCGTCGCTCCCGCCGGCCACGGTCTGCCCTCCGTGCTCCCGTCCGGGACGAGGAAGTACACCGCCCGCCGCCCGTTCGCCTCGGTGACGACGGGGCCGGGCTCGCCTCCCGTGAGCGCCTCCATCAGCCCGGCCAGCCGACGCCCTTCGTCCCCGTCCACGCGTACGGCGTCGAATTGCACGCCGGCTCTGCGCAGTTGAAATCCGGAGTACGGAATCCATTGGAGGTTCATTTCACTTTTCGACGCATTCACAGGACCAGTCTGGCCCTTGTTGGTTACCGTTCTACGTGACTGACGAGGGGCGTCGCATACCCGTTGACCTGCGCGAACTCCCCTGAAACTCAGTTGAGTTCGGCGGGGCTGGGTAGTGACCGGTTGAGACCGGTTGAGTCGAAAAGAGATCGCAATGGCGCGAGCGGAGAACAAGGAATCGGCGAGTCCGACGGCCAAGTTGGTTGCTGATGTGGCCAAGAGGGCACGGCTGCGGAAAAGGATGACTCAGGATCAGCTCGGAAAGCTCATCGGCTTCTCGGCCGCGGCGGTGAGCGCCATGGAGACGTGTGCGCAACCCGCGAGCGACGACATGCTGGTGGGACTGGAGCGGGTGCTCGGGGACAGCATGGGCATCTTCGAGCGGGCGCGGCTGTACATGCGGATGGAGGCATATCCGCCGCAGTTCAAGAACTACGCGCTGCTTGAACAAAACGCGGTCAGGCTTGAGCTGTACGCCGCGTTCGTGGTCCATGGGCTCTTCCAGACGGAGGCGTACGCGCGGGCGCTGATCGGGGGCGGCTACCCGGCGCTGTCCGACTCTCGGGTTGAGGAGCTGGTCGAGGCGCGGACAGCCCGCCGGGCACTGTTCGACCGAGAGCCGACGGCGCTGATCGAGTTGGTCCTGGAGGAGTCCGTCCTGACTCGGGGCATCGGCAGCGAAGAGATCATGCGGGACCAGATGCGGCACCTCGCGAAGTGCGCGCAACGCCGCAACGTCACGCTTCAGGTACTGCCGCTGGACTGCGGACTGAGCGGGGAGCACGCTGGAGACCGAGGAGACATCAACCTGGTCGAGACCCCGAATCACGAACGCCTGCTTTTTCTGGAAGTTCAGGACGAAAGCCTGCTGATCAGCGACCCCGCCGAGGTGAGCACGCGCGCCCAGCGGTGTGCGAAGATCCGGTCACAGGCCCTGGGCCCTCGTGAATCGCTGGGCCTCATCAAGCGGTTGGCAGGAGACGAGGAATGAGCGACACCCTTATGTGGTTCAAGTCCAGCTACAGCGACAGTGGCGGCGGCAACTGCATCGAAGTGGCCTTCGACTGGCGCAAGTCCTCGTACAGCAGTGACAGCGGAGGTCAGTGCATCGAGGTGTCCACCTGCCCCCACTCCGTTCACATCCGGGACTCCAAGGTGCCCGGAGGCCCCACCTTCGCGGTCGCTCCCGATGCCTGGACCACGTTCCTCACCTGGGCGGACTGACGTTTCGGCGGGCCGGGGAGGCGTCCTGCCCCGGCCCGGCAAATGTGTAGGAACTGTGGACGCCATGGCATACCCTGCGTTCGTGGGCCGCACCCCTCTCATCTCGGGTGCCACGGCCCTCTCTTACCGTGGGGGTACATCATTTTGCGTACGCGCAGAATCTCGGCCGCGACCTCGCTCGCGGTCCTCTTCAGCTCAGTGGTTCTGGTCGGCGGGGCGGCGAATCCGGCCGCCGCCGACTCCAGCAAGGTCCTTCCCGCCGCGTCGGTCGGCGACATCGTCGCGGACGGTGTGCACAAGCGGGTCTTCATCAGTGACCCGACCGGCGGCAAGGTGCTCGTCACCGACTACAACGGCGCCGTCGTCGGCACCATCGCCTCTCTGCCGGGTGTGACCGGCCTCGAACTCTCCGCCGACTCCGGCACGCTGTACGCCGCCGTGCCGGGCGCCGACGCGATCGTCACCATCGACACGGCCGGGCTCAAGGAGTCCGCCCGGTACGCGACCGGCGAGGGCACCGACCCGAAGCACCCGGCGCTGGCGGGCGGCAAGCTCTGGTTCGGTTACGGGGCGGCGGGCGAGGGCAACATCGGATCGCTCGACCTGTCCAGCGCCGAGCCGGTCGTCACCCTGGACCAGGACCAGGACCGCACCTGGTTCTCCGCGCCGACCCTGGCGTCCACGCCCGGCGCACCGGGCACGCTGGCCGCCGGCATCGAGACGCAGAGCCCGGCAGAACTCGCGGTGTACGACGTCGCCTCGGGGACGGCCACACGGACCGCGCACGCCTCCGTCGACGGCGGCAACATGCGCGACCTGGCGCTGAGCCCGGACGGCAAGCAGGTCGTGGTGGCCAGTGCGGCCCCGTACCAGCACCAGGCGTACAACACGGCGGACCTCACGCGGGGGGCCGCGTACCCGTCCGCCGCGTACCCCAACGCGATCGACATCGCCCCGAACGGCACGGTCGCCGCGGGATCGTCCGCCTGGTACGACCCGGACGTCTACGTCTACAAGCCCGGCAGCACCACCAAGCCGGTCCGTACGTACGAGTTCCCCAACACCGGGAACAGCAGCGGCGCGGACACCTTGTTGGACGCGGGACTGGCCTGGGCGCCGGACACCAGCAGGCTGTTCGCGGTCACCGCGAACAGCCTGGGCGTCCGTTCGCTCCGGGTGCTCACCGACGCCGTGAAGTCCGCGAGCACCGTCACGGTCAACGCCCCGGCGAAGTCGGCGCTCAACAAGAAACTGACCGTCACGGGTCGGGTGAAGTCCGAGGGCGCGTTCCCGGCGGGCGCGAAGGCCACGGTCACGCGTACCGACATCGAGTCGCCCAAGGGCAAGGCGCTGCCCCCGGTGAGCCTCAAGTCGGACGGCAGCTTCTCCTTCGCCGACACCCCGACCGCCGGTGGCCAGGTCACGTACAAGGTGTCGTACGCGGGCGACGCGACCCACTCCGCGGCCTCCGGCTCCGACAAGGTCGCCGTGCCCCGGACGGTCACCTCGCTGACCGTGAACCACAACAAGGCGCTGTACTCGTACGGCACCGACGTGACGTTCACGGCGCACCTCGGCAAGACGTACAAGAACCGCACCGTCGAGCTGTGGGTGGACCCGTTCGGTCCGGACAAGCCGAACAAGCTGGTGCGGACCGGCAAGGTCGACTCCAAGGGCAACCTGTCGACCAAGGTCGACATGACCCGGGACACCACCGTCACCGCGGTCTTCAAGGGCGACGGCCGGTACACCTCGAAGAAGGTCACGTCGACCGCGTACGCCAAGGTGAAGGTCTCGACCTCCATCTCGAAGCAGTACAGGACGGCGAAGATCGGCAAGACGTCGTACCGGTACTTCCACAAGAAGACCAACCCGGTCTTCACGACGTCGATGACGTACTACAAGAACCGCTCGCACAAGCTGTCCCTGGAGCTGTACTACCAGGGCAAGTGGTACGACGCGGGCTCGCAGTACTTCAAGCTCGGCACCGCCGGGAAGTCCATCGTGACGCTGAACGGCACCCATGACACGGGCTACCGGATGCGCGTCCGTGCCTCGTACGTCAACGGCACCTCGGGCGACACGGTGAACTCGACCACGCACGGCGCCTGGCAGTACTTCATCTTCACGAAGTAACCGCCCGGCGCCCCTGCCCCGCCCCGCGCTACACCAGTGGCCTCGCCGACATCAGAAGGTGCTGGTGAGCGGGGCGGCCGCCGTCCGGCTGCGCGTCCCCGGCAGCCGGACGGCCGGTCACCATCGCCCGCTGCCCCGGGCCCATCAGCTCGAACCGGATCACGGGGTCGTCGAACGATCCCAGCGCGTCCATCAGATACGCGGGGTTGAAGGCGACCGTCAGGTCCGCGGCGCCCTCCAGCACCGCGGGCAGGCGCTGGGAGGCGACGTCGTCCTCATAGCCCGCCTGGAGCAGCACCGAGCCCTCGGAGAAGGCCAGCTGGAGCGGACTGCCGCCCTCCGCGACGACGGCGACCCGCTTGACGGCCTCGACCAGGGGCGCCCGGTCCGTCTCGGCCGTGACCGCGCCGGTCATCGCGAACAGCTTGTCGTGGCGCGGCAGCCGGCCGTCGAGCAGCCGCACCGTCGTACGCGTCCCGGCCTGCTCGAAGCCGGCCGAACCGCCGTCCAGGGCCAGGCTGACCAGGCCGCCCCGGCCGAAGGAGCGGGCGATCTCGGTGAGCCTGCGGGCGGACACCACGACATCGGCCGACACGTCGTCCCGGCCGGGCTTCCAGGAGAGAGTGCGCACCGCGAAGCGGTAGCGGTCCGTGGCGGCGAGCGTCATCGAGTCGCCGTTCAGCGCCAGCCGGATGCCGGTCAGCGTCGGCAGCGTGTCGTCCCGGCCCGCCGCCACCGTCACATGGGCGACGGCCGCCGCGAACTCCTCCGCGTCCACCGCTCCGAGCACCTCCGGCAGCGACGGCAGCGACGGGTAGTCGTCGAACGGCAGCACCGAGAGACCGAACCGGGCACCATCACTCGCCAGCGAGAACCGTGAGCCCTCGACGGCGCACTCCACCACCTTCTCGGGCAGCACCTTGCAGACGTCGAGCAGCCGGCGGCCCATGACCAGGACCTTCCCGGCCCGTACGGTCTCCGCCGCCACCTCGATACGGGCGGACGCCTCGTAGTCCAGCCCCGAGATGCTCAGCCGGCCGTCCGCCGCCTCCAGCAGCAGCCCGCCCAGCACGGGGACGGGCGAGCGCGTGGGCAGCACCCGGGCGGCCCAGGCCACGGCATCGGTCAGTGCGCTGCGCTCAATGCGGAATTCCATGGCGGCGGCCTCTCCCGGTCGACTCCGACCGCGAACGCGGTCGTGAGCCGACACTAGGGGCCGCCGCTGACAACGGAAGAAGTTGAACGGTTGCGGCCGACGCGACAGCGGCCACCCCCGTGAGCCGCTGCTGTCGCCCCCTGCCCCTCCCCCGAGGGTGCCGCAACCGTGTTCGGACTCTAGGTCTTCGGGTACGTACCCGAAAGCTTCAATTCGCACTGTGTGGACGGTCGTGGGTATCAGCCCGCACAATCAAACCGGTAGCCTTGATTCCGGTTTTTTGGCAGGAGTGGAGGACTTGTGCGCGCGCGGGAACGGGCCGATGACGTACTGCGGATGTACCGGATGGCCCGGTCCGGCGGTTCCCAGGAGCTGCTGCACTGGGTGTCCGGCCGGGCCGCGGGCTGGGCCGGGCTGGTCGACGGGGACGGCACGGTGCTGCACGGCGTGACCCGGAGCCAGGACGGCACGGGCGTGGAGGCGGCCGCGCTGGCGCGCGAGTACGCGAAGAAACTGCCGGGGCTCGACGCCCGGTCCTTCTCCTTCGACCGGGGCACGCACACCGCGCTGCTGTTCCCGCTGGACGGACCGCCGGACGCCGCCGCCCCGATCCTGGCCGTGGTCGCGCCCCGTCCGCTGCCGGACGGGCTCGCCGTCCTGCTCGCCGACGTGGCGATGCCGCTCGCCATGTGCTGGGCGGCGGAGGCGGTGGAACGCAAGCGGCGCCGCGTCGACCTCGCCGAGTCCCGCAGCCGGGAAGCGGTGCTGCATCTGCTCATGACGGGTCAGCTGTCCATCGCCCACCAGGTGGCGGGCGCCCTGAAGCCCACCCTGCCCGACCCCGTCCGGGTGTACGTCGTGGAGTGTCCGGCCGGCCGCCGCGACGAGGTGGCGCGGATCTGCGCGGAACTCTCCGGCGGCCGGTCCTGGATCGTCCGGTGCCCGGTCTACGCCCGCCATCTGATCCTCGTCGTGCCGGCCGACGCGGGCATCGCCGAACAGCAGCTCGGCATCCGGGTCGCCGAGGCGGTCACCGAGTGCGTCGCGGGGGTGAGCGAGGACGTCCCGCTGGCCGACACCGCGACCGGCTACCGCCAGGCGTTCCACGCACTGGCCGTGGCCCGCGGGCTGTCCGCCCGGCACGCCCGCTTCGGCTCGGCGCCGGACCCGGCCGTGGCCGCCGGAGCGGCCGGGGCGCGATGGGCGGACGAGCTGCTGCACCCGCTGATCACCCATCTCCCGCGCCGCAGCCAGGACCCGGGCAGCCAGGAGCTCGCGGCGACGCTCACCTCCTGGCTGGCCTTCTCCTCGCACGCGACCCAGCATCTGAAGATCCACCGCAACACCCTGGCCGCCCGGCTCCGGCTGATCGGCGAACTGCTCGGCCTGGACCTGAACCGGGTCGGCGACCAGGCCGCCCTCGACCTGGCCCTGCGGATCCGCGCCACCCCCACCGCACCCGGCAGGACCGGCCGGGACCGGCGGGCGGCCCGGCCGCCGCTCGGCCTGGACGACATCCTGGACGTGACGGCCGTACGGGAATGGGCGGCCCAGCAACTGCGCCCGCTCACCGGCCCCGGCGCGTCGAAGAGCTCCGCAGACCCGCGGGAAACCCTCCGTACCTGGCTGGAGTGCGAGGCCCAACTCGCCCCGACCGCCGAATCGCTGGGGATCTCGGTGCCGGGTGTCCGCAAGCGCCTCACCCGGCTCGAATCGGTCCTGGGCCGTTCGCTGCTCCAGACGCCCAGCGCCCGTTACGACCTGTGGCTCGCCTTCCGGGCCCTGGACCTCGCGGAGCCCGCCGCCGCCCGCTGAACCCGAAAGGGGGCGTGTCCGGCCGGAGCCGGGCACGCCCCCGCCGGGTGGGGGACAACGGGAGCCGCGGGTCAGCAGCTCAGGTTGGAACCGGGGGTGGTGCCGAGGATCTGCACGAACGCCTGGTAGCGGTCGATGCGGCTCTGGACCTGGGAGGGGTTGCCTCCGTTGCACTCCAGGGTGCCGTTGATGGAGCGGATGGTCTCGCCGAACCCGGCGCCGTTCACCATGGCGTTGTGGGCGGTCATCGTGCCGGGGCCGTTCTGGGTGTTCCAGTACCAGAGGCCGGTCTTCCAGGCGACCGAGGCGTTCTGCTCGACCAGGTACGGGTTGCCCAGCAGATCGATGCCGAGCGCGTCACCGGCGGCCTTGTAGTTGAAGTTCCAGCTGAGCTGGATCGGACCGCGTCCGTAGTACGCGGCCTGGCCGGCCGGGCAGCCGTAGGGCTGGCTGCTGTCGCAGTAGTGCGGGTAGTTGGACGTGTTCTGCTCGACCACGTACACCAGACCGCCGGTCTCGTGGCTGACGTTGGCGAGGAACGCCGCCGCCTCCTGGCGCTTGACGGTGTCGCTGCCGGTGTTCGCGAAGCCCGGGTACGCGCTCAGGGCCGCGGTCAGCCCCTCGTACGTGTAGAACGAATTCCGGTTCGGGAACATCTGGTTGAACTGCGCCTCGCTGACGACGAAGCCGGACGGAGTGCCCGGGTCCGTGCCGCCGCCACAACTGCCCTGGTCCGCCCAGACGTCGGAGCTGCCGGGGGTCTCGTTCTGGGTCCACCACTTGGCGGTCCAGTTGTGTCCGTTGTAGGAGGCGGATCCGCCCCCGGTGTAGACGGACGAGGAGTTCCAGGGAGTCGCGCAGGCGGCCGCCGCGGCGGCGTTGGCGGCGGTGACCGCAGGGAGGAAGACGATCGTTGCGGCGACCGCGGCCAACGCGGTCAGCAGGCCCATGAAGCGCCTGATCATGCGATCACTCCTTCGGTGCGGCGCACCGGTCCGAGCGGTGCGCCGCCATGGGGGGTTGCCCGTCACTCAAGCGGCACTGGTCTGAACCTGTCAAGGTCTAGACCAAAAGAGCCGTCCGTGCAGGGAAGCATCCGGGGGCGCACGGACGGCGCATCGCGCACATCGCGCACATCGCGTGGCAGCGAGCGGCGGCCGCGTCGAGGCATGTGGCAGCGTGTGGCGGTGCGTTGAGGCATGCGGCAGAGTGTGGCGGCGCGTCGAGGCATGCGGCATGCGTGTGGCGACACGTCAGCAGGTCAGTCCGGAGCCCGGTGCCGTACCGAGGACGGACGTGATCCGTTCGTACTTGGCGACCCGGGCCGCGACGGAGGCGGGGTTGCCGCCGTCGCACTCCAGGGCCCCGTTGAGCGAACGGATCGTCTCACCGAAGCCCGCGCCGCCGACCATCGCCTCGTGCGAGGTCATCGTGCCGGGGCCGTTCTGGGTGTTCCAGTACCAGAGCGCGGTCTGCCAGGCGACGGACGGATCCCGCTCGACGAGCCAGGGGTCGTCGAGCAGATCGAGGCCGAGCGCGTCGCCCGCGGCCTTGTAGTTGAAGTTCCAGCTGAACATGATCGGGCCCCGGCCGTAGTACGCCTTCTGCCCGGCCGGACAGCCGTACGGTTGGCTGTAGTCGCACTTGCGCCAGTAGTTGTCCTCGTTGATCTCCTTCACGTACTGGAGCCCGACCGACTCGAAGTCCGCGTGGGTCAGGAACGCCGCCGCCTCCCGGGCGCGGGTGGCCGGTGTGCCGGTGTTGGCGAAGCGCGGGTAGGCGTGCAGGGCGTCGATCAGGCCCTGGTACGTGTAGAAGGGGTTGCGGTCCGGGAAGATCTCGTCGAACCGCGCCTCGCTGACGACGAAGTCCGAGACCCCGCCCGTACAGGCCCCCCGGTCGTCCCAGGCGCCCGTGGCGCCCGGATTCTCGTTCTGCGTCCACCACTTGGCCGTCCAGTTGCGGCCGTGGTGCGAGACCGTGCCGCCGGCCGCGTAGGCGGTCGACGCACTCCACACGGGCGCGCACGCTGCGGCCGGCCGGGCGGTGGAGGCCGTGGTCGTGGCGGCGGTGGCGGTGGCGGTCGGGATGAGGGCGGCCGTCGCGAGGACGGAACCCAGCACGACCAGAAGGCTCTTGATCCGTGTCGTCTTCAGCGCTGCTCACTCCTTCGACAGGGCACGCCGAACCCCTCGGCGGGCCGTCCGGATGTCCCGCCACTCAAGCCCCACTGGTCTGGACCTGTCAAGGTCTGGACCAGCCGGCGAACAACGGGCGAACACCACCCGACAGGACCCTCCCGACGCCCCCAACTCCCTTGCCCCGTACGTACGGTGGCCAAAGGTTCCCTCAAGGGGGTGCGAGGACCGTGGCGTGGCTCAGCGCTGAGAACATCGTGGCCGTGGCGACCGCCGTACTGGGTGTCCTGGCCTCCGTCGGGGTGCTCTGGTACGAGCGCCGGGTGCCCCGCCGCAAGCGGATCGGCTACCGCGTCCAGATGGACACACCGATCGGCAGCGAGGCGGGCCTGGGGCGGGCCAATGTGCGGCTCGGCCTCTTCGGCGAGACGCCGGACATGGACGATGCCACGCTCGTCCTGCTCCGGATCGAGAACGACGGCTCGCAGTCCATCGCCGACAACGACTACACCGGACGCGGACTCCACGGGCTGACCGCCGAGTTCACCGGCCGTACGGTTCACAGCGTCGCGGTCACGCACGCGCCCGGCGCCGACCATCTGATGGAGCACTTCACCCCGGACGGCGGGCTGCGCCAGAGCGGCTCACGGATCCGGCTGCCGCGCGTACCGCTCAACCGGGGCGAGCACTTCAAGCTGCTGGTGCTGCTCACCGGGGCGGCCGTGGACAGCCCCATCCGCATCATCGGCGGCATCCAGGACGGTGAGGTCGGCCCCAACCGGGCGGTCCGCCCCGACGACAAGCCCCCGCTGTTCGGCCCGGCCGCCCGGCTGATCACCGTCGCGCTGACCGTCTGCGTCGTCACGCTGGCCTCGATCATCCTGGTGCGCGACGACACCCCGCCCCCGATGGGCTGCCGGCGTGGCACGCTGGTCGTGACCGGCTCCACCGCCTTCAGGCCGGCTCTGCTGGACCTGGCGAAGAAGTACGAGCAGGAGTGCGAGGGCTCCGACATCCGCGTGCAGGTGCACGGCAGCAACGCCGGGATACGGGACCTCGCGGACCGGGGCGCCGAGGCCGGGGGGTCCGGCGCCCCGGCCGTGATCGCCTTCTCCGACGGGCCCGGGCCGGACGGCTTCCCGCAGCTGCGCGAGAGCCGGGTCGCCGTCTCGCTCTTCCGCCTAGTCGTCAACGACCGGGTGGGGCTGAAGAATCTGAGCCGCACCGACGTCCGGCGGATCTACCAAGGCGAGATCCGCAACTGGAAGACCCTCGGCGGCCCCGACCTGCCCGTGCTCCTGGTCAGCCGGGACGCCAACTCCGGTACCCGCGAGGTCTTCCAGCGCCGCGTGCTCGGCCACAACGAACCGGCCCAGTCCTCCCGCGACTGCATCACCAAGGACGACCCGGGGGCCCGGGTGGTCCGCTGCGAGCTCGACTCCACCGAACAGGTCCTGGCCATGGTCGGCCGGCGCGACGGCGCGATCGGCTACAGCGAACTGCGCCTGGGCACACCGCTGCGCGGAGCCCACCCGCTCGCCATCGACGCGGCCACCCCGTCCGTCGACACGATCGGCTCCGGCACGTACCCGTACCGCGAGATCGAGTACGCCTACACCTACGGCCGCCCGCCCACCGGCTCGCTGACCGCCGGCTTCCTGGGCTACCTCACCCGGGGCAACGGCCAGGACGTGATCCGCGCCCGCGGCCACCTGCCGTGCGCGACTCCGGAGGCGCTGCGGATCTGCGGCGAGGGGTGAGCGCGCGAACGCGAAGGGGCCGGGGCGGCTCTTGCGGACCGCCCCGGCCCCTTCGTTCCGTCTCGCCTGCTGTCCCGCCTACAGGAAGGAGTTGATCTCGATGGTCTCGGTGCGGCCGGGGCCGACACCGATCGCGGAGATCGGGGCGCCGGACATCTCCTCCAGCGCCTTCACGTACGCCTGCGCGTTCTTCGGCAGGTCACCGAAGGTCTTGGCCTTCGTGATGTCCTCCGACCAGCCCGGCAGCATCTCGTAGACCGGCTTCGCGTGGTGGAAGTCGGTCTGGCTGTACGGGAGCTCCTCGACGCGCTTGCCGTCGATCTCGTACGCCACGCACACCGGGATCTGCTCCCAGCCGGTCAGCACGTCCAGCTTGGTGAGGAAGAAGTCGGTGAGACCGTTGACCCGGGTCGCGTACCGCGCGATGACCGCGTCGAACCAGCCGCAGCGACGGTCACGGCCGGTGGTGACACCGCGCTCGCCACCGATCCGGCGCAGCGCCTCGCCGTCCTCGTCGAGCAGCTCCGTCGGGAACGGACCGGCGCCGACGCGGGTGGTGTACGCCTTGAGGATGCCGATGACCCGGCTGATCTTCGTCGGGCCCACGCCGGCACCGGTGCAGGCGCCGCCCGCGGTCGGGTTCGACGAGGTGACGAAGGGGTACGTGCCGTGGTCGACGTCGAGCAGCGTACCCTGACCGCCCTCGAAGAGGACGACCTTGCCCGCGTCGATGGCGTCGTTCAGGATCAGCGTCGTGTCGGCGACGTAGGGCTTGATCTGCTCCGCGTACTGGAGCATCTCTTCGACGATCTTGCCGGACTCGATGGCGCGGCGGTTGAAGACCTTGGCGAGGAGCTGGTTCTTCTGCTCCAGGGCCGCGTCGACCTTCTGCTCCAGGATCGACTCGTCGTAGAGGTCCTGGACGCGGATGCCCACCCGGTTGATCTTGTCGGCGTACGTCGGGCCGATGCCACGGCCGGTCGTGCCGATCTTGCGCTTCCCGAGGAACCGTTCCGTCACCTTGTCGATCGTGACGTTGTACGGGGTGATCAAATGGGCATTACCGCTGATCAGCAGCTTGGACGTGTCCACGCCGCGGTCGTTCAGCCCACTCAGCTCGGAGAGCAGGACGGCCGGGTCGACGACGACACCGTTTCCGATGACCGGGGTACACCCCGGCGAAAGGATTCCGGAGGGGAGGAGATGCAGTGCGTACTTCTGGTCGCCGACGACCACCGTATGGCCGGCGTTGTTGCCACCTTGGTAACGCACCACATAGTCCACGGATCCACCGAGGAGGTCGGTGGCCTTTCCCTTGCCCTCGTCACCCCACTGAGCACCGAGCAGCACAAGTGCGGGCACAGGCGTACACCCCTTCCGGGCGGGGCATGTCCAAGGTCAGGGGGCGTACGTAAACGTCGTACATGCCGTACGACGATGTACGACAAGGCCTGAACCGTCGAACCGGGTGCCCCGGAATAGACGAAGCCCCTGGCGCAATAGCGCAAGGGGCTCTTGCACCAAGATGCTACCCGAGGAAGGACCGAGGTGTCGGCTGCCCAGCCCCCCGGCGACGGTGCGCACCAGCTGCTGGTGGTCATCGACCCGGTCGCCCGCCGGACCGACGGCGAGTCCGTGCGTATCGCGAAGGACGTGCTGAGCGCCGGTTCGCACGCCAAGATCTGCCTGCCCGACGGGCCCGAGGAATTCGCCAGGGCCCTGTCCCGCCGGGGTGGCCGGCGGCCGGTGGTGGTCGGCGACGACCGTGCGCTGCGGCGGGCGGTGGCCCAGCTGCACCGGGAGCGGGAGCCGGCCGGGAGCGTGCTCTCACTGATCCCGGTCGGCACCTCGGCCGCGCTGGAACTGGCCCATTCGCTCGGCGTGCCCATGGGGGCGGTGGCGGCGGCGCGCACCGCGCTGGACGGCGCCGTGCGCAGGCTCGACCTGCTGGTCGACGACAGCGACGGCGTGGTCCTGGGCGCGCTGCACATCCCGGCGCTGAGCACGCTGCCGGGCGCGGCGGCCGCGCACACGGGCGTCACGGCGGTCTGGGACACCTGCCGCAACCTGGTCCGCACCCTGGTGCGCCCCGCCCCGCAGGCGCCCGCCACGCCGCCGCCCACGCACCGCCTGCGGGTCGAGGCCGACGGCGTGCTGCTGAACGACCTGGACCACCCGGTCGAATCGGTGACGGTGACCTCGCGGTGCGGGGACGAGGGCCTCGCGGAAGTGGTGATCCGCCCGCCTTCGGCCGATCCGGTGACGACGGAGGCGAAGGCCGTCACGGTCTCGGGCGCGGACTTCCGCTACCGGGCGGATATACAGGTCGGCGGCCCGGTCCGGACGAGGACGTGGACGGTGCGGGCGGGGGCCTGGGGGCTGATGCTGCCGGTGGCGGAGTAGCGGTGCGGGGCGGGGGCCGGGGCGGGACTGATGCTGCCGGTGACGACATGGCGGCCGGGGGCGGCGCCCTCGCCCTCGTCTGTCGCCGCGCCTGGTTCTGTGTCTGCGTCTGGCTCCGCGTCCACGCCTTCGTCCTCGTCTGCTTCTGCGTCCGTCGGGTACGGGGCCGTGGCCGCCTTGGCGCAGTCGCAGGCCGGGCGGCGGGCCCCGGCCACGGCGAGGCCGCGGCCGGTGGGCGATGTGCGGGCGGGCGGTGACCTGGTGGCGGGTGCCCATGCTCCGGCGGATCAGCGGGATCGGGCGGGCCTCGGGGTTGCTCGGGTACACCGTTGTCGTAGCCGTCGTGTGCGCGACCATGGGGGCCGACTCGGTCCCGGGCGCGCCGAGGGCCCTCGCGGTCCTGACCGGGATCGTGGGCGCCTACTGGATCTGGCGGACGTTCACCTCGGGCATCCCGGCAGCACGCCGGACGGCCCGTGCCGCCACTGCTCCGGAGCCCCGGACGCGGCGGTACGCGCTGCTGTTCGACGTGGGCGACGCGGCCGAGGGGGCCCTGCTGGTGATCTTCCCGGCCGAAGGGTCGGACGCGCTGCCGGAGGGGCTGGCGCGGATCGTGCCGCCGGGGCCGGACAAGTGCCCCTGGGCGGGGCTGCCCGCGCCGACCGGGACCGTCGAGCTGCGCGGGTGGCTGGACGCGGAGCGGGTGGTCGTCGCCTGGATCGAGGGGCGGCCGTACTGGCCGCAGGACGTGTACCAGGACGTCGACCCGTCCGACCCCGAAGCCCTCGAAGCCGTGGCGGAGCTGCTCCCCGGCCCGATGTGACGGTCACACGGGGCGGTTCGGGAGGTCGAGCGTCTTGCGGTGCTCGTGCCAGCGGCCCATCATCCCGACCAGCTCCGCCTGCAGGAACTCGAAGAACGCCACCGTCTCGGCGATCCGGGCACCGGCCGGGGTGTCCTCGCCCAGGATGCGGACGCCCTCCTTCAGGGTGTTCTCCCAGCGGGTCAGCACCCGGTCCCGGCTGGCGAAGGTGGAGAACCAGACCTCGTCGATCAGGCGGTAGCGGTCGCGGCGCGAGCCCGGGTCGCGCTCGCGGCCGACCATGCTGACCTGTGTGAGGTAGCTGACCGCGCCGGACACGGCCGCCGGGCTGATCTGCAGCGCCACGGCGAGCTCGGCGGAGGTCATGGACCCGTCGTCGTCCGCGAGGAGCGCGGCGAAGACCCGGGACGCCATCCGCTGCATCCCCGCCTCGGTCATCTCGGACGCGAACCGCTCCACGAACCGTGACACGGCCTCCTCGTCACGCCCGGAGCGCGTGTTCTCTTCGGTCTCGCTGGTCATCGCCCGATCGTCTCCCCTGATTTCCGGCCCCCGGTCTTTCGGCCCCGCCGTGACATCAACTTTATACGCTTCCTTAACTTCACAAATTTGTGAAACTAGCGTAGCTTCAAAACATGACGAAGGCGATTACGGTGGCCGGACTGCACAAGTCGTTCGGTCGCACACACGCGCTGGACGGCCTCGACCTCACCGTCGAGACCGGCGAGGTCCACGGCTTCCTCGGGCCCAACGGATCCGGGAAGTCCACCACCATCCGGGTGCTGCTGGGGCTGCTGCGGGCCGACTCCGGCGCCGCCCAGCTGCTCGGCCGCGACCCGTGGCACGACGCGGTGGAGCTCCACCGAAAGGTGGCGTACGTCCCGGGTGACGTCACGCTGTGGCGCAATCTCTCCGGCGGCGAGGTGATCGACCTGTACGGGAGCCTGCGTGGCGGCCTCGACCGGACCCGGCGCGCCGACCTCGTCGACCGGTTCGAGCTCGACCCGACCAAGAAGGGGCGTACGTACTCCAAGGGCAACCGCCAGAAGGTCGCCCTGGTCGCCGCCTTCGCCTCCGATGTGGATCTGCTGATCCTCGACGAACCCACCAGCGGACTCGACCCGCTGATGGAGGAGGTCTTCCAGGACTGTGTGGCCGAGGAGCGTGCGCGCGGGCGGACGATCCTGCTCTCCAGCCACATCCTCAGCGAGGTCGAGACGCTCTGCGACCGGGTCAGCATCATCCGCCAGGGGCGGACGGTCGAGACGGGATCGCTCGCGGACATGCGCCACCTGACGCGTACGAACATCAGCGCCGAGCTGGCCGCCGCGCCCGACGGACTCGCCCGGCTGCCCGGCGTCCACGACCTCGATGTGCAGGGCCTGCGGGTCACGCTCCAGGTCGACACGGACAAGCTGGACGCCGTCCTCAAGTCGCTCACCGCCTCCGGCGTACGGACGCTGACCAGCACTCCACCCACCCTGGAGGAGCTGTTCCTGCGCCACTACGCGTCGGACACCACGGACGACATCGGAAGCATCGGAAGCGGCGAGGGTGCGGGGGTGGTGGCGCGATGACCGTGACCATGACCACCCCGGCCGGTGCCCGGCGCCGGACCGGGGCCACGGCCGGGCAGCTCGCCGGGACGTGGCGGCTGCTGCGGCTGGCGCTGCGGCGCGACCGGATCATGATGCCGGTCTGGGTGCTCGTGCTCGGCGGCTCCTTCGCCTCCGTCGCCGGCTCCTTCACCTCGATCTACGGCACCGCCGGACAGCGCGCCGAGCTGGCCGCGTCGATGAACGGCAACAGCTCGCTCCGCGCCATGTACGGACCGGTCTTCGGCGACTCGGTCGGCGGGCTCGTGAGCTGGCGGATGGCCGCCTTCGGAGCGGTGCTGGCGGCCGTGATGAGCCTGATCGTCGTCGTCCGGCACACCCGGGAGGAAGAGGAGACCGGCCGTCAGGAGATGCTCTCCTCCGCGATGGTGGGGCGCCGTGCCCCGCTGACCGCCGCTCTGCTCGCCGCCGTGATCGCCAACGCGGCACTGGCGCTGGTCATCGCGGCGGGTCTGGCGGGATCGGGCGCGGGCGGTGCCGGGGCGGTGGCGCTCGCCCTGGGGGTCGCCGGGACGGGTGTGCTGTTCGCCTGCACGGCGGCGATCGCCGCACAGTTCACCGAGAGCGCCCGGCTCGCCAAGGGGGTCACGGCGGCGGTGATCGGTGCCGCGTTCGTCCTCAAGGCGGCGGGCGATTCGGCATCGGACGACGGCTCGTCCGTGCTGACCTGGCTCTCCCCCGTCGGCTGGGCGGAGAACGTCCGGGCGTACGCGGACGAGCGCTGGTGGGTGCTGCTCGTCTTCGCGGCGGCCGTCGCGGTGCAGGCCCTTCTGGCGTACGGGCTGGCCGGGCGGCGCGATGTCGGGATGAGCTTCCTGGCGACGAGACCGGGGCCCGCGCAGGGGCGGATCTCCACGGCGTTCGGGCTCGCGCTGCGGCTCCAGCGCGGTGCGCTGACCGGGTGGACGCTCTCCTTCGTGGTGGTCGGGGTCGCCTTCGGCGGGCTGACCGGCGGGGCGGCCGATCTCGTCGGCGACAACGCGAAGACCCGGGAGATTTTCGAGCGGATGGGCGGACAGGCCGGGCTGACCGACGCGTTCCTCGCCGCGATGGTCTCCGTGCTCGGGATGGTCGCGGCGCTGTACATCGTCGCGTCGGTGCTGCGGCTGCACGGCGAGGAGACCGCCGGGCGCGCCGAGCCGGTGCTGGCGGGCGGGGTGGGGCGGAGCGGCTGGGCGGCCGGCCATCTGGTCATCGCGTTCGGCGGGGCGGCCCTGCTCATGGCGGTCGGCGGCCTCGGTCTGGCCGTGGGCTACGGCCACGAGTTGCCGGCCGTGCTGGGTGCGTCGCTGGTGCAGCTGCCGGCGATCTGGCTGCTGGGCGGGGTGACGGTCCTGCTGTACGGGGTGTTCCCGAAGGCGGCGGTGGCGTCCTGGGGCGTCGCCGGGATCTGCCTGGCGCTGGGATGGCTCGGGCCCGCGGTCGACATGCCGCAGGTGGTGATGGACGTATCGCCGTTCACGCATCTGCCGAAGCTGCCGGGCGGCACGGGAATGGAATGGGGCCCGGTGCTCGCGCTCACCGCCGTCGCGGTGGTGCTGGTCGGGGCCGGGGTGGGGGCATTGCGCAGGCGCGATGTCCTGACGTGACGGTGACGCGGGGGCGGGAGTCCCACGGATGTGCCGGGGCCGGCACCCGGGGTGCAACCTCGCTGTGGCGTCCCCGCGTCACTCCATTCGTGGAGAACCGAAGCGGAACCGTCCGTGAAGCCGTCCGTGGGATCGCCGGATGCCTGGTCGTCGCCGGGGGCGCGGCCTCCGGGATGCTCGTCTGGGCGCCGTACGGCAGGCGCGGCTTCTTCGGCGGCTTCGAGGGTGCGACGGAGTGGAGCGTGCTCTGGCTCGGGCTGCCGGTCATGACGCTCGGCGGCATCACGGCCGGGCTCACTCTCGTCGCCCTCGGGGGCCGGAAGTGGCGGCGGGCACTCGGGGCGGCGACGGCACTCGCCGCCCTCACCGGTTTCGGGATGGCCTTCAACGTACTGGAGGGCCCGCCCCTGGCCTGTGGGCCGGTGTGCTGAGCGGGGAGCGGACCGGGAGCGGACCGGGGGAGCGGGCCGGGAGCAGATCAGGGAGTGGGTCGGGGGTCGGATCGGGGGACGGATCGGGGGCTGAGCGCCCGGCCCGTGCCCCGGCCCGCTCCCCGCTCCCCGTTCAGCACACCGGCCCGTCCCCCGGTCCGCTCCCCGCTCCCCGCTCCCCGCTCCCCACTCAGCGCACCGGCCCGCTCACAGCTCCACGCGGAGTTCCTTCAGGCCCCTGATCACATAGCCCGGGTTCCACTCCGGCTCGGCCGCCAGCCGCATCCCGGGGGCGCGGCGCAGCAGTTCGCCGAAGGACGCGGCCAGTTCGACCCGGGCCAGCGGGGCGCCCAGGCAGAAGTGGATGCCCGCGCCGAAGGTGATGTGCGGGTTGTCCTGCCGGGCCAGGTCCAGGGTGTCCGGGTCGTTGAAGCGGGCCGGGTCACGGTTGGCGGAGCCGAAGAGCAGGGCCACCTCCGAGCCGCGCGGGATGACCGTGCCGTCGATCTCGATGTCGTCGAGTACCCAGCGCTCGAACATCTGCAACGGGGTGTCGTACCGCATCAGCTCCTCGACCGCCGTCGGCAGCAGCCCGTGATCGGCCCGCAGGGCCGCCAGCTGTTCGGGGTGGCGCAGCAGCGTCCACCAGCCGTTCACGGTGGTGTTGACGGTCGCCTCGTGGCCCGCGTTCAGCAGCAGCACACAGGTGGAGATCATCTCCTGCTCGCTCAGCCGCTCGCCCTCGTCGTGGGCGGCGATGAGCGCGGAGATCAGATCCGTACCGGGGTTCTTGCGCCGCTCCTCGATCAGCTCGCGCAGATACCCGGAGAAGTCGAGCGAGGCGCGGACGGCGGCCCGGGCGGTCTCCTCGGACGGGTTCAGTTCGAACATGCCGCAGATCGCCGCCGACCAGGGCCGCAGCGGGCCCCGGTCGGACTCCGGGATGCCGAGCATCTCGGCGATGACGGCCACCGGCAGCGGCTCCGCGACCGCCGAGAGCAGATCGCCGCCGCCCGCCTCGACGAAGGAGTCGACCAGCTCGGCGGCCAGCCGCCGCACGGTCGGGACGAGCTGCTCGACCGTACGCGGGGTGAACGCCTTGGAGACCAGGCGCCGGATCCGGGTGTGGTCGGGGGCCTCCAGATCGAGGAGCCCCTGCCCGTTGAGGGTGTGGAAGGGCTCGTGCTCGGCGGGCGGCGGAGTGCGGCCGAACTCCTCGTGGGTGAAGCGGTGCAGATACGTGCGGCCGAGGCGGCGGTCGCGCAGCAGCGCGGACACATCCGCGTGGTGCGGGACGAGCCACTGGTCGGTCGGCTCGAAGCGGTGCACCCGGCCGGTGGCGCGCAGTGCGGCGTAGGCGGGGTACGGGTCGGCAACGAAGGCCGGTGACCAGGGGTCGAAGGGGGCATCGGCCGCGGAACGGGGAGACGGGTGCATAGCCGGACGCTAACCGCACCCCGCACCCGCCGACCACCCCTCACGCCCGGCTCAGGACGGCGTGACCAGCCGGGCCTCGTACGCGAAGACGGCCGCCTGGGTGCGGTCGCGCAGCCCCAGCTTCACCAGGATCCGGCTCACATGCGTCTTGATGGTGGACTCGGCGACCACCAGATGCGAGGCGATCTCGGCGTTGGACCGGCCCTGCGCGATGAGGACGAGCACCTCCGTCTCGCGTTCGGTGAGGTCGCCGACCCGGGCCAGCGCGGGCGAGCGCGGGACCTCCGCGAGCTTCGAGAACTCGTTGATCAGACGCTTGGTCACGGTCGGCGCGAGCAGCGCCTCGCCCGCGGCCACCACCCGTACCCCGTCCGCGAGCTGGCGCGCGGAGGCGTCCTTGAGGAGGAAGCCGGACGCCCCGGCGCGCAGCGCCTGGTACACGTACTCGTCGAGGTCGAAGGTGGTCAGCACCAGGACCTTGGCGTCCGCGTCGGCGGCGACGATCTCGCGGGTGGCCTCGATGCCGTTGAGTTCCGGCATCCGGATGTCCATCAGGACCACGTCGGGGCGCAGCGCCGCGACCTGTGCGATGGCCTGCCGGCCGTCGACGGCCTCGCCGACGACCTCGATCCCCGGCATGGCGTTGAGCAGCACCGAGAAGCCCTCGCGGACCATCATCTGGTCGTCCACGATCAACACCCGGATGGACGGGGCGGCGGGAGTACTCATGCCAGGTCCGCCTGTTCCCGGGGCTCGGAACCGGCCTGTACGGGGATGAACACCGTGATCTCGTACCCGCCCTCGGTGGTCGCGTCGGCCGTCATGTTCCCGTCCAGCATCGCGACCCGCTCCCGCATCCCGGTTATCCCGTGACCGGCCCCCGGCGAGGGCTTCACCGGGCCGGTGGGCGGCCCGTTGACGACGCGCAGGCCGAGCCCGCCCAGCACATAGCCGATCTCCACCTTGGCGGCGGCACCCGGTGCGTGCCGCAGCGTATTGCTGAGGGCCTCCTGAATGATCCGGTACGCCGACAGCTCGACCCCCTGCGGCAGTTCGCGCACCGCACCGGTGATGGTCTTCTCCGTCGTCAGCCCCGCCTCGCTCACATTGGCGAGGAGCCCGTCGAGCTGGGCGAGCGTCGGCTGCGGTGCGTCCGGCGCCTGGTAGTCCTCGGCCCGTACGACACCGAGGACCCGGCGCAGCTCGGTGAGGGCGGCGACGGCGTTCTCCCGGATCGTGACGAAGGCCTGTTCCAGCTCGGGCGGCGGATTCTCCACCCGGTACGGGGCGGCCTCGGCCTGGATCGCGACGACCGACATGTGGTGCGCGACCACGTCGTGCAGCTCACGGGCGATCGTGGTGCGCTCCTCCAGCAGCGTGCGCCGGTCGCGCTCGACGGCGGTCACGGTGCGCTGCACCGTCACCTCGCGCTCCGCGTCGCGGCGGATCTGCACCATGGAGACCACCAGCAGGGCGAACGCCGAGGTCAGGGCCATCCCGAAGGTGGTGGTCCCGGGCCGCCAGACGAGGTTCTCCATGACCACACCGAGCAGTACGGTCAGGCCCCACATCCAGGCGGCGGTGCGTCGGCCGGTCCTGGCCGCGACGGCGATCAGCACGACCAGATGCGCGAAGAACGTGACCGGCCCCCACGGCCACCCGTCCTCGCCGAACACCGCGGTCACCGGGGTCAGCAGCAGCGACAGCCAGAACGCGCCGACCGGCCTGACCAGCGTCATCAGCACGCTGATGGCCGGGAACAGCGCGACCAGCTGGGTGAGCGGATGGTGTGTCGAGGAGATCCCCAGCAGGAAGGTGATCAGCGCGACCAGCACCACGAACGCGTGCACCGCCCAGGTGGCGCGCTCCCGCACCCGCTTCGGCAGGCTGCGGATCACCGGCGCGTCGGTCCGCAGCCGGGGCAGCGGACGGTAGGCGAACGCATCGTGGAAGAGGGCCTGCCGGAGGCCGCCTATCGCCCCCGCCGCCAGCTGGAACTCCGGGGTTCTGCTCTTGGTCTCGGTCACGGTTCCACGTTAGGCGGCGGGCCGAACCCGGTCGTCAGCAGTGATACGGATTCCGGGCCGTCCATCGCAAGTACTACGGACTCCGCCGAGCGGCCCGCCCCGCGCTCACCAGGCTCACCAGGCGAGCTGTGCGAGCTCCTCCGCCACCACCGCGCAGGCGTCCGCGGCCGGGTCGATCAGCGGGTAGTGGCCGACGTCCGGCAGCAGGGTCAGCCCCACCGTCTCGCCCGCCTTCGCCGCCGCGTCGACGAACGCCTCCGGGACCGCCTGCGGCACATCGACGTCGGTGGTGCCCTGCACCACGGTGGTCGCGATGCCGGTGGGCAGCAGCGCGGCCGGGTCGGCGAACCGGGAGCGCTCCGCGAAGTCCTCCTCGCCGCCCAGGAGTTGACCGACCGCGCCGGAACACACGTCCAGCCCGACGGCGGTGGCGAAGTCCGCGATCGGCGCGAGGGCGACGACGCCCCGCAGCCGCGGCGGCGCGGGCAGCCGCCACGGCGAACCCTCGGGCAGTACGTGCCGGGCGGCGGCCCACAGCGCCAGCTGCCCGCCCGCCGAGTGCCCGGTCACCACGATCCGCCGGGCATCGGCCGCCGGGAGTTCCCGGGCCAGCAGCGCCGGCAGCGCGTCCATCGCCGCCGCGACATCGTCGAAGGTCTCCGGCCAGCGGCCCGCGACCGGGCCGGCATCCCGCTGCTGCGGGATGCCGCTGCCGCGCCGGTACTCGACGCTGGCGACGGCGAACCCGCGCCGGGCCAGGAAGTCCGCGAACGGCGACACATGCTGCCGGTCGTACGGCGCCCGCCACGCCCCGCCGTGCAGGACGACCACGACCGGTGCCCCGGTCCGCCCGTCGCGCGGGGCGTAGAAGTCGATCAGCTGGTCGGGGTGGCTGCCGTAGGCTGCGGAAGCGTCGGGGGCGACCGGTGGATGCGAGAGGGCCGACTCGGTCTCGGCTGCGTCCCGATCACGCGCGGCAGAATCCGACATGCTGCTCCAACCGTCCTGTAGCTGAGCCCAACTGGCCTGACCTGCGGGGACGGTACCAGTACGGAAGGTTCCCGTCCCCGCCCAGGATCAGGGCGCTACCGCCGGGCGACCACCTCGCCCAGCACCCGCGCCGCCCGCTCCACGTCCGCGAAACCGACGTACAGCGGAGTGAACCCGAACCGGAGCACGTCCGGCCTGCGCAGGTCCCCGACGACGCCCCGGGCGATGAGCTCGCTCATCACCGGCTCCGCGTCCTCGCAGCGCAGCGCGACCTGGCTGCCGCGCTCGGCGTGCGCGACCGGGGTCACCGGGACGGCCCGGTCCTCGGGCAGGTACTGCGCGACGCACTCCAGGAAGAAGTCCGTCAGCGCCAGGGACTTGGCCCGTACCGCCTCGATGGGCACCCCGTCCCACACGTCGAGGGCCGCTTCGAGCGCCAGCATCGAGAGGATGTCGGGGGTGCCGACCCGGCCTCGTACCGCGCCGTCGGCCGGGGTGTATCCGGGGGTCATGCCGAACGGGTCGGCGTGCGACGTCCACCCCGGCAGGGGCGAGTCGAAGGCCGCCTGGTGGCGCTCGGCGACGTAGATGTAGGCGGGCGAACCGGGGCCGCCGTTCAGGTACTTGTACGTGCAGCCGACCGCCAGGTCCACGCCGTGCTCGTCGAGGCCGACGGGCAGGGCGCCCGCGCTGTGGCACAGGTCCCAGATCGCGATGCCGCCCGCCGCGTGCACGGCGGCGGTGAGTCCGGGCAGGTCGTGGAGCCTGCCGGTGCGGTAGTCGACGTGGTTGAGCAGCACGGCCGCGGTACGGGGGCCCAGCGCGCCGGGCACCTCGGCCGGGGTGACCGGGACCAGCCGGTGGCCGGTCATCCGGGCCGCGGACTCGGCGATGTACCCGTCCGTGGGGAAGGTCGTCGCGTCGACGAGGATCTCGTCGCGCTCCCGGGGCGCCAGCCGGCTCGCGGCGACGACCGCCTTGAAGATGTTCACGCTGGTGGAGTCGCCCACCACGATCTGCCCGGCGGCGGCCCCGACGAGCGGGGCGATCCGGTCACCGATCCGTTCCGGCGCGGTCCACCAGCCGCTCTCATCCCAGGACCGGATGCGCAGCTCGCCCCACTCGCGGGTGAGGACCTCCTGCACCCGGGCGGGCACGTGCGCGGGCAGCGCGCCGAGCGAGTTGCCGTCGAGGTAGACGGTGTCGTCCAGGGTGAACAGCTTCCGCCGGTCCGCGAGCGGGTCGGCGGCGTCGAGTGCCGCGGCCCGCGCGGCGAGGTTCTCGGACATGGACGCGGAGGTCTCGGACACGGCTGCGGAGTTCTCAGACATGGCTGCGCGCCGTCCACAGTTCGGGGAAGACGTTCTTCGTGGCCCGCTTCTCCAGCCAGGCGACGCCGGCGGAGCCACCGGTACCGGTCTTCGAGCCCATCGCGCGCCGGGTGGCGACCAGATGGTCGTTGCGCCAGCGCCACACCAGCTCGCCGACGTCGGTGAGCGCCTCGCCGAGCCGGACCAGCTCGTCGTGGTGCTCGGGGTCCGCGTAGATCTCCGCCCAGACCGCCTCGACCTCCGGGGACGGCTCGTACTTCCGCGTCAGGTCCCGGCCGAGCACGGCCTGCGGTATGGCGAAGCCGCGCCGGGCGAGCAGCGCCAGCGTCTCGTCGTACAGCCCCGGCTCGGCGAGCGCCTTCTCCAGCTCGGCGTGGACACGGGGCGCGCCCCGGTGCGGCACCAGCATGGACGCGGCCTTGTCCCCGAGCAGGAACTCCATCCGCCGGTACATCGCCGACTGGAAACCGGAGCCCTCGCCGAGCGCGGAGCGGTAGGAGTTGAACTGGGCGGGGGTGAGCTGGGCGAGCGGGGTCCAGGAGGCGTTGAGCGCCTCCAGCTCCCGCACCGACCGCTTGAGCGCGTCGCGCGCGACGTTCAGCCGGTCCTCGCGCAGGGCGTGCGCGGCGGTCTCCCACTCATGGACGATGACGGTGAACCACAGCTCCATGACCTGGGTGGTGACCAGGAAGACCATCTCGCCCGGATCGTCGGAGCGAGGGTGCTGGAGATGGGTCAGGACATCCGCCTGGACATAGTCCTCGTACGGGGTCGTTCCCGCGAAGTCGAGGTGCGGGGTCTGCGCACCGGTGGCTTCGGGGTCGGGGTGGATCGTCGACATTGCTGTCTCCTCGACACGAGCTTCCGGGTAGCGGTCCGCCCCTTCCGTGAGGTGGTGGAGCTCCGGTCCCCTGTCGGCATCCTAAACGGACGCCCCACAAGCGCGCAGACCCCGCGGACGTACCACCGTCCACGGGGTCCGGACCGTCCGGCCCGCCGGACAGGCCCCAGGGCCTCTCGTTTGGATCATGCCGGGCTCGCGTGCCCCGGTGCCTGATCCGACCTGATCCAAACGAAAGACCCTAGCCGAGCGTCTCGGCCGCGGTGGGCGAGGAGTCGCGCAGGAACGCCGAGCAGCGCTCGTACTCCTCCTGCTCGCCGATCGCCCGCGCGGCCCGTGCCAGGGCGTGCAGGGCGCGCAGGAAGCCGCGGTTCGGCTCGTGCTCGAACGGCACCGGGCCGTGGCCCTTCCAGCCGGCCCGGCGCAGCGCGTCGAGGCCGCGGTGGTAGCCGGTGCGGGCGTAGGCGTACGACTCGACGACGCGGCCGCCGTCGTACGCCTCGTCGGCGAGCTGCGCCCAGGCCAGGGAGGAGGTCGGGTACTTCGCGGCGACATCGGCGGGGGCCGTGCCGTTCGCCAGCAGCTCGCGCGGCTCCGGGTCGTCGGGCAGATGGGTCGGGGGAGGTCCCCCGAGCAGGTTCTCGTGGATCGACATGGGTTCAAGTGTGCCTGGCGCCCACCCGCCCGGGGTACCCGGGCGCCGGTGTGCGCGGTCAGCTCGCGCCCGGCTTTCGCTCCTCCTCGTGCGCCGGTTCCAGGGGCGGTGCGACGATCCCGCAGTGCACCGTGCACTCGGGCCGCGCCTGCTCCTCCTCGTCCACCGTGACCAGGGGTCTGCGTACGGTCGCCCAGGCGATCGCGGCCCCCAGCACCAGCAGCCCGGCACACATCGGCATGGCCCGGCGGAAGGTCGCGGCGAACTCGCCGGCGTTCCGGTACGCCTCCGGGCCCATTCCGGCGAGCAGCGGCAGCGCGGCCACCGCGATCAGCCCGGCGGCGCGGGCGGCCGCGTTGTTGATCCCGCTGGCCAGACCGGCCCGTGCGGTGTCCACGGAGGCCAGGACGGTCGCGGTGAGCGGTGCGACCAGGGTGACCAGCCCGACGCCGAGCACGGCTACCGCGGGGAGCACGTCGGTGAGGTAGCCGGACACGGAGTTCGAGCCGGGCCCGACCCGCAGCATCAGCAGCATTCCGGCGGCGGCGACCAGCGGACCGGCGGTGAGCGGGATGCGGGGGCCGATGCGCTGGCCCAGTTCGCCCGAGGAGGCCGAGAAGAGCAGCATCAGGACGGTCGTCGGCAGCAGCGCCGTGCCCGCGCCGAGCGCCGAGTACCCGGCCACCACCTGGAGCTGGATCGCGGAGAGGAAGAAGTAGCCGCCGAGCGCCGCGTACACGCAGAGGGTGATCACATTGACGGCGGTGAACTGCCGGGACGCGAAGACCGAGGGCGGCAGCATCGGTTCCGCCCGGGTGCGTTCCACCCGTACGAAAACTGCCCCCAGCAGCACCCCGCCGACAGCCGTCCCGATCACCGCCCCGGACGCCCCCTGCGCCGGCGCCTCGATCAGCGCATAGGTCACCAGGGCGAGGGCCAGCGCCGCGAGCACGGCGCCCAGCACGTCGAAGCGCCCGTGTGCGCGCGGGTCACGCGATTCCGGTACGTGGCGCAGCGCCACCGGCACACAGACCGCGGCGAGCGGCACATTGAGCAGGAACACCCACCGCCAGCCCGGCCCGTCGACCAGATATCCGCCGACGAACGGCCCGACGGCGGCCCCGACCCCGCCCAGCCCCGACCACAGCCCTACCGCGCGGGCCCGGTCGTCGGGGTGGAAGCTCGCCTGGATCAGGGCCAGCGAACCGGGCGTGAGGAGCGCCCCGCCGATGCCCTGGAGGGCGCGGGCGGCGATCAGGACGACGGCGTTCGGCGCCAGTCCGCACAGCACCGAGGCGGCGGCGAACCAGACGACCCCGACGACGAAGACCCGCCGCCGCCCGTACCGGTCGCCCAGGGCGCCGCCGAGGAGGATCAGCCCGGCGAGGGTCAGCATGTAGGCGTTGACGGTCCACTGGAGGGCGGCCAGATCGGTGCCGAGGTCCTTGCCGATGCGGGGCAGCGCGACGTTGATGACGGTGGAGTCCAGCATGGCCATGCTGGAGCCGAGGACGGTGGTCAGGACGATCCAGCGCCCGGCGGCGGAGGCGACGCGGACGGCTCCCGGGTCCGCCGCACCGGCTGGCTCTGCTGCATCGGCTGCGTCAGGCATACGAGCAGCATCCCCGCTCCGCTCCGGGAGGGCCATCGGGCGGTGGCCCTCTCCGCAGCGGGTCAGCCGGCCAGGTCGACGGACGGGCGGCTGTCGCCCGCGCCGTTCCAGTCGACCCGGAAGCCGGCTTCGCGGAACGCCCCCACGACGAGCTCTCCGGCCTGTTCCGTCTTCCGGGTGGAGCCGTCCGGCGCGCCCCAGAACGCCAGGAGGAGGCGCCCCGTCGCACGGGCGTGCTCGGCGTCCTGGCCCGTGTAGTAGCAGAAGCCCACCAGGCCGTCCGGGCCGGAGTCCCGCCCCTCGGCGGCCTCGGAGCAGTCGTCGAAGCCGTCGGACTGGGTGGTGCCCGCGTCGGCGAGCGCGACGAACCCGGCCGCGTCCAGCCCGTCCAGCACCTTCCCGATCCGCTTCCTCGCCGCGCGCCACTGCGCCCGCGACAGCTTCCGCTCCGGCGCGGAAACCTCCTCGCCGGGTGCCGACGGCTCGATCCCGGCGGCGGCCGCCAACAGCGCGGCGACCTCCGGAGCCCAGGCGTTGACGGTGATGTGGTTGCCGTGACCGTCGGTGATGTCGGGGTCCGCCCCGCGGGCGATCAGCAGCTCGACCGCTTCGGGCGACTGCGAGAACTCGGCGGCGAGGTAGAGGGCGGTGCGCCCGTCGCCGCCCGGATGCTCGACGGGCGCACCGGCGTCCAGCAGCGCGGCGAGCACGGCGGCCGCACGGGCCGGGTCCGCCTCCGCGCCCATCGCGGCCCGGTGCAGCAGGCTCCACCCCTGCGCGTCGACCGCGGCGGCGTCGAATCCGGCCTCCAGCGCGGCCCGTACGGCCGCGAGATCGCCGTTGTGCGCGGCCTCGAACACATCCATCGGCGGCCCGCCTACGACGCCCGTGCCGTCACCGCCCGCACACCCCGGATCAGCGCCTCCACCCCGGCCTCCGCCTTGGCCCGCGGGCACCCCACGTTCAGCCGGACGAAGCCCTCCGCGCCGTACACCCCGCCCGGCATCACCGCGACCTTCTCCTGCTCGATCAGCACCCGCTGCAACGCCTCGTCGTCCTCGATCCCGGCGGGCCGCAGATCGATCCAGGCCAGATAGCCGGCCTGCGGCGGCCGCCACCCCAGCTCCGGGAACGCCTCGTCCAGCCGTCGTGCGACCAGCACCAGATTCCCGGCGACGTACTCCCGCAGCGCGTCCAGCCACGCCGCCGACTCCCGGTACGCGGCGATGTGCGCGGTCAGCGACAGCACCGCCGGGGAGGCGAGCCCCTCGGCCGTCTCCATCCGGCGCAGGAACTCCGTCCGGTCCGCCGGATCACCGATCAGCCCGTACGAACCGCTCAGCGCCGGGAAGTTGAACGCCTTGGATCCGGAGGTGATCAGCGCCCAGCGGCCGTCGCCCGCGACCCGGGTCCACGGCACATGCACATGCCCCTCGTGCACGAAGTCCGCGTGTATCTCGTCGCTGATCACCGCGACCCCGTACCGCGCGGCGAGCGACGCCGTCTCGTCCAGTTCGGCCGCCGTCCACACCCGGCCGGTCGGGTTGTGCGGGGAGCACAGGACCAGGACCTTGCTGTCGGGGCGGGCCAGCTCGCGTTCCAGCGCGGCCCGGTCCCCCACCGGCACGCCCCGCAGCTCACGCCCGAGCCCGGTGACCGCCTTGCGGAAACCGTCGTACGTGGGGGTGTGGACGACCACGCCCTCGCCCGGCGACGTCCACATCTGCAACAGCTGGGAGAGCTGGCTGAGCACGGAGGGCGCGTAGACCAGCTGCCCGGTGTCCACCTCCGTGCCGTACCGGGTCGAGTACCAGTGGGCTATCGCCGAACGGAAGTCGTCCTGCCACCAGTCGGTGTAGCCGAACACCCCGTGGTCGAGACGGGAGCGCAGCGCGCCCAGCACCTCCGGGGCGGTCTCGAAGTCCATGTCGGAGATGGTGAACGGCAGCAGCCCGTCCACCCCGAACCGGTCCGCCACCCCGTCCCACTGGACACACCAGGTACCCCGGCGGTCGACGACGGTGTCGAAGTCATAGCGCGCGCTGGAACTCACAGCGACCCCTTGAATATGCGTCTGTCGTAGATCGGACATGTGTCTGCCGGACAATGCCGTGGGCCCGGCACCCCGAGGGGTACCGGGCCCACGGCCACACACTTCGTACCGGCTGCTACTTCAGCTTGGTGCCGGTGGAGCGCAGGTTGGCGCAGGCCTCCGTGACGCGCTCGGCCATGCCCGCCTCTGCGGACTTGCCCCAACTGCGCGGGTCGTAGACCTTCTTGTTGCCGACCTCGCCGTCGACCTTCAGCACACCGTCGTAGTTGCGGAACATGTGGTCCACGATCGGGCGGGTGAAGGCGTACTGGGTGTCGGTGTCGAGGTTCATCTTCACGACGCCGTTCTCCAGCGCGGTGGCGATCTCCTGCGCGGTGGAGCCGGAGCCGCCGTGGAAGACGAAGTCGAACGGCGACGTCACGCCGTACTTGGCGCCGACGCCCTCCTGGAGGTCCTTCAGCAGCTCGGGACGGAGCACGACGTTGCCCGGCTTGTAGACGCCGTGGACGTTGCCGAAGGAGGCGGCCAGCAGGTAGCGGCCCTTCTCCCCCAGGCCGAGCGCCTCGGCGGTGCGCAGCGTGTCGTCGACGGTGGTGTACAGCTCGTCGTTGATCTCGTGCGTGACACCGTCCTCCTCGCCGCCGGTCGGGGTGATCTCGACCTCAAGGATGATCTTGGCGGCGGCGGCCTTGGCCAGCAGCTCCTGGCCGATGGCCAGGTTGTCGGCGAGGGTCTCGGCCGAACCGTCCCACATGTGGCTCTGGAACAGCGGGTTCTCACCGCGGGCGACGCGCTCGGCGGAGATGTCGAGCAGCGGACGCACATAGCCGTCCAGCTTGTCCTTGGGGCAGTGGTCGGTGTGCAGCGCGACCGTGATGTCGTACTTGGCGGCGACGATGTGCGCGAACTCGGCCAGGGCGACGGCGCCGGTGACCATGTCCTTGTTGTACTGGCCGCCCAGGAACTCCGCCCCACCGGTGGAGATCTGGACGATGCCGTCGCTCTCCGCCTCCGCGAAGCCGCGCAGTGCAGCGTGCAGGGTCTGGGTCGACGTCACATTGATGGCCGGGTAGGCGAACTTCCCTGCCTTCGCCCGGTCGAGCATCTCGGCGTAGACCTCGGGGGTTGCGATGGGCATCTGACCGCTCCTTGGGATATGCGGGTGTGCGTGCTGGTTCCCTGACCTGGGGGCGACGTCATCGTCGCCCCCATCTTCCCAGACTCTCGCTCCGGCTCCACTCGGCCCTTCGGCCCGGCTCCTGGGGGCGCGGTGCGCGGGCACGCGAAAGGGGTGGGCCGTTTCACGTGAAACCACCCACCCCCGGAAGAAACCGCAGGTCAAAGCCTAAAGTCGGCTCAGGCCAGGTCGAGATCGGCCACCGAGTAGACGTGGACGTACGGCAGCCCGGCCTCGGCGACGGCCCCAGCCGCACCCCGCTCCACGATCACGGCCACGGCCACGACCTCGCCACCGGCCTCGCGCACCGCCTCGACGGCCGTCAACGGCGAACCACCGGTGGTGGAGGTGTCCTCCACCACCAGGCAGCGGCGGCCCTTCACATCCGCGCCCTCGATCCGGCGCTGCATCCCGTGCGCCTTCTGCGCCTTGCGGACGACGAACGCGTCCAGCTCCTGCCCGCGCGCGGCGGAGGCGTGCAGCATCGAGGTGGCGACCGGGTCGGCGCCCAGGGTCAGCCCGCCCACGCAGTCGTAGTCCAGCTCGGCGGTGGCGTCGAGCATGACCTGACCGACCATCGGAGCGGCCTTGCCGTCCAGCGTGATGCGGCGCAGGTCGATGTACCAGTCGGCCTCAAGACCCGAGGAGAGGGTCACCTTGCCGTGTACCACGGCCTTGTCCTTGATCTGCTGGAGCAGCTCAGCACGTACGTCACTCATGGCTACGAGCTTAGAGGCTGTCCGGCGGGCCGCCGCCGGGGCCGGAGCCGGGGTCAGAGCCGGCGCCAGCTCCACGTCGTCGCGATCTCCAGCGGATCGATCGGGGTGACGTAGCGGGGCGCGGTGTTCAGCCCGTTCGGCGGGCCGGACTGCGGCTCCACACAGACCGCCTCGTCCTGCTCGTCGTAGATCACGACCCACTCGGTCCGGCTCTTCACGGTCAGCTCCAGCTGCTCCGGCCAGGTGAGTGTCACCTCGACACCGTCCGGCATTCCGAAGCAGTCGTCCCAGGGGCCGTTCAGGGGCGGGATGCGGCGGCCGGTCGGCAGATGGTCCTCGCCCCGCTCCTCCTGCCAGGCCGCGTCGAAGGCCAGCTCCACGTCCTTGCCGCCACCGCCGAGGTTGCGCAGGAACCACGGGTGCCAGCCGGCCTGCGCCGGGAACGAGTCCCCGTACGTCTCGATGCCGAAGGCGAGGGTGAGCGAATCCTCGGCCAGCTCGAAGGTCTGGGTCACCCGGCCCGGGTACGGCCAGGGCTCGGCGAGGTCGTAGTAGAACGACGCCTCCCGCTCCCCCAGCCGGGCGGTGTGCCAGGCGGTGTCCCGGCCGGTGCCGTGGATGGCGTGCGGCGGGGAGTTCAGCGGCAACCGGTGCGGGACGTCGCCGTTGTGGAACAGCCCGTTCCCGGTGCGCCCGCACCACGGCACCATCGGGAAGCAGCCGTACCGCTCCCCCTGCCGCAGCAGTTCGGTGCCATCGATCCGCAGGCTGTCGATGCGACAGCCGTTGGCGGGATTCACGGTCAACTCTGTGTCGCCGACCGACAGCCGGACGTCCTTCTCGCTGCTACTCACCCGACCGACACTACTGGCGCGAGGGCTACCGTCGCCGCCTCAGCGCCCGGGTCACCACCACGGCGGACGCCAGCGCGAGCGCGGCGGCCGGGGCGACCCAGCGGAGCGTGGCGCCCGCGGTGGTCGAATCGGGTGACGGGACGGGGGCGTACCGGCCGCGCGGCGGCGCGTGGTCGACCTCCTCGGCGCTGCGGCCGATCATCGTCCGCCTGGCGTGCGCGGCCTCCGCCGGGAGGTCGTCGGAGTCGGTAAACTCCGTCTCGGACACCGGGTCGAGCGACGGCGGGGGCACGGGCGCGTCGAAGACGGAGCCGGTTCCCGGCGGGTTCCCCGGGGCCTCGGGCTCCCCCGCCGCAGGCGCCTCGTCGGCCGTGGCGTCATGGGTGGGCGGTACGTCGTCGATGTCGCCGGACTCCGGGACGGCGTCGCGGGCGGTGGCCGCGCCGGTCGTGTCGGCCTCCTCGGCCGCCTCCTCGATGGCCTGCTCCACGGCCTCGCCGAGCGGCCCGTCCGGTTCACCACCGGTCGCCAGCGTCTCCGTCACCAGCTGCTGGGCGAAGCGATCCAGCAACCGGTGGGCCGCGGCGAGCGCCGCCGCCGCGTCCAGCTCCAGGAACCGGCCGTCACCGCTCGCCGTACCCGTGAAGCCGATCGCCGTACCGCCGTCGCGCGCGGTCAGGCCGATCGTCAGGCTCAGCCTCAGCGAGCCGCTGCCCCGGGCCTCGGCGCCCTCGCCCGTCACCAGGATCTGCGCCCCGGCCCCGGGCGCACCCTCCGGGCCGTCCTGCGTCGCATCGGTGAGCCGCAGGACACCGCGGTAAGTGATCGTGTGGCCGTCGACCCTGATCCTGAGCCGGCCGGACAACGGGCCCGCGGACGCGTCGGCGTCCTGCTGCAGACCCGGCACACAGCGCGCGACGCGGGCGGGGTCACCCAGCGTCCGCCTCAGGGACGGGACCGGAACCGGTACGAACACCTCATGCTCCATGGAAACCGAGCCTACTCAGCCCCGGGCCGTCACGTCAGCGGTTCCGTCCTCCGAGGCCCCCGCCGGCCCGCGTCGCCACCGCTCGCTCACCGGTCCTCCCAGTACCGCGGATGCACCAGCGTCGACGGCGGCAGCCCCGGCATCCGGTCGCGCTCCGTCCGCCGCCCCGCGTCGCCCAGCTCCGGCTCCGTCATCGACCGCAGCACCGGCGCCTTCGGGGCAAGGCCGAGCTCCGGCGTCCTCCCCGGACCGGCGAGGACGAAGCCCCAGCCGTGCGCGCGCTGCGCCCGGTGCGTGGCCCGGTCGGGTCCGGCCGCGGAATCGGCCAGCCGGCCGGTGATCCGGTACGGGCGGGTACGCAGGCCCGCCGCCCGCATCGACGCCTCGACCGTCCAGAACGTGCGCGGCCGGGACACCGAAGGGCCCCCGTGCACCACCACGCGGCCGCCGGGCGCGAGCGCCTCGGCGACCAGGCCGTAGAACTCCGCCGAGTAGAGCTTCGTGCTGGTGGAGATCCCGGGGTCGGGCAGATCGGAGATCACCACGTCGTAGCCGCCGCGCGCCGCCCGCAGCCAGTTGAAGGCGTCGGCGGTGACGGCGGTGAGCCGGGGATCGCGGAGCGCGTGGCCGTTCAGCTCCGAGAGCGCCGGGTCGGTACGGGCCAGCCGGGTGACTCCCCGGTCCAGCTCGACCACGGTGACGCCGCGTACGTCCGGGTAGCGCAGCACCTCCCGGGCGGCGAGGCCGTCACCGCCGCCCAGGATCAGCACCCGGGCGTGCGGCCCGTTCATCGCGGGGTGCACCAGCGCCTCGTGGTAGCGGTACTCGTCGTGCCCGCTGACCCGCAGCCGGCCGTCCAGATACAGGTCCAGGGAGCTGCGGCCCGCCCCCGTCAGCACCACCTCCTGGACCTCGGTCTGCACCGCGACCCGCACCGCGTCCCCGTACACCGCGCGCCGCGCCGCCCGCTCGAAGTCGTCGACCAGCGCGGTGGCGACCGCCAGCACCGCGATCACCGCCACGTTGAACACGATCAGCAGCCAGCGCGAGCGCGGGCTGAGGTCCCGCCGGAACACCCACAGCACCAGCGCCCCGCCCGCCGCCGCGTTGACCGCGCCGGTGAAAAGCGCCCCGGTGAGCTGCCCGAGCACCGGCAGCAGCAGGAACGGGAAGGCGAGCCCGCCGACCAGCGCGCCCACGTAGTCGGCGGCGAAGAGATCCGCGACGGCGCCGCCCGCGTCCTGCCGGTCGACGCGCTGGATCAACGTCATCAGCAGCGGGATCTCCGCACCGATCAGGATCCCGATCGTGAGCGAGAACCCGACCAGGGCGTACCGCGACTCCCCGATCCAGGCGAACGACGCGTACAGCACCAGCGCCGAGGAACCGCCGACGAGCGCGAGCGCCGCCTCGATCAGCCCGAAACCCACTGCGGCACGGCTGCGTAAACGTTTCGCGAGAAGCGAGCCGACGCCCATCGCGAAGACCATCACGGACAGCACGACCGAGGCCTGGGTGACGGAATCACCGATCAGATACGAGGCGAGCGCCACCAGTTCGAGCTCGTACACCAGGCCGCAGGCGGCACAGACGAAGACAGCGGCGAGCACGAGATACCGACAGGTCCTCGGCCGTACGGGAAGACACGCCGCGCCCCCTCGCAGCGACACCTGCTGGTCGATCATGATGCGAACGCTACGTCACGATTACGTGGCAGCCTGTCACCCACAAGGGTGTAAGTGGCGTGCTCACAATGGAGTTGGGACTACTCAGAACGCAGCCGTCGGCATCCGCACTCCCACTCGGGTGCGCGTCACCACCAACTGCCCCTCCTGCGGGTACGCGTGCCAGGTGCGCCACCGCACCTGGCCCTCGGTCCGCTGGGCGAGCATGGCGGTGAAGGCGTGCGGACTGCCGGGGAACGTCCCGGCGAGACCGTGCGGATGGTCAGCCACCAGCGCGAGCAGCTCCTGCGCGCGCCCCGCGAACGAGCCCTCCGAGAGCGTCTCGACGCGCGCCGCGAATTCGTACTCCCATTCCCCGAGCCGCTTGGAGACACCGAGCGGGAGCGGGGTGCTGCTCCCGGGGATGCAGGCGACGGTTTCGGAGCAGGTGCCGCGCTCCTCTTCGAGAAGCACCTGGTGGGAGGCGCCGAGCAGGCGCATCTGAAGCCCGGCACCCGCGAGATCGAGATCGAGCACGGCCAGGGCGGGGAGCGGTTCGCGCCCCAGCGCCCAGGCCAGATCGGCAGCACGGGTATCGGAATAAGCCGTCTGGAGGGTCGTGAGCATGGGTCGGCTCCGCAAGCAAGCATGGACACATGGACAGGGGACGCCCCCGGCGCGATGCGCGTGGGAGGTGGGTAGCGCCCGATCAGGTCCAACTGGGGTCCGAGGGCTGAATGTTCTCTCAACCGAGGGAACCACGAATAGGCCGCATCCACAGCGTTTTTACCCAACTTGCCGTGGTTTCCATCCCCTCGGGGGCCTCTCGGTTCATCTGTTCACCGGCAACTCACCAAATGCCCAACAAAAAGGTGCCCGGCGGGAGTTCACCCGCCGGACACCTTCGGAACCAGCCGTCCGGATCAGCTTCCTCCGCCGCATCCGCCCCCGCCGCCGCACGAGGAACCGCCGCCGCACGAGGAGTGTCCGCCGCCGCAGGAATGACCACCGGAGTGCCCGCTTCCGCAGGACGAACCACCGCCGCCGTCACCCCCCGCCCACCAGCCGCCCCCCGCGCTGCCGCCGGCGGCCCCCCGCCGCACACCGCGCCTGCCCGCCTTCGACCGGTTCCCGGCGCGAACCAGGACCGAGACGAACAACACGATCAGAACGACCGCGATCACCGCACCGACAAGAAAAACACTCACCGACCTCACGCCCTTCCATCCCCCGAAGCGAGGTCCCCCCGCTTCCATGCGCTTCCTGCGTGTGTGTGGGGGATGCCCCGCCCCCGAACGGCCAAAGCAGACTTGAGCAACTCCAGAGCTTTTGCGCAGGATGGCAGCCATGACACAGGGACGACCGCTGCTCAACCGCCGCCTCGCCGAGTTCGGTACCACGATCTTCGCGGAGATGTCGGCGCTCGCCGTACGGACCGGCTCCATCAACCTCGGCCAGGGCTTCCCCGACACCGACGGCCCCGAGGAGATCCGCGAGGCCGCGGTCCGGGCGCTGCGCGACGGGCACGGCAACCAGTACCCGCCGGGCCCCGGCATCCCCGAACTGCGCACCGCGATCGCCGACCACCAGCAACATCGCTACGGCCTCGCCCACGACCCCGACACCGAGGTCCTGGTCACCGCCGGGGCCACCGAGGCCATCGCCGCGACCCTGCTGGCACTGCTGGAGCCCGGCGACGAGGTCATCGCCTTCGAGCCCTTCTACGACTCCTACGCCGCCTGCATCGCCATGGCGGGCGGCCGTCGCGTACCGCTGACCCTCCGCGCCCCGGGCTTCCGCCCGGACCTCGACGCCCTCCGGGACGCGATCACCCCACGCACCCGGCTGCTGCTGCTGAACAGCCCGCACAACCCGACCGGCATGGTCCTCACCCGCGAGGAACTCACCACGATCGCCGGACTGGCGGTGGAGCACGACCTCCTCGTGGTCACCGACGAGGTCTACGAACACCTGGTCTTTGAGGGCGAGCACATCCCGCTGATCTCACTGCCCGGCATGCGCGACCGCACGGTCTCCATCTCGTCCGCCGGCAAGACCTTCTCGTACACCGGCTGGAAAGTCGGCTGGGTCACCGCGAGCGCCCCGCTGGTCGCCGCCGTCCGGACCGCCAAGCAGTATCTGACCTACGTCAGCGCGGGCCCGTTCCAGTACGCCGTCGCCGAGGCGCTGCGCCTGCCGGACTCCTACTTCGAGGGCTTCCGCGCCGACCTGCGACGCAAGCGCGACCTGCTCGGCGACGGGCTGCGCGCGGCCGGGTTCGAGGTCCACCAGCCCCAGGGCACGTACTTCATCACCACCGACATCACGCCCTTCGGCGAGAAGGACGCCTACGCCTTCTGCCGCGCGCTGCCCGAACGCTGCGGCGTCGTCGCCGTCCCCAACTCCGTCTTCTACGACGACCCGGACGCCGGCCGCAGCCAGGTGCGCTTCACCTTCTGCAAGAAGGAGGACGTCCTGCGGGAGGCGGCCGGCCGGCTGCGGCGCCTGGCGCCCTGAAACCGGCACACCCCGGGGCTGCGGTCGTGAGGACCGCCGCCCCGGGGTGTGGTGTCACCGCCGTACGAGGGCTCAGGCGCCCGGGGGGACCGGGTCGCCGCCCTCCGGCGCCTTCTCCTCGGCCGGGGCCAGGCCCAGGCGCTCCAGCAGCCACTTGTCGAACTCGATCGAGGCGCGCACCCAGCTGACCGTCGACGAGACGAAGTGCTCCAGGCTGACGCCCGTACCGATGAGCATCTGCGCCTCACCGATCAGACGGACCGAGACCTCGGTGTCCTCGGAGCCCTCCTCGGGCTCGTGGGTGTGCGTGTAGACCTTGGGCCACAGGGTGCGGCGGTTCCAGTCGTCGATCGCGTCGAGCAGGACCGGGCGCTGGTCCGCGGCGTGCGGGCGGTCGTAGAACGTACGGACCGAGAAGACCTGCTGCTCGTCCTCGCCCCGGAACATGAAGTACGTCCGGAAGTCCTCCCACGGCGCCGCGAGGTCGCCCTCGTCGTCGACGACGTACTTCAGCTCCATCTGTTCGAGGAGCTGCTTGACGAGGTCCTGGTCAGGGACAACGGGGCCCTCGGGTCCTGCCGCCTGCGGTTCGGGCTGGCCCCCGAAATTCGGAATCGAGGACGGATCGATAGACATCGCTGGGTACTCCTGTGGATCGCACGTGGTTTCCTGCCGACGACCCTAGCCGCGTTTCGTGGCCAGGGGGTCTTCCAGGGCCCGTCCGGCCGTGATCCGCCGGACCGGCCCAAGGGGTGTGTCCGGCGGATCGGCGCCGGCCACGGATCGGGGCGGGACACCGATCGGGCCGGACACGCCCTAAGCACTTCGGGGGCTCAGCTGCGTATCGGCCACCCGCGCCCGCGACCAGGCGGCGGCGGCGAGAATCGCGCACAGCACCCCGAGGAGTCCGGACGCGCCGATGGTGTTCGCCGACGAGCCGGACAGCTCCGTCGCCACACCGCCCACCGCGACACCGATCCCCTGCACGGCGGTCACCCCCGACCTGGCGAGCCCCAGTGCCTGGCCACGCCGGTCGACCGGGGTCAGGAGCACGAAGGTGGCCCCGGCGGTGATCTGGTACGCGGAGCACACCCCGGCCACCAGCAGCAGGAACATGGCCACGGCCACACTCGGGTCGAGCCAGTAGGCCATCAGCGGCAGATTCGCGCCGATCGCCAACGGCCCGAGCAGTCGGCGCCGCAACTCGTCACCGACCTTGGCCCGCCCCAGCAGCGCCGCCCCCAGCACCATTCCCGCCGGATGCGAGGCGAGCAGGAGTCCCACCGAGTAGGCGCCGCCGCCGGCCTCGTCCGCGAACGGGGCGGCCAGCCCCTCCGGCAGGACGACGAAGCCCGCGAGCCACCCCAGCGCCAGCAGCGACCGGAGCCTGCGGTCCGACCAGATCAGCGCGGCGGCGCCCCCGACCTGTGCGCCGAGCCGCGTCCTGCGGGCGTCTTCACTCGCCGTGGGACGGGCCTTCACGCCGATCCTGATCAGGGTCGCCGAAAGCAGGAAGGTCGCCGCGTTCACGCCCAGGGAGAGATTGCTGCCCAGCCACGCGGCCAGCAGACCTCCCCCGGCGAAGCCGACCAGCTGCCCGACCTGGTGGGTGATCTGCATGACCCGCTGGCCGCGTTCGTACTTCTGCGGGCCGAGCACGGTGGGCAGCAGCGCGCCCTGGGCGGCGCCGAAGGGCGCCTCGGCCAGCTGCGCCAGCACCAGCAGCCCGGCCAGCAGCGGCAGGGGCATTCCGGGCAGGGCCATCAGCCCGACCAGCACCATCCGCACCAGGTCGCAGCTGATCATGACCGTACGCCGGGGGAACCGGTCCGCCAGGCCGGACAGGAGCACCCCGGACAGCAGCGCGGGCAAGGTGGTCAGCGCATACGTCGCCGCGGTCCACCCCGGCGAATCGGTGCGTTCGAACACGAGCAACGACAGGGCCACGCGTGCCAGTTGGTCACCCAGGATCGACTGAGCATAGGCAGCCCAGAGGGTACGGAATTCGCCAAGGTGAAAGAGATTGTCAGATCTGGGCTTTTTGATCCCCGGATTTATCTCATCGCCCATCCGCTCGTTCATGCGGGCACGCTACCGACTGTCGAATTCGGCCCCCAACCCAGCTCGCGAGCAGGCCACGGAGGACGTCCCGGGGTGTCCTGATTATTCGTACACCGCCGGGCGGGCACTGTCCCTACCCGCACAGAACTCCCTTGTCATGGGCGGGGGATGCGGCCCCGGAAGGAGCCGGTCCGGGTGAGTTCACCCCCGGTGCGGAGCCAGGCGTTTGGCGCAATATCGATGCTGAACAATGGATCACCAATGGCGGCGATGATTCCCTCTCATCCCGTTCCTTGCGGAATCACCGCTTTCTCGCGGAATCGCCGCGATGTCTCCCCTCCCGCCCGGCGGCGCCGACGGCAGGGCCCCGGCCGGGACGCCTGGTCCTCCGGCCGGGCCGAGTGCCGTCTACGCGGTGGTGCCCGGGGTCACACGGTGCCGCCCGGGGTCACACGGTGCCGCCCGGGGTCACGCGGTGCCGCCCGGGGTCACAAGGCGCTGTCCGAGGTCGCGGGGCCGACGAGCAGGTCGTCACCGACCCGGTCCACCCGTACGGTGTCCCCGTCCGTCACCTCGCCGGAGAGGATCTCCTTCGCCAGCCGGTCACCGATCGCCGTCTGGATGAGGCGGCGCAGCGGCCGCGCCCCGTACGCCGGGTCGTTGCCCTCCTCGGCCAGCCAGGCCAGGGCGGCCGGGGTGATGTCGAGCGTGAGCTGCCGGTCGGCCAGCCGCTTGGCGAGCCGGTCGATCTGGAGCTTCGCGATGTGCGCGAGTTCGTCGCCGGACAGGGCGGAGAAGACCACCAGGTCGTCGAGCCGGTTGAGGAACTCCGGCTTGAACGAGGCCCGTACGACCTCCAGGACCCGTTGCTTCTTCTCCTCGGGCTTGGTCAGGGGGTCGACCAGGAACTGGCTGCCGAGGTTGGAGGTCAGGATCAGGATGGTGTTGCGGAAGTCCACCGTCCGGCCCTGCCCGTCGGTGAGCCGGCCGTCGTCGAGGACCTGGAGCAGGATGTCGAAGACCTCGGGGTGCGCCTTCTCGACCTCGTCCAGCAGCACGACGCTGTACGGGCGGCGGCGGACCGCCTCGGTGAGCTGACCGCCCTCCTCGTAGCCGACGTAGCCGGGCGGGGCGCCGACCAGTCGGGCGACGCTGTGCTTCTCGCCGTACTCGCTCATGTCGATGCGGACCATGGCCCGCTCGTCGTCGAAGAGGAAGTCGGCGAGCGCCTTGGCGAGCTCGGTCTTGCCGACACCGGTCGGCCCGAGGAAGAGGAACGAGCCGGTGGGCCGGTCGGGGTCGGCGATTCCGGCGCGGGTGCGGCGTACCGCGTCCGAGACGGCCTGCACGGCCTCGGTCTGGCCGATCAGGCGCCGGCCGAGCTCCTCCTCCATGCGCAGCAGCTTCTGGGTCTCGCCCTCCAGCAGACGTCCGGCCGGGATGCCGGTCCAGGAGCCGACGACGTCGGCGATGTCGTCGGGGCCGACCTCCTCCTTGACCATCGTGTCCTTCGCGGCCTCCTGCTCGGCCTCGCTCGCCTCCGCCAACTCCCGCTCCAGGCCGGGGATCTCCCCGTACAGCAGCTTGGAGGCGGTGTCGAAGTCGCCGTCGCGCTGGGCGCGTTCGGCCTGGCCGCGCAGTTCGTCGAGGCGCTCCTTCAGCTCACCGACGCGGTTGAGGCCCTGCTTCTCCTTCTCCCAGCGGGCGTTGAGACCGCGCAGCTCCTCCTCCTTGTCGGCGAGGTCGCGGCGGAGCTTCTCCAGGCGCTGCCGGGAGCCGGGGTCGGTCTCGTTCTTGAGGGCCAGCTCCTCCATGTGGAGGCGGTCGACGGCGCGCTGGAGCTCGTCGATCTCGACCGGCGAGGAGTCGATCTCCATGCGCAGCCGGGACGCCGCCTCGTCGACCAGGTCGATCGCCTTGTCGGGGAGGAAGCGGGAGGTGATGTAGCGGTCGGAGAGGGTCGCGGCGGCCACCAGCGACGAGTCCGCGATGGAGACCTTGTGGTGGGCCTCGTAGCGGCCCTTGAGCCCGCGCAGGATCGCGATGGTGTCCTCGACGCTCGGCTCGGCCACCAGCACCTGCTGGAAGCGGCGCTCCAGGGCGGGGTCCTTCTCGATCCGCTCGCGGTACTCGTCGAGCGTCGTGGCGCCGACCATGCGGAGCTCGCCGCGGGCCAGCATCGGCTTGAGCATGTTGCCGGCGTCCATGGCGGAGTCGCCGCCGGCGCCCGCGCCCACGACGGTGTGCAGCTCGTCGATGAAGGTGACGATCTGCCCGTCGCTCTCCTTGATCTCGGAGAGGACGGTCTTCAGCCGCTCCTCGAACTCGCCGCGGTACTTGGCGCCCGCGACCATCGCACCGAGGTCGAGCGAGACGAGCCGCTTGTTCTTCAGGGACTCGGGGACGTCGCCCTTGACGATGCGCTGGGCGAGGCCCTCGACGACGGCCGTCTTGCCGACGCCGGGCTCACCGATGAGCACGGGGTTGTTCTTGGTGCGGCGGGAGAGCACCTGGACGACCCGGCGGATCTCCTGGTCACGGCCGATGACCGGGTCGAGCTTGCCCTCGCGTGCGGCGGCGGTGAAGTCCGTGCCGAACTTCTCCAGCGCCTTGTACTGGCCCTCCGGGTCGGGTGTGGTCACCCGGCGCCCTCCCCTGCTCTTCTCGAATGCGTCCAGCAGCCTCTTAGCACTGGCGCCCTGCCCACCGAGGATCTCACCGGCGCGGCCGCCCTCGGCCGCGATGCCGATCAGCAGGTGCTCGGTGGAGATGTAGTCGTCGCCGAGCTCCTTCGCACGCTGCGCGGCGTCGGCGATGACGGCGAGCAGCTCGCGGTTGGGCTGCGGCGGGGCGACGGTGGACCCGGTGACGCTGGGCTGGGCGCCCAGCAGCCGCTCGGTCTCGGTGCGTACGGCGATCTGGTCGGCCTCGACGGCGGCGAGCAGATCGGTGACGTTCTCGTTGTCCTCGCCCGCGAGGAGGGCGAGCAACAGATGCCCGGGGGTCAGATCGGGGTGCCCGTCCTTCACGGCCCTGTTGGTGGCCGCGTTGATGGCGTCCCGGCTCTTGTTGGTCAGCTCGGCGTCCACGTGCGCTTTCTCCTCCTTGCGGCGACTGCCCTCTCGACAACACTGACTAGATCGACGTGCGTAAAGTTGAGTCTACCCCACTCAAGCCAATATTGAGTCCACCCCACTCAACTTGATGCCGGGGGCGCCCCGGGTCCGATTCCGCCGATTCCGGTGCTTCCGTCGATTCCGGTGCGTCCGCCGATTCCACCGATTCCGGTGCTTCGAGTGAACCGGCCGGCCCGGCCCTCCGCCACCGCGGCGGGGGCGGCGGGCCGGCCGGCGCCCGCGCTGCCTACGCTGTCCGCATGGCAGTCGACGTGACGAACCCCGGCCCCGAGTACCTCGCCTTCTGGCGCGCGCGGCATGTGTGCACCCTGACCACGCCCCGCCCCGACGGCACGCCGCACGTGGTGCCGGTGGGCGTGACGTACGACCCCGAGACGAGGCTGGCGCGGGTCATCACCGGAAAGAACACCAGGAAGGCCGCCAACGTGCTGGCCGCGGGCCCGGACGGGGCACGGGTCGCGGTCTGCCAGATCGACGGGCGCCGCTGGGCGACGCTGGAGGGGCGCGCGACGGTGCGCACGGAGCCGGAGGCGGTGGCCGAGGCGGTACGCCGCTACGCGGAGCGCTACGAGCGCACGCCGGCGCCCAACCCGGACCGGATCGTCATCGAGATCGCCGTGGACCGGGCGCTCGGCAGGGCCTGAGCACGGCTCCGGACCGTACCCGGCCGGAGAAAGCACAACGGCGCCATCGTGTTCAGGTCACGATGGCGCCGTTGTGTGGGGGAGTGACTGAGCGACATGGAACGACGGGGGATCGCTCAGGCACTGCGGGGGGTGGCGGAAATAGTCTCTGGCTCGAACAGCTGGTGGTCACGCCGGTCGAGGTTGACGAAAATCATGTCGTACCGGATCGCACAGCGAACGGGCTGCGGGGCTCCACGCGGCTTGCGGAGGCATCGGTAGGCACGTACTTCGTCGTCTTCTTCACGTGCGACAACGATGGGGTCGCCGAACAGAGTGACCATCAACGAGTCGCCACAGTGGGGGATGGCGGTGACGAGATCGATGAAATGCCAGCCTGATCGGTAGGCCGTGGCCATCTCGCGCCGGAAGGTCCGGTCGTCCGGCGGGATGGTCATGCGCCCGGCTGGGCCGTGGCGGAGCCGATACGGGCGGGCGAGACCCAGCCGATGTCGGACGACTTGGCAGGTGCGACCCACCCGATGTCGGACGACTTGGCAGGTGCGACCCAGCCGATGTCGGACGACTTGGCGGGCGCGACCGGCCACCCGATGTCACCGTCGGCCGAGGCCTGGACGACCCACCCGATGTCGGACGACTTGGCAGGTGCGACCGGCCACCCGATGTCACCGTCGGCCCCGGCCCGGACAGCCCACCCGATGTCGCCACCGGCAACACTGTCCTCGCTCCAGCCAATGTCGCTGCCGCCCAGCAGCCCGATGCCCAGGGCCGCGACGAACGAGACGGCAAGCGCCGAGCGATGCATTCGCTTATACATAGTCGGCTTCGTCCTCACTTGTGGATTCTTCTCCCCCGCACCTAAGACGATGTCTCACCTGGGCACGCGAGCACCACTGAGTAGATGCATCATGTTCCTGCATGTTCAGGAACCTGGGGGGTGACGATATGACTACAAGCAACACAAAGCCGACACATTCTCATGGGATCACCGAACTGTGCGACGCGGGGGCACGCCTTTACGCCAGCGCTTTGCGGTTGGGACGCATCGCCCGCGCCGAAGTGGAACCGGCGCCCTGCCTGATGGAGTTCGCGCTACTGCATCCCGATCCGGACGACCCGGACTGGCTCCGGCCCGTTCCGCCGACCACCGCTCTCGCGCAACATCTGCATCCCATCGAGCGCGAGATCCTGGAGCGGCGCCGGCACTCGGTCGAACTGACGGAGTCGTTCGAGCCATTCATGGACATCAGCACTCTGGGGCCGCCCAGCACCCACGCCATCACCGTGCTGGAAGGCGCGAACCGGATCAACGCGGCCCTCGATCTCGCCACCGCAGAGTGCCGCACCGAAGTGCTCACCGTCCAGCCCGGCGGCGGCCGGACCGAGGATCGTCTCAGCAAGTCGCTGGAGCGCGGCCTGTCCGTGATCCACCGCGGCGTCGGCATGCGCACCCTCTACCAGCACACCGCGCGCCACAGCCCCAGCACACTCGCGTACGCGGAGCGCATGACCGACGACAACGTGGAGATACGCACGCTCGAAGAGCTGATCGACCGCCTGATCGTGTTCGACCGGACCGTCGCCTTCATCCCGGCCAGCGACGACGACCAGGTCGCCCTGGAACTCCGCCATCCCGGGCTCGTGCAGTACCTGGTCAACGTGTTCGAGCAGTTCTGGACGAGGGCGGCTCCGCTGCGGGAGGAGGTCAAGTACGAACCGACCTCCCTGGGCATCAGCGGGGTTCAGCGCTCCATCGCCCAGCTCCTCGTGGAGGGCCACGTGGACGACTCGATCGCCCGCAGGCTCGGCATGAACGTCCGCACCTGCCGCGCCCACGTCGCCAAGCTCGCCGCCACACTCGGCAGCAACAGCCGGGCCCAGCTCGGCTACCTGATAGCGCGGTCGGGAATCCTGGAAGAGGAGCAGAACTGACCGGCCCCGCCACACACACCGCACACACAACACACGGCGCACACGGCGCACGGCACGGCCGTACACCACTGACACCGCACCGCACCGCACCGGCGTACGGCAAAGGGCCGGGGAACCGACCCGTGAGTCGACTCCCCGGCCCTTCACCGTCAGCTCAGTCCTTCGGCCGCTTCGGCCGCCAGACCACCAACGCGCTGGTCTGCTGTACGTCCTGATACGGCACCAGGTCGCGCCGGTAGGAGGCGTGCACCTGGGCCTCGCGCTGCTGCATGGCCTGTGCCGCGCCGTCCACCGTCGCCGACAGCTCGGCGACGCGCTGCTGGAGCGCGGCCACCTGGTGCTCCAGCTCGATGATGCGCTTGATGCCGGCGAGGTTGATGCCCTCGTCCTGCGACAGCTGCTGCACGGTGCGCAGCAACTCGATGTCGCGGGCCGAGTAGCGTCTGCCGCGCCCGGCCGTGCGGTCGGGCGAGACGAGGCCGAGACGGTCGTACTGGCGCAGTGTCTGCGGGTGCAGGCCCGAGAGCTGGGCCGCGATCGAGATCACGTACACCGGGGACTCGTCGGTCAGTTCGTACGGATTGCGTCGTCGGCCGTCCACCTCAAGCTCCCTTCGCTGCCTGGAACAGCTCCGCCCGCGGGTCCTGGCCCGCGGTCGCCTTCCGGTAGGCCTCCAGGGCGTCCCTGGCCTCATTGCTGAGGTCGCCCGGCACCTTCACCTCGACGGTGACCAGCAGGTCGCCCCGGGTGCCGTCCTTGCGTACGGCGCCCTTGCCGCGGGCGCGCATCGTACGCCCGTTGGGAGTGCCGGCGGGCAGTTTCAGCGTGACGGGCGGGCCGCCGAGCGTGGGCACCTTCACCTCGCCGCCGAGCGCCGCCTCCGTGAAGTCGACGGGCACGGTGACCGTGAGGTTGTCGCCCTTGCGGCCGAAGACCGGGTGGGCGTCGACGTGGACCACGACGTACAGATCGCCGGCCGGTCCACCGCGCTCGCCCGGTCCGCCCTTGCCGCGCAGCCGGATCCGCTGGTTGTCGGAGACGCCCGCCGGAATCCTGACCTGCATGGTCCTGGAGGACTTCGCCCGTCCGCTGCCCTTGCAGACATCGCACGGGTCCTGGGCGATGAGGCCCCGGCCCTTGCAGTCCACGCAGGGGTCGGTGAGCGAGAAGCCGCCGCCGGTGCCGCGCGACACCTGGCCGGTGCCGAGACAGGTCGGGCAGACCCTGGGGGTGCCGTTCTTGTCGCCGGTGCCGGAGCAGGCCTTGCAGGGTGCCTGGCTGGACATCCGCAGCGGGACCGTGGCCCCCTCGACCGCCTCGGTGAAGCTGAGCGTCACCTCGGACTCGATGTCCTGGCCGCGCCGCGGCTGCACCCGCGTCCCCGTGCCGCCCCGGTTGAACAGGCCGCCGAAGACGTCGCCCAGACCGCCGCCGCCGAAACCGCCGGCCGCGCCGCCCTGGCCCCCGCCCTGGGTGCCTCCGAAGAGGTCGCCCAGGTCGAAGTTGAAGTTGCCTCCGGCGCCGCCGGGTCCGGCCCGGAAGCCGCCGTTGCCGAAGAGGGCGCGTGCCTCGTCGTACTCCTTGCGCTTCTTGCTGTCACCGAGGACGTCGTTCGCCTCGGAGATCTCCTTGAAGCGCTCCTCGGCCTTGTCGTCGCCCTTGTTGGCGTCCGGGTGGAACTCGCGGGCGAGCTTCCGGTACGCCTTCTTGATCTCGGCGTCGGTGGCGTCCTTGGGGACGCCGAGGACCTTGTAGTAGTCCTTCTCGACGAAGTCCTTCGTGCTCATCGACGTCCCTCCTTCCGGACGATCGGCCATGCGACCGGCCCGTTGGCCGGTCGCATGGCCGGGCGGTGGGCCGCGAAGTGGTCGGACGGAATGTCAGACCTCCTCGGTGCCACCGCTCTCCTCGTCGGTTGCCTTCTCTTCCTTCGCTGCGGCCGGCGTCGCACCCGGCTGGGGTTCGGCCACCGCCACCCGCGCGGGGCGGATGGTGCGCTCGCCGATCCGATACCCCGGCTGCAGGATCGCCACGCAGGTCGTCTCGGTGACATCCGGCGCGTACGAGTGCATCAGGGCTTCGTGGATCGTCGGGTCGAAGGGCTCGCCCTCCTTGCCGAACTGCTGCAGGCCCAGCTTGGCGACGACCGTCTCCAGCGACTCGGCCACCGACTTGAACCCGCCCACGAGCTCGCCGTGATCGCGGGCCCGGCCGACGTCGTCGAGCACGGGCAGGAGCTCGGACAGGAGACCCGCGACTGCGATCTCCTTGACCGTGGCCCGGTCCCGCTCGACGCGGCGGCGATAGTTCTGGTACTCGGCCTGGAGCCGCTGGAGGTCGCCCGTGCGCTCGTTGAGCGCGGTGCGGACCTGGTCCAGCTGGGCTGTCAGGCCGACTGTCTGTACTCCGTCCCCGGCCGGGGCCGCCCCCTCCTCCGAAGAGGGAGAGGCGTCCTTCGGCTCAGCTCCGTCAGGGGTGGCGCCGGAGGGGACGTCGGGCTTCTCCTCGAAACCCGGAGTCTCCTCGGTCACACCGCACCGCCCTTGGCGTCCTTCTCGTCGTCCACGATCTCGGCGTCGACGACATCGTCATCGGCCTTGGCCTGCTGGGCACCCGGCTGCGGGTCGCCCTGCGGGGCGCCGTCGGTCGGGGCGTTGGCGTACATCGCCTGGCCGAGCTTCTGCGAGACGGCCGCGACCTTCTCGGTGGCGGTACGGATCTCGGCGGTGTCCTCGCCCTTGAGCTTCTCCTTCAGCTCGGTGAGCGCGGTCTCCACCTCCGTCTTCACGTCGCCGGGGACCTTGTCCTCGTTGTCCTTGAGGAACTTCTCGGTCTGGTAGACGAGCTGCTCACCCTGGTTGCGCGACTCGGCGGCCTCGCGGCGGCGGTGGTCCTCCTCCGCGTACTGCTCGGCCTCCTCACGCATCCGGTTGACCTCGTCCTTCGGCAGCGAGGAGCCGCCGGTGACGGTCATCTTCTGCTCCTTGCCGGTGCCGAGGTCCTTGGCGGCGACGTGCATGATGCCGTTCGCGTCGATGTCGAACGCGACCTCGATCTGCGGGACGCCACGCGGGGCCGGCGGCAGGCCGGTCAGCTCGAACATCCCGAGCTTCTTGTTGTACGCCGCGATCTCGCGCTCGCCCTGGTAGACCTGGATCTGCACGGACGGCTGGTTGTCCTCGGCCGTCGTGAAGATCTCGGAGCGCTTGGTCGGGATCGTGGTGTTGCGCTCGATGAGCTTCGTCATGATGCCGCCCTTGGTCTCGATACCGAGGGACAGCGGGGTGACGTCGAGCAGCAGGACGTCCTTGACCTCGCCCTTGAGGACACCGGCCTGGAGCGAGGCGCCGATGGCGACGACCTCGTCCGGGTTCACACCCTTGTTGGCCTCCTGGCCACCGGTCAGCTCCTTGACGAGCTCGGCGACGGCCGGCATACGGGTGGAGCCACCGACGAGAACGACGTGGTCGATCTCGGAGAGCTGGATGCCCGCGTCCTTGATGACGTTGTGGAACGGGCTCTTGCAGCGGTCCAGGAGGTCGGCCGTGAGCTGCTGGAACTGCGAGCGCGTGAGCTTCTCGTCCAGGTGCAGCGGGCCCTCGGCGGACGCCGTGATGTAGGGCAGGTTGATCGTGGTCTCGGTCGAGGACGAGAGCTCGATCTTCGCCTTCTCCGCGGCCTCGCGCAGACGCTGGAGAGCCATCTTGTCCTTGGACAGGTCCACGCCGTGCCCGTTGGCGAACTGCTTCACCAGGTAGTCGACGACGCGCTGGTCCCAGTCGTCACCACCGAGGTGGTTGTCACCGTTGGTGGCCTTCACCTCGACGACGCCGTCACCGATCTCCAGGAGCGACACGTCGAAGGTGCCGCCGCCGAGGTCGAAGACGAGGATCGTCTGGTCGTCCTTGTCGAGCCCGTACGCCAGCGCGGCGGCGGTCGGCTCGTTGACGATGCGCAGGACGTTGAGGCCCGCGATCTCGCCGGCCTCCTTGGTCGCCTGACGCTCGGAGTCGTTGAAGTACGCGGGGACGGTGATGACCGCGTCGGTCACCTTCTCGCCCAGGTACGACTCGGCGTCGCGCTTCAGCTTCTGCAGGATGAAGGCGCTCATCTGCTGCGGGTTGAAGCTCTTGCCGTCCAGGTCGATCTTCCAGTCAGTGCCCATGTGGCGCTTGACGGAGCGGATGGTCCTGTCGACGTTGGTCACTGCCTGGCGCTTGGCGACCTCGCCGACCAGCACCTCGCCGTTCTTCGCGAAGGCGACGACGGACGGCGTGGTCCTGGCGCCCTCTGCGTTGGTGATGACGGTGGGCTCGCCGCCTTCGAGAACGCTGACGACGGAGTTAGTCGTGCCCAGGTCGATGCCGACCGCACGTGCCATTTCAATTCCTCCAGCTTGACTACTTGAGTGGATCTGACTCAAGGATGCACGACCCCCGCCCCACTGTCAACAGACCTGAGTCGAGTCGACTCAACTATCGTGCACAGACCCCGCGCGGACCGCCATTTCCCTTGCCATTCCCCTCGCCGCTTCCCCGCCATCCCCCGGCCCTGCGACCCGGTCGCGCGCGACACCGCCCACCCCCGGGCGGCGCAACCCTCCCCCATCATCGCCCCATGGGATCGTTCTGTCACAAAAGGCCGCGAGTCACGCAAAACCGACACTCGATCCGCCGCGAACCCAGGCAGGTGCGAACGATGCAGACACAGGGACAGAGGGGAAGCGCGAGACGGAAGGGGTCGCCACCGTTCCGGAGCGCGGGCCGGTACGGGCCGCCGCCGGCGCCGGCGCTGTCCGCGGTACGCGCTCGGGTACGGCAGTGGGAGCCCCCGCCGGCCAAGCGCGTACTGGACGTGACCCTCGGCTCGGCCCTCCTGACCCTGGCCGGCCCGCTGCTCGCCGCGGGCGCCCTCGCCCTGGCGGCGCGGCGGCCCCCCGGCGGCGTACTGACCCGTTCCGACCGGGTCGGCCTGGACGGCCACGTCTTCGTACTGCGCTCACTTCGCACCCGGCGGCTGCGGCTGGACCTGCTCTCCCGGCTGCCGTACGTCGTCCGGGGGGACCTCTCACTGGTCGGCCCGGAACCCCTGGCACCGGGCGACCCGCGGACCGGCACCGACCCCGCCGGAACCTCCGCCTCCCCCGGCGCGAGACACTGGCGGCAGGAACTGAAACCGGGCCTCACCGGCCTGGCGCAGATCCGCTCCCGTTCCGGGATGCCGTGGGACGAGCCCGCCCTGCTGGACCAGCACTACGCCGAGCACCACGGGGTGCGGCTGGACCTGGCCATCCTGGCGAGCGCCGTACACACACCGCTGCGCGAGGCGGCCCGAGGGCTAGCACGGCGCGGCAAGGCAGGCCCGAGCGACACAGATCACCGCCCCTCCGGCTACAGCACGGCGGAAGAAGTGGGTAGTGTCGGCACGGACTGATTAAGTTACTGCTTAGTAATGCCGGATAATCGCCAGTACTCGTCTCATTGACGCCGGATCCCACCCTCCCCACCTCGCAGGCCCGAGGAGCCCCCAATGCAACTCGCCGCGATCATCGTGTCGCTGGTTCTGATCGTGGTCGGCGTGGCCCTGTTCGTCCGCGCCCTCCTGCAGATCTACAACTTCATGCGGCTCGGCCAGAACGTGCCCGCGGGCACCCGCACGGACGAGCCCGCACAGCGCACCGTCACCGTGGCCAGGGAGTTCCTCGGTCACACCCGGATGAACCGCTGGGGCATCGTCGGTGTCGCGCACTGGTTCGTGGCGGTGGGCTTCTTCTCCCTGCTCCTGACGATCGTCAACGCCATCGGCCAGCTCTTCAAGGCCGACTGGCTCCTGCCGGTCATCGGCGACTGGGCGCCGTACAACGTCTTCGTCGAGTTCATCGGCACGATGACCGTGCTCGGCATCCTGACCCTGATCGTGATCCGCCAGCTGGCCCATCCGCGCAAGCCGGGCCGCAAGTCCCGCTTCGCCGGGTCCAACTTCGGCCAGGCGTACTTCGTCGAAGCCGTCATCCTCATCGTCGGCGTCTGCATCTTCATGCTGCACGCCCTCGAAGGCGCCCAGCACCACGTCGCCGGCTACGAGTCCTCCTTCTTCATCTCGTACCCGGTCGTCAACTGGCTGGAGGGCATGGACGTCTCCACCCTCCAGAACCTCACCTACTTCTTCGCCGGCCTGAAGATCGCGACCTCCTTCATCTGGATGATCACGGTCGCCCTGAAGCAGGACATGGGTGTCGCCTGGCACCGCTTCCTGGCCTTCCCGAACATCTGGTTCAAGCGCAACGCCAAGGGTGAGACCTCGCTCGGCGAGCTGCTGCCGATGACCTCCGGCGGCAAGGAGATCGACTTCGAGGACCCGGGCGAGGACGACGTCTACGGCGTCTCGCAGATCGAGCACTTCTCCTGGAAGGGCCTGCTCGACTTCTCCACCTGCACCGAGTGCGGACGCTGCCAGTCGCAGTGCCCCGCCTGGAACACCGGCAAGCCGCTCTCCCCCAAGCTCCTGATCATGTCCCTGCGCGACCACGCGCACGCCAAGGCCCCGTACCTGCTGGCCGGCGGCGGCAAGGACATGGAGGGCAACGAGAAGGCGACCGAGGAGCAGCTGAAGGACGTCCCCGCCGCGGCTCTGGCCGAGGCCGAGCGCCCGCTGATCGGCACGGCCGAGGAGAACGGCGTCATCGACCCGGACGTGCTGTGGTCCTGCACCACTTGCGGTGCGTGCGTGGAGCAGTGCCCGGTCGACATCGAGCACATCGACCACATCGTCGACATGCGCCGCTACCAGGTGATGATCGAGTCCGCGTTCCCGTCCGAGGCGGGCACGATGCTCAAGAACCTGGAGAAGAAGGGCAACCCCTGGGGCCTCGCCAAGAAGCAGCGCGTCGAGTGGACCAAGGAGGTCGACTTCGAGGTCCCGATCGTCGGCAAGGACGTCGAGGACCTCACGGAGATCGACTACCTGTACTGGGTCGGCTGCGCGGGAGCCCTCGAAGACCGCGCCAAGAAGACGACGAAGGCCTTCGCGGAGCTGCTGCACATCGCGGGCGTCAAGTTCGCGATCATGGGCGGCGACGAGAAGTGCACCGGTGACTCGGCCCGCCGGCTGGGCAACGAGCCGCTGTTCCAGCAGCTCGGCCAGGAGAACGTCGCGATGCTGAACATGGCGTTCGGCGAGGATGACGAGGACGAGGCGACCAGGAAGCCGAAGTCGTCGAAGAAGATCGTCGCGACCTGCCCGCACTGCTTCAACACGATCGCCAACGAGTACCCGCAGCTCGGCGGCGAGTACGAGGTCATCCACCACACCCAGCTGCTCCAGCACCTCATCGACGAGGGCAAGCTGATCCCGGTGACCCCGGTCGAGGGCCTGATCACGTACCACGACCCCTGCTACCTGGGCCGTCACAACAAGATCTACACCCCGCCGCGCGAGATCATCGCGAAGGTCCCGGGCCTGCGCAACGAGGAGATGCACCGCCACAAGGAGCGCGGCTTCTGCTGCGGCGCCGGTGGTGCCCGGATGTGGATGGAGGAGCGGATCGGCAAGCGCATCAACAACGAGCGCGTCGACGAGGCTCTCTCCCTCAACCCCGACATCGTCTCCACCGCCTGCCCGTTCTGCCTGGTCATGCTGACCGACTCGGTCAACGGCAAGAAGAACGACGGCAAGGCGAAGGAGTCGATCCAGGTGGTCGACGTCTCGCAGCTGCTGCTGGACTCCGTGAAGACCCCGGCCGACCCGGCCGGGGAGGCGGAGTCGGCGGACGCGCCGGAGCCGGAGCCGGTGAAGTAACCCGGCGAGCCGCACGACGGAAGCGGCCGGACCTGCCCAGAGGGCGGGACCGGCCGCTTCCGCTTTTCCGTACGCGGCCGGCTCCGGCCTTTCCGTACGCGGCCGGCTCCGGCCTCAGGGCCCTGGGGCGGTCCCCCCGGGGTTCCCCTAGGGGATGTCACAGCTCGGCGGCAATGGCGGGCAGGTTCCCCGGGCCCCCTGACCGCACCGGCCCGGACCAGGTACGTTCGATGACGTGGCTGGATTCAGGATCGGACGCGGCCGGGACAACCGCACCCCGCAGCAAGCGCAACAGCAACCGCGGCAGCAGCCGTACGGCACACAGGCACCACCGCCGTACGGTCAACAGCCCTGGCCGCCGACGGGAGGCAACACGGCCCCGCCCCCGCCCCCGTACAACAACGGCGGACACGGCGGACACGGCAACGGCGGCGGCTACAACGGCGGCGGCCACGGCGGCGGTCATGGCGAACCGGAGTACTTCGGCGACCCATACCAGCAGCCCCAGCATCCCCACCAGCCCCACCAGCCCCAGAACCCTCACGGTTCCCCGCAGCACGGCGACCCGTACGCCAACTCCCCCGGCCACACCCAGGCATTCAGCATCGGCGAGGACCCGTACGGCCCCGGCGACACCTACCACGCCGGCCAGGCCCCCGCCCAGCCCACGGGCCCCCGGCTGCCGTGGAAGCAGCTGCTCAGCGGCATCGTGCTCCGCCCGGGACCGACGTTCTGGCAGATGCGCGACTACCCCGTCTGGGGTCCGGCGCTCATCGTCACCTTCCTGTACGGCCTGCTCGCGCTCTTCGGCTTCGACCAGGCCCGGGACGACGCGATCCACGCGACGATCTCCACGGCGGTGCCCTACGTCGTCATCACGGGCCTCGGCTTCGTCATCGGCGGCCTGGTCCTCGGCGCGGTCACGCATACGCTCGCCCGCCAGCTGGGCGGCGACGGCGCGTGGCAGCCAACGGTGGGCCTGTCCATGCTGATCATGTCGATCACGGACGCGCCCCGCCTGATATTCGCGCTCTTCCTCGGCGGCGAGAACTCCCTGGTCCAGATCCTCGGCTGGATCACCTGGCTCGCCTCGGCCGCGCTGTTCACCTCGATGGTGAGCAAATCGCACGACCTGCCCTGGCCGAAGGCGCTGGGCGCGTCCGCGATCCAGCTGATCGCCCTGCTGTCGATCATCAAGCTGGGCACCATCTGACGCCCGCCCGCGCATACCCCCGAAACCCCCGGCACATCCCGTGCGCCGGGGGTTTCGGAGTCCCCGGGCGAAAGATTTCGAAATCCATGGGCGAGTGATGTCGAGAACCCGTGGCGTGCTCCGTCCCAGTGGTGAGCGCGACCACAATGGTCCGCACCGGCACCGAGGAGAACACGATGGCCAAGTACCTGCTTCTCAAGCACTACCGCGGCGCCCCGAGCTCCGTCAACGACGTCCCCATGGACCGGTGGACGCCGGAGGAGATCTCCGCGCACGTGCAGTACATGAACGACTTCGCGGCCCGGCTGGAGAAGACCGGCGAGTTCGTCGACGCCCAGGCGCTCGCCCCCGAGGGAACCTTCGTCCAGTACGACGGCGAGGGCCGCCCGCCGGTCACCGACGGTCCGTTCGCCGAGACCAAGGACCTCATCGCCGGCTGGATGGTGATCGACGTCGACAGTTACGAGCGCGCCGTCGAGCTGGCCGGGGAGCTGTCGGCGGCCCCCGGGGCGGGCGGGAAGCCGATCCACGAGTGGCTGGAGCTGCGCCCGTTCCTGACCGCGATGCCCACCATCACCGAGTGACTTCGTCGATGAACGAGGCCCTGCTCCGGAGCCTCACACCGAGCGTGCTCGGGATCCTCGTCCGCCGCGGAGCCGACTTCGCGGCGGCCGAGGACGCCGTGCAGGACGCGCTGGTCGAGGCGGTCCGCGTCTGGCCGGCCGATCCGCCGCGCGACCCGAAGGGCTGGCTGATCACCGCGGCCTGGCGCAAGTTCCTCGACGCGAGCCGGGCGGAGACCGCCCGCCGCCGGCGCGAGGACCTCGTCGACGAGGAACCGGCGCCCGGCCCCGCACCCTCGGCGGACGACACGCTCCAGCTCTATTTCCTGTGCGCCCACCCGTCGCTGACCCCGTCGTCCGCCGTCGCGCTCACCCTGCGCGCCGTCGGCGGGCTCACCACCCGCCAGATCGCCCGGGCCTACCTGGTGCCCGAGGCGACCATGGCGCAGCGCATCAGCCGTGCCAAGCGCACCGTCTCCGGCATCCGGCTCGACCGCCCCGGGGACGTCGCCACCGTGCTGCGCGTCCTCTACCTGGTCTTCAACGAGGGCTACTCCGGTGACGTGGACCTCGCCGCCGAGGCCATCCGGCTCACGAGGCAGCTCGCGGCCGCGATCGACCACCCCGAGGTGTCGGGGCTGCTCGCGCTCATGCTGCTCCACCACGCCCGGCGCGCCGGGCGGACCGCGCCGGACGGCAGCCTGGTCCCGCTCGCCGAGCAGGACCGCACCCGGTGGGACACCGGGGCGATCGCCGAGGGCGTCGAGATCCTCCAGGCGGCCCTGGCCCGCGACCGGCTGGGCGAGTTCCAGGCCCAGGCCGCCATCGCGGCCCTACACGCCGACGCACCCACCGCCGAGGAGACCGACTGGGTGCAGATCGTCGAGTGGTACGACGAGCTCGCCGGCCTGACCGACAACCCGGTCGTCCGCCTCAACCGCGCGGTGGCCATCGGCGAGGCGGACGGACCACGCGCCGGCCTGGCAGCACTCGCAACGCTGGACGACTCGCTCCCCCGCCACACCGCGGCAGCGGCCCACCTCCACGAACGCGCCGGCGACCTGACGACAGCGGCACGCCTCTACGCGGAGGCGGCCAGAAAGGCACCCACCCACCCCGAACGCGACCACCTGACCCGCCAGGCAGCCCGCCTCAACGCCCGGAACCGCCACTGACCGGCCCGCATCCGGGCCGTATCCGGAGCCATATCCGGAGCCATATCCGGGCCCGCCCGTCCGGGGATCAGGCGTCGAGAACCTGCCCGCTGCGCCGCACGACGGGTTTGTCCACACTCCACGGGAAGTTGATCCAGCGGTCGGTCTTCTTCCACACGTATTCGCACTTCACCAGCGAATGCGACTTCTCGTAGATGACCGCGCTGCGCACCTCGGCGACATGATCGATACAGAAATCACGCACCAGCTTCAGCGTCTTCCCGGTATCGGCGACATCGTCGGCGATCAGGACCTTCTTGTCCGAGAAGTCGATGGCATTCGGAACGGGCGCCAGCATGACCGGCATTTCCAGGGTGGTGCCCACCCCGGTGTAGAACTCCACGTTCACCAGGTGAATGTTCTTGCAGTCCAGCGCGTAGGCCAGTCCACCGGCGACGAATACCCCGCCCCGCGCGATGCTGAGCACCACATCGGGCTCGAACCCGTCGTCCGCCACGGTCTGCGCCAACTCACGCACGGCGTGCCCGAACCCCTCGTAGGTAAGGTTCTCCCGCACCTCGTCCACGTTCACGTCATCGCTCACGGACGTCACACCTGGGTCCGATGGAAATTCATGAAGGAACGCGACGCGGTCGGCCCACGCTGGCCCTGGTACCGCGACCCGTACCGCTCGGAGCCGTACGGGAACTCCGAGGGCGAGCTCAGCCGGAACATGCACAGCTGCCCGATCTTCATCCCCGGCCACAGCTTTATCGGCAGCGTCGCCAGATTCGACAGCTCCAGCGTCACATGCCCGGAGAAACCGGGGTCGATGAACCCGGCGGTCGAATGCGTGACGAGCCCGAGCCGCCCCAGCGAACTCTTGCCCTCCAGCCGCGACGCGAGATCGTCGGGCAACGAAATGACTTCGTACGTCGAAGCGAGCACGAACTCACCGGGGTGCAGGATGAACGCCTCGTCCCCGTCCGGCTCGACCATGCGAGTCAGATCGGCCTGCTCGACGGCCGGATCAATATGCGGATAGCGGTGGTTCTCGAACACCCGGAAGTAGCGGTCGAGCCGCACATCGATGCTCGAGGGCTGCACCATCGACGCGTCGAACGGATCAATGCGCACACGTCCGGCGTCGATCTCGGCCCGGATGTCCTTATCTGAGAGAAGCACGCCCCGAGGATACGCAGAACGCGCGGGCCCACCCCAATCCGGGACCACCCCGCGCGCCTGCCACCGCCTCTGCCGCCGCTACCGCCGCTCGAACACCACGGGCACGGCATGCCGCAACCGAGCGCAACGCGGACAGCGAATAAGCCGCCCTGGACCGATCCGCCCGGCCCCGAGCTGCTGCATCGGGAACGAAGCGGTAGCGAAAACGTGCCCTTCGGCACAGCGGACGACGGTGCGCTCCATGGAGTCCATCAAGTCCCTTCCCCAACAAGCCTTGGACGAGAAAGCCACATTAGGGGATGAACAGGACGCCACTCCAGGCGGCACTCCGACCACCCACGCTACGCCCCCAACTCCCGCCCACGACACACGCATCCACCCTCCCACCACAACGAAAAGGCCCCACGGCGCAAACGCCGGGGACCAGGCATGGGGTACAGTGTGGAGCGGTAGACGCCGCTCGGGCGGCACACCTCGCGGGTGTAGTTTAATGGTAGAACATGAGCTTCCCAAGCTCAGAGCGCGAGTTCGATTCTCGTCACCCGCTCTTTGATGAAGGCCCTGGTCAGAGACCAGGGCCTTGTTTGTTGTCTAGACCACTTTTAGGGCCCGTGCCATTCGCGTGCCATAACGACCCTCCCGACCTGCATCAATAGTGGATCCGTCACTCCCCAGGCCGAGCGCTCCGCTACCAGGTCCCGCATCGTGAGATCACTTCCAAGTCGCCTGCGTCACATCCACGGTGCGGACGGTCTGCTCCTGCCCGATCAACGCCGCGCGGCCCGTGGGGCGGATGGTCCGAGCGGGCGCGGCACCAGCGGGTGAACGGTCGCGCCACCACTCCCCGTGGCGGCGGCCGACTGCTGGCGGCGTACGTCGAGATCGATGTTGGCGGCAAGCCTGCGCTGGTGTTCCTTGGTGGAGTGCTGGTAGATCAGTTGCGCGCGCTCGGAGGACTGGCCGGCTCGGACCATGAGGTCCTTGAGCTTGGCACCGGTGTCGGCCGCGAGCGTGTTGCCTGTGTGCCGTAGGTCGTAGAAGCGGAAGCCTTCGGGCAGCCCGGCCTTGTCCCGGGCCCTGCGCCACTTGCGGCCGAACGTAGTGCCGCGCAGTACCGCCCCCCTCTTGCCGACGAAGACAAGCCCGTCCGGCCCCGGCTGGGCAAACCATTCCAGGTGTCGGCGAACGTCCTCGTGGAGGAATGACGGCAGCACGATCTCCCGTCGGCCCGCCCGGGACTTGGGGGCGCCGACCACGCGGCGACCTGTGTTGAGCTCCGGTGCGGCACGGCGAACCCAAAGCGCACTGGAGTCGAGGTCCACGTCCCGCCGCCGAAGCTCGGCGAGTTCCTCGGGTCGCATCGAGGCGAAGGCTCCGAGCAGAACCATGAGGCGCCAGCGCAGGCCGATCACCTCTGCCGCGGCGAAGACCTGGTCGACCGTCGCCACGGGTCGCTCGTCAGCATCCTCGCGACCTGCCCCGCGGATACGGCAGGGGTTCTTGCGCAGCATGTCGTCCTCGACGGCGGTCTCCATCACGGCCTTGAGAAGCCGGTACGACTTGGCCACCGTGGTGGCACCGGTGGCGGACAACCGCTCCGCCCGCCAGGCTCTGACCCGAGCGGGGCTAATCATGTTGACGTTCATCTCGCCGAACGTCGGCTCCAGGTGAAGCCGGAACAGCCGGCGGTACAACTCAGCCGTGGTCGGGGCCAGGCCGCGTTCCGCGATCCAGCGCGTGGCGTAGTCGGCGAACAAGACTTCCCCGGCGGTCGGGTCGAGCCAGTCGCCCCGCATCTGCTCCGCTTGGATCTGGATGAGGAACGCCTCCGCATCGCGCCTGGTCTCGAAGGTTTCCGGCGCGGGCCGCAGGGTGTCATCGGCCGTGCTGGGGTAGCGGGCCTGGTAGCGCCCTGAGGGCAGTTGTCGTATCGCGCCGAATGTGCGGCGCGGAGCCTTCTGGCGCGGACGGGCCATCAGGCCGCAGCCCTGAATCCGGAGCGGAGAGTACGGACCGGCTCGACCGTCCGCGCCTCCACGTAAGCGTCCAGCGCGGTGTCGGAGATGCGAACGTGCTTGCCAACCTTGACATACCGGATGCGACGCTCGGAGACGAGTCGACGGATGAATCGCTCACCGACACCGAGACGTTCGGCTGCCTCGGCCACGCCGAGAAGGCGGTCAGCCATTCGAGACCGCCTCCTCCCACGTGTCGGCGGGCCATGGGGTGGTAATCACTGCGGGTCGAGGCAAGGATGTTCCTTCTACGAGGCGGCGGGTCAACAACCGATGCGCCCATGCGGGGGCACGCCCGCTGAGGCAGACGTACGGGCATCGCGACCGCTTCGAGCTATCGCGCTGCCCCCGCTGGGACTATTTCGGCATCTCGTAAGTGATACCTCTGCATCGCCGGTTTGGTTAACCGGCGATGTGCGTCTATGTTGCCTCGACTCCCAGCAGATTTCGGGAGTATCGGAGTTGGGGATCCGGCCCAAATTTTGCTGACCTGAAGCCAAAGGTGAATCGGTCACGGGCGCCATCAGCATGAACTTCTTGGTGAACGGCCGATTCGGGTCTATCGTTTTTGGACCGCGTTCCGCCGGCGTTCGCCGTCGGCTGCTCGCTTTGTGCGAAGTAACCCTGGACTTGCGCGAGGCGATGTGGCTTCCTTCTTGGTCCAGTCGCTGAAATGAAGGCCGCCCGGATCGGCCTTCGGTGCGCCAGCTCCGTCCGACGGCAGCACCGCCGTCGCGGCGATTCGCGGCCACCACCACCCCCTGCTTCGAGGAGCCGCCGAACCATGAGCCACGATGCCCGCGTCTGGGTATGGGACCACAGCCTCAGCAAAGGCACTGCCCGCATGGTCCTCACCTTGATCGCCGATCGCTGCATCGACCACACCTGCACGGCCTACGCCTCCGTCCCAGCCCTGATGCGACGCGCGAACGCGTCGCGCAGCGCCGTTCGGGACGCGCTGGACAAACTGGTCGCCAGCGGCGAGATAGTCCGCCTCGACGGACGCAAAGGGCCTCGCGGGGAATCGTATTACCGCCTCCCCGAAGCCGCCCGTTTCATGACCGAGGACGTTCGAAATCCGACCCATCAGGAGGGCCAGATTCCAACCCCCGAGGTACCGGAATCCGATACCTCCAGCAGCAATGCGGACGGGCCGGAATCCGACCCCGGGGTACAGAATCCAACCCCGGGGGGTGCCGGATTCCGATACCTCGGGGGAGCAGAATCCGACCCCCAGAACAGAAGTGAACCAATAGGAACCAGTAGGTACAGCAGCAGTGCACCCATCCCCGCCTCTCAATGGCAGATCGACGCGGGCAGCGACTCCTGGCTGCGGAGCGAGGGGCACCTCACCCGCCTTGGCGAGGAGGGCGTACGAGTGGCGGACGACAAGTGGCGGGCCTTCCGGGCCGGCGCGTCTCCACGCTCGAGTGCCGCGTGGGGTGCCGACTGGCGAGCGTGGATCACTCGCGAGCGGAGCCCCGCCCCAGTAGCGCCCCACGCAGCCGCCAGCCCCAGTGGCGGGTCAGCGAGCCCCAAAATGACCCGGTCGGAGGCGCACCTGACAGCTCTGCTGGCAGCCCTCGATGAACCGGTCCCGACGGTGTAGCGCCCTCGCCTGCCCGGCTGGTCCGCGAGGTGCGGGGACAGTGGGGACCGGTCCCCGCACAGCTCGGTTCGCTGGGTACGGTCCCCCTGACGGGCAGTCGGGGACCGGTCCCCGACTCAGGTGGGGACCGGTCCCCACCAAGTTCACCCCTGTCCCCTGCCTCTTCGGGGACCGGTCCCCGAAGAGGCAGGGAAACCGCAGGTCAGTGCGGACCGTCTACGCCATACGGTCGGCCCCCGAGCTCACGCCTCAGGGCTCAGAGCTGCGGGACCAGGCCAGCGGGGGCCGGCAGCCGACGCAGTCGGTCCCCGCCGCGTGTGCAACGAGCCGTGCCCAGGTCCCTCGGATCGGCATCGTGCTTCATGCCGGTAGCTGCCAACGGGTGCTGGCGAAGCATGTGACGGCGGAGTCGAGGAGACGGCCGAACTCTGCCGGGGTGCTGATCCGGGGACCTTCGGTGAGGACCTCGTACTCGGTCAGCGCATCGAGGTCTGCCCAGCCTCCGCGATACAGGACAAGGTGTAGTTCTGCCCATCCGTCACTGCCTTGGATGCGCAGACCGATCGAATCCGGATCGCTTACACGGGCCCGGTCGGTCTCCAGCGGCTGCGGCCAAGGCGCAAGGCCGTCCCGCCAGGTGATTGGACGGGGAGCGAGTCCCGCCGCACTCCAGGCAGAGAGGCGCTCGGTGATCTCGGCGGCGGCCGAATCGAGATCGATGACGTGGTCCATGGAGCAATCCTCCCCGGTCGCCCCTCACCCGCAAGGCCCTGACCGAGTTCCGGCCAGCCCAGCCGTCCAGGGCCGACGACCAGTCAACGTTCGACACCCAACCCCCACCTCGGAAAGAGTCCCATGTACGGCGCGCAGCACGAACCCCCCAGCAGACCGAGACAGCAGATGAATCGCCCCCAGGCACCAGGCGAAGCAAGGTATGGCGTTGGACCGTCCAAGGGCCGGTCCAACGCAGAAGCCTCCGCCCCGGGGGTGGCGGAGGCAGACCCCCGGCGCGAGGGCGCACCGGGGACAGGGGGTGTGCGTGCCACCGACGAGGCCGCGCTGCGTCGTGTCGCCCGTCGCCGTGCCCGGCAGGACGTGCAGCGTCGAGAGCGTGTCGATGTCCGCTACAGCGTCGACGAGAAGCAGGCGATCCTCGCCGAGGCCCGTCGTCACAATCTGGCCGGCGCGCACCTCGTCGGCGCCATCGTCATGGCCCATCTGGACAGCGACCTCGCCCTGCCCGCCGAGCGTGCCGCCACCGATGACCTGATCGACGAGTACGCCGCCCTGCGTACCGAGCTCGCCAGGATCGGCACGAACGCGAACCAGATCGCCCACCGCCTCAACGCCGGCGGCGACGCACACCCTGCGGACGCCGCCGTCCTCGCCGAAGCCCACCGGCTCGTGGCGACCGTGAGGCAGGCGGTCACGGCGGTCGACACCGCCGCCGATGTGGCCGCCACGAACCGCCGGGCGGTCTGATTGATCGCGAACATCGTCAAGCCCGGCCACAAAACACGGGGCGTCCTGAACTACCTGTACGGGCCCGGCCGCGCCAACGAACACACCGACCCCCACCTCGTCGCCTCCTTCGACGGCTTCGCACCCGACCCCGGCCGCGACCCCGACGCCACCCTCGCCCAACTCGCCACCGTCCTCGACCTGCGGGTCAAGCAGGCCGGCCACAAGGCCCCGAAGAACCACGTCTGGCACTGCTCGATCCGGGCCGCCCCCGAAGACCGCCATCTGACCGACGACGAGTGGGCCGCCATCGCCCGCCGCGTCCTCGACGCCACCGGAATCGCCCCGGCCGACGACCCCGACGCCTGCCGCTGGGTCGCCGTCCGCCACGCCGACGACCACATCCACATCGTCGCCACCAAGGTCCGAGGAGACCTCCGCCCGCCGAGGAACTGGAACGACTTCCTGCGCGCCGACAACGAACTGGTCGCCATCGAGAAGGAGTACGGGCTCCGCCAGGTGCCACGGGGCGACCGCACCGCCTCCAAGCGGCCGACCCGCGCCGAGCAGGAGAAGGCCCGCCGGACCGGCAACGCCCGAACTGCCCGGGAACACCTGCGCACCGTCATCCGCACCGCCGTCTCGGCGGCCACGAACACCGAGGAGTTCTTCCGGATCGTCGAGGGGGCCGGAGCCCTCGTCGACGTCCAGTACTTCCCCTCCGGGGAGGTCCGCGGCTACAAGGTCGCCCTCGACGACGACACCAACGCCCACGGCGAGCCCGTCTGGTTCTCCGGCTCCACCCTCGCCCCCGACCTCTCCTACCCAAAGATCGCCGAACGCCTGACGGCCACAGCCTCAATGTCGGCGGAACGGACTGATGCCCCGGCCTGGCAGCGACTCGCCCGCGCCGTCGACGGGATACCCGACCGCCTCGCCCACAGCGAGGACGACGCCGGACAAGCCCACATCACCGTCCTCGCCGAAGCCCTCGACGCACTCCCTCTGCTCGCTCCGGCCGCCATCCGGCCCCGGCTCGTCGAGGCCGCCACCGCCTTCGAGCGCGCCGCCCGGTCCCGCGTCCGCGCCCATCACCAGCAGGCCCAGGCCACCCGCCGGGCGGTGAAGGCGATCCTGCACGAACCCGCGCCGAAGGACGGAGCCCTCCTCGCGATCGTCCTCGACGCTCTCCTGCTCGCGGTCATCGCCGCCCAGCACTGGCACCGCGCCCGCGGCCACCACCAGCAGGCCGAGGCCGCGCAGCGCGCAACCACGCACCTCCGCGTGGCCTACCGGGCCGCAGCCACCGAGCCCCTGACCGCGCTCCGCCACCGGGGCCGGCAGCTCGCCCCATGGCTGCTGAAGCAGCAGGCCGCCGCAGTGCGCCGAGCACTGCCTGACCTGGCCGAGCAGATCCTCGCCGAACCCGGCTGGCCCGCCCTCGCCACCACCCTCAACGACGCCACAACAGCCGGCCGCGCTCCCACCGCGCTCCTCATCCAGGCCGCCCGCCACCGAGAACTCGACACCGCCACAAGCCTCAGCGAAGTCCTCACCTGGCGCTTGAACCGCCTTCGAGAACCCGTCGTCAGGAAGCCCCCGCGCAACAAGATGGAAGGGCGAGCCCAGCCCGGTTCCGCCACCACACCGCGAGCCGTGCCGTCGGCTCGGTCAAGGACCCGGTGACTTGGAAACGGCCCGAGCTTCGCCCAGGGCCGGCCAAGTGGACTGTCACTGCTCGTAGGCCCATGCGCGGCCGGTCTGGCGGTACTGCTCGACGGGGATGGGGGTAACGCCGGTGCGCATCCGCGCGGTATAGAGCAGGCCGTCCAGGTGGTCGATCTCGTGGTGGATCAGGCGGGCGAGTCCGCGTTCGTAGGTGGTGGTCACCAGCTGACCGTCCAAGGTCGTGGTCTCCACCGTGATCCGAAGGGGCCGGGGCACTAGGCCGCGGACGTCGAAGAACGACAGACAGCCCTCGTACTGCTCGTCCGCGTCGCTGGAGCGGTCGGTGATGCGGGGGTTCAGCAGCACGACCGCAGGGGTGCCGGGGGGCTGGACCACGGCAGCGGCCCTGTCGATCCCGATCTGAGGGGCCGCGAGACCCATGCCCTTGGCGAACGGGTGAACCTGCCCGATCCGCTCCATGGCGGCGAACATCTGCTCGACAGCCTGCTCGGCCGCCTCGCGCTCGGACGGCAGAGTGAAGGCGCGGGCGGGCTCGGCGAGAACTGGAGCCCCATCCTGCACGACGCCGAGGTCCCGCATCTGCTCGCTGGGCCGCGCCTGGTTCACGTGAACTCCCCTTGATTCATGTCCCGTTCGGTTCGGCCTCGGAACCGCCATTCCAGACGGTACCGGGCGTGGAGTGCGGGTGTGGAGGTGCTCCAGGAGAAGATCCGCATCCCGTTCTCCTCGCGCTGTATCGGGGCCGTCCGCAGCGGTGCGGCCTCGGCAGTCATGGAGGTTTCGGTGCCCCACACGGCGGGGTCGAGTGCGGTGGGGAAGGCGAGTTCGACCGCCAGGTGCTCGGTAGGCAGGCGGACGGCACGCTGGAACCAGCGGCCCCACTTCTCGTCGCCCACCGAGTAGGCGTACTCGATCCAGACCGACTCGCCCGGGTAGAGGGGGAAGCGGCCCTCGCTGTTCTCGAACGCCAGCCACACCTCCTTGAAGGCGTCGCGGTCGTGCTTGGTCTGCCAGTGCATCGCCTCGCCGCAGCAGGTCGCGGTCAGGGCGAGTTCGTCCCAGGTCAGCGGGTGTTTGCGGTAGTGGGCGTTGGAGCGTTCGGGTTCGCCGGGGTAGCGGTCGACGCTGATGCGGATCAGGTAGCGGGTGATGGGTTCGCTGCCGGTGTTCCGCAGCAGTCGGCGCATCGTCAGCCGGTAGTGGCTGCCGTCGTAGTCCAGACGGGCCGCGTCGTGCTCGACGACGATCGCCGAGCCGGTCGCGTACGGCTGCTCGGCTCTGCGGGGAGCCGGCGCCAACGGCGCCGGTGCGGTGCGGGCCTTGGCCGCCTCGTAGTCACGCCACCGCCGCCAGATGGCCTTGCCCGCGTTCAGCGCCTCCTCCGCGCGCAGCGCGAAGTCCTCCGTCGGCTTGTGTCGGCCCGACTCGACATGGCTGACGTAGGACGGGTCGAAGCCCATCCTTCTGGCTAACTCCCGCTTGGCGAGGCCCCGCACCTCGCGCCAGTGAGCCACATCCGCCGCGAACGCCTCGGCCGCTTGCTCGGCCGTCAAGGCATCATCCCGCGCGTCCATCAAAGCCCCCGCCCTGGCTGCCGGATGAGATGAATGAACCGTGAGTGATCTCGATTCACCATTCTGTCATGGTCGCAGTCACGCGTTTCCTTCCTTCACTGGCCCAGGTCGATCCCCGGGCCCCAAGAAGGAGGGTCGCAGCGATGCGCGTGCTGTATCTGCTCAATGTCTCCAACAGCAGTCAGCTGACTGCCGATTCCGGCTTCACCTTCGCCGACCTGCTCGCCCCGGCCCTGACCGACGCCGGGGCGGAGGTGACCGTGGCCTCTCCCGTCCCGATCGGCGACGCCCGCGTGCACTTCGCGCTCACCACGACGCCGTCCACCAAGTACCGGGCTCGCTTCGACCCGGGCATGGACGCCCTGGTCGCCCTGTTCCGTGACCGGCGGCCCGAGGTAGTGGTGGCCAACCAGATCGAGGCCGCTACCGCGATCCGGGCCGCACTCGTGGAAGCCGGGGTGGACGCGCTGGTCGCGGGCTACTGCCACTACCTGCCGTTCTCCATCGCCGACACCGGCACGGGCGCTGCGGAGCTAGACCCGGCGATGGACGACGGCGGCCTCGGCCGGAGCGTGCTGCTGGCCTTCGCCGCCGGTCTCGCAGCCTGTGACCGCGTCCTGGTCCACTCCTCCACCGCCGCCTCCTGGACCACGGCGGCAGCCGCCCGCGCCGACGTCGACCTCAGCGAGAAGCTGCACATCGTCCCCGCCCCCAGGGACGTACGGCTGGTGCGCGACCCTGCCGACATCACCCCACCCGAGGGCCAGGCCACCGGCATCTACAACCACCGCCTGTACGCGCACTACGGCACCGCCCGCTTCACCCAGCTCGCCCGCCACCTCGTCGCTGACGCCCCGGTGCGGCTCACGGTGATGGACCTGTTCGGCACCCGCAGCCCCGAACGCGTCCGCCTCGACCCCAGCCCCGAACGGCACCTGGAAGAGCTCGCGACCACGGACGGCGTCACCATCGCCTCCGACCGCGGCGACCGCGTCCGCTACCACGACCTGCTGGCTGGCGCCCACTTCGGCATCGCCCCCTTCCGGCCCGGCTGCCCCTGGTCCATGTCGGTCATCGACTGCCAGGCGATGGGCCTGCCCGTAATCGGCCCGCGTACTGGCTGGCTGGCCGAGCACATCGACAACGAGCTGCTATTCGACACCGACGAGCAGGCCATCCGGATCGCCACCCGCCTCGCCACGGACCCCGAGTTCTACCTCCTGCACGCCAAGCGCGCCCACGCCTCCACCACCGATCTCGCGCCCGCCGCGGTGGCCGCCCGCTACCTGGAGGCGATCCAGTGACCGGCTTCGACGCGGTCCAGCTCTCCTACGACGAGCCGCTGGCCGGCTCCCTGCACACCCGCCTCGCCCGGGTACTGGGCGGCAGCGTCAAGCGCCTGCACGGGGTCCGCGGGATGCGGCGTGCCTACCGGCTCACCGCCGAGCTGGTCGACACCGAGACGTTCTTCCTCGCCGACGGCGACTTCGCCATCGACCCCGAGTTCTCCGCCGCCGCGGTGGAGCCGCTGGCCGACGGGGTGGCGATGCGGGTGTGGCAGGCCGTGAACCCGGTCAACGGCCTGACCTACGGATACGGCGGACTCAAGCTGATCAGCCGTACGGCGTTGAGGGAGATGGGCCAGGCCGTCGACGTGCTGGCCGCCCTGCCCGGACGGGTCGAGTTCTACCGCCAGACTGCTGGCATCACGCGGTTCAACCAGAGCCCGTTCCACGCGTGGAAGGCGGGCTTCCGCGAGTGCGCGATGCTCGCGCGCGGCAGCGAGTACGGCATGACCGACGCCTCCGCCCAAGAACGTATCGGCGCGTGGACATCCAGTCGCGACGGCGAATACGGCCCCTACGCGGCGTCCGGCGCCCACGACGGGCTCGACTTCGCCAAGGCCGCCGCCCGCGACCCGCAGCGCTTCGAGGTGCTCAACGACCCGACCTGGCTGCACCGGCACTTCACCGCCTTGTACGGCGAGCAGGCGGTCACCGGGTGAGCAACGCACCTGGGCCGCTGGTGTTGATCGAGCCATACGCGCACCGGGGCGGCGGCCACCACCAGCACACGCTGACCGCGCTCGCCGCCGCACAGCCGAAGAGCCTGGTCGTGGCTCCTGAGGGGCTGGGCGAGGGCCTGGGCCCGCTGGCCCGGTCCGGTGCCCGGATCGCCGCCGGGCCAACCGGGGCGGCGGCGAGGGTCCTGCTGGCCGGGGCGCGGGCGGCGGGGCGTGTCTCGGCCGCCAGTCAGCGGGCCTTCGCCTCCCGGAGCTGGCCGCGGGGAGCCCGCAGGTTCCCGCACCAGGTCACGCTCCTCGCCCGGTGTCTGGCCGAGGCCGCGTGCCTTCGCACCGCGCGCCGCCTCGCCCCGCGGCCGGCGGCCGTGGTGATCCTCAGCGCGAGCGAGGCCCTGCACGGCATGGCCGCCCTGCTCGGCGGCTTCCCTCACCTGCGGTTCGTCCACGAGGTGGTCACCACCGAAGACCGTCCGGTCCGGTGGCTGGGCCGGCTCGCGCGCCAGGGCGAGAAGCAGGTGGTTACGCTGTGCCCGACTGCCGACGTCCGCGACCAGGTCGCAGCGGCCTTCCCCCACCTTCGCTGTGAGGTGCGGGCGTTCGCGGTCGACGACGGACGGCGGCTGACCGACGTCGAGCGCGACGGCGCCCGCGCCGCCCTCACCATCCCGACCGACGCGAGGGCGGTGTGCCTGGTCGGCGGCTGGTGGCCGTACAAGGACATCGCCACCGTCGACGCGGCCCTCGCCCGCCTCACCACCCCGCTGCACGTGCTGGTGTGCGGCACCCCGCTGGACGACGACGTCCTCGATCGCTGGCACCGGCTGCCCCACGTCCGCCTCCACACGGTGCCCGGCCCGGTCGCCGACGAGGTCCTGCGGCTCGTCTACGCCGCCGCCGACGCGGCCCTCGTCGCCCGCAAGCCCGGGGTGGGCAAGGAGTCGGGGCTGGTCATGGACGCCGTACGGCTCGGTGTCCCACTGATCGTCTCCGCACACAACCGCGAGCTTTCCGCTCGGTTGAGCGGCCAGCCGTGGGTGAGGCTCTTCCCTGCCGGAGACCCGGATGCTCTCGCCGAGATGCTGGACAAGCTCACGTCCGAGGCGCCCGCCCGGCCGGGGCCAACGGCGCCGACAGTGCTGGACATGTACCCGGCGGCCGAGCAGACCGCCTTCCTCACCGACACCTACGCCCACCTCCACCTGACCAAGGAGCGCTGCTGATGTTTGTCCCTCCCGCCCTGGTCGCGGTCATCGGCCCGGTCGAGCCGGCCCTGCTGGCTGCCTGGACCGCCCACTACCTCCGGCTCGGCATCGAGCAGTTCCACCTTGCCTTCCATTTCCCCGACCACGTACCGGACGCCTGGCGGCACCAGCTGATCGCGGCCTGCAGCGACTTCGGCATTGCCCCCGCCCAGATCAGCACCGGCCCCTGGCACGAGCACACCAACACCCAGCTCCGCGACTCCCTGCGCGAGCAGGCCGGGACCGGCTGGCACCTGCTCGCCGACTCCGACGAGTTCCAGACCTACCCCGCCCCGCTCACCGTCGTGCTCGCTCAGGCCGAGAAAACCGGGCAGAAAGTGGTCGGCGGGCTGATGCTCGACCGCGTCACCAACGACGGCCGCCTGGCCATGTGGCGCCCGGAAATCGGCCTTGACCGGGCTTTCCCGCTCGGCGGACACCTCACCCGCCGCCTCCTCCAGGGTGACCCACGCAAGATCGTCCTCGCCCACTCCTCGGTGACCATCGCGTCCGGAAACCACCGCGCACCGGGCCACAAACCCGACCCGAGCACGCTCGCGTGCGTGCACCATTTCAAGTGGCGTTCGGGTGTCCTGGACGACCTGCGCCGACGGGTCAAGCGGTTCACCTCCGGCGAGTGGGCCGAGCACACCCCGGCCGTCCGCAGCGAGGCGTCCCGCCTGCTGCAGCACATCGACCGCCATCGCGGCCGCATCGACGTCTCCGACCCCCGCTTGTCCTTCCGTCATGTCACCCTTGACCGGCTGCCGGACGGCTGGGCCGCCGAAGCCGCCCAGCTCGCCACCACCTGGCGGCCTCCGCGGCCTCAGAACCAGCCGGATTCCACGGTCTCCTCGCCCTCGCCCTGAGGTACCTCGAAGCGGGCGAAGAAGTCGTCCAGTGCCTCAGGAGTGACGAGCAGCGCGTTCGCGTCTCCCCGCGCGTTGCGTTCCGCCAGCCTGCGCAGCAGCTCCTCGCGCTCCACCGGGAAGTACAGCAGCCGCCACCGGCCGCCGGCGGCCTCCACCAGTTCCTTCATCTCCTCGCGGTCCTTGCGCGGCCACAGCCCGTGGTCCCAGACCACGTCCCGGCCCTCGGCGACCAGCTCAGCCAGTCGCCGGTACAGCTCGGCGATCACCGGAGTCTCCTTCTCGAAGTACGTGTTCTCCGGGTAGTCGACGCCGTACCGACCGTGCCGCTCGTAGACGACCTCGTCCACCGACAGCCGCACCGCTCCCTGGGGCTCCAGCACTCGCTGGGCGTAGGTCGTCTTCCCGGAGCCTGTGAGCCCGACCAGCAGGTACACCACCGCAGCGTCGCTCACAGCCACGAACAACTCCCCTCAGCACCGCCAGCGTTCTCTCGCCAGTCTGTCACCACCGGCCGGCCCGGGGACCCCATTCCCAGGCCGCCGTACGAAGGAGACGCCCATGCCCGCCTCCGCCCTCGCCCGCGCACTGCGGGCCTACGTCCGCCACGCCCCCGGAACGGTCGGCAAGGCGCGGCTCGTCGGCCGCTTCCTCGACGAGCACCTGCGCACCCACCCCCTCCACACCACCACCCGGCTACGTACCGGCGACACGGTTACCGTCACCACCAGCGACGTCATCCAGCGCTACCAGTACCTGTTCGGCGAGTGGGAGCCGAACCTGAGCGCCTTCCTCCGCGACCGGCTCCGCCCCGGGGACACCTTCATCGACGTCGGAGCCCACCGCGGCGCGTTCACCCTCCTGGCCTCCCACACCGTCGGCGCCCGCGGCCGCGTCGTCGCCATCGAGCCCCACCCCCGCTACCACGACGACCTGACCACCGCGGCCACCACCAACCACCGAACCAACATCCGGGCCATCCGCTCCGCCGCCTCCGACACCCACGGCACCCTGACCCTCTACCTGGAGGACCCCGCCAACCTCGGCCACACCACCGCCATCCGCCCCCGCCGCGTCCACGAGACCGTCGAGGTACCCACCGCGCCCCTGGCCGACCTGGTCAGCCGGACCGAACTCGCCACCACCCGCATCATCAAGATCGATGTCGAAGGCGCCGAAGCAGCCGCGATCCGCGGACTCCTGCCCGCCCTCCCGCAGCTGCGCGACGACGCGGAACTCGTCATGGAAGTCACCCCCAGGCTCCTGGCCAAGCAGGGCGAGAGCGCCGCCGAGATCCTCGACACCCTGTGCGAACACGGCTTCCACGCCTACACGCTCACCAACGACTACGACCCGACCACCTACCCCCGGGCCATGCGCCGGCCGCAGCCGCCCGTCCGGTGCACCGAACCCCCGAAGGAGATGACCGACCTGGTCTTCTCCCGCACCGACGCCGACCGCCTCACAACCGGGCGCTGAACACCGACCCCACATTCCGTGCGGCGGGCCAGGTGGAGCCTGCCGCCCGGACCACTGACACCTTCCGGCACGTCTCCACGGATTGGGTACCGCGATGAACACCAGCGTGATGAACAGCCGCAACGCCGTCTGCGTGATCGTCCACGACAAGGACAGCGGCACGATCGCCGCCGTGCACTACGCCGCCCGCAATTGGTCCCCGCAGCCAGCGTGGACCCTCCCCGGCGGCAAGGCCGAACCAGGCGAAGCCCTCGACGAGGCCGCCGCCCGCGAACTCAAGGAGGAAACCGGCCTGCTCGTCGACCCGGCCGATCTCGCGCTCGTCCACGTCGTCCACGTCGAACAGGGCTGGGACCAGGCCGGCCAGCTCATCGTCTTCGTCTTCGCCACCGACACCTGGACCGGCGACCTGACCAACACCGAGCCAGACAAGCACCTGGCGGCCCAATGGGTCCCCGCGAACCACCTGCCCGAGCCCGCGTTCCCGACCACCGTGCAGGCCCTGGCCGCGTACCGGAACGCACGCCCCAGCTTCTCCCGTTACGGGTGGCCGGCCACCGCTGAGTGACGGGAGATACGCCAAGGTGGTCCTGGCGGATCTCCCTACAGCACCCGCGTGTCCGACGCACGGCCCTGTTCGTGCCAGTGCTTGGTTCACCGCCTGGTCGTCTTCGTCTCAGACGCGGGCCTTCCTTCCGACGCCGATCCCTGCGATAGCCGTGCCGTTACGTCTGCCGTTCTGCTGGGAGCCTCGATCCGGCCGCCGCTGTCAGTGCCACCGCCTACTCTCGCGAGACGGACCACAACGAGGAGGTTCGGTGCGGCGCCCCCCGGTGAGCGAGCACAAGATCCTTATGCAGGAGTGAGTGTGGGAGCTGAACAACGCTCTCGGGCTGGACCCTGCCCGCTTACTCCAAGGCAGTCATCCGACTGACCCGATGCTGAGCGCCCGGCGTACCTCCGACACGTTTTCCCAGCACCTACGTAAGACCCAAATGCCAACCTGAGGAGCCACAAGGCTAGCCTCCGGAAACTCAATCGCGCGAATTCTCAATCTGGCGAAAAATCCAACGGTCCAATCGGCCAGTACTATTCTCCGCAGCAACATATTCACCCGTCGGGAGAATTGCCAACTGGCACTTTTTTGCGATCAGCTTCAGGTTCTGCCCAGATGAGGCGACAAGACGGGTTTCCAACAGGCGGTTGCGTACGTCGCAAAAATCAACGCCGCGCGACTTTAGCCATGCGATCATCTCTGGGTCATCGCAACGCACTTCCCTCCCTTGACACAACCTCGTTAGCAAAACAAACTCCTCCTCACCGATGAAATTCGGACTCCACCGCTCCGTCACTGCAGCCGCATCAAGTGCTTCATCACCAGCGTTATGCACTTGAACTTGCCAGCCACCTCTTCCATCGATGCGGGCAGCACGGCAGCTCAGTAGAGTCCTGGCTACCTCAGTCTCAAGATCCTCTCCCCAAACCTCTCCCCCAAGTCCGTACACCTCATCCAGTCGGGTCCAGATGAACTCCAGCAACAGCCTCAGCGGGTTCTCTGGCGTCGAGAAGTAAAACGGCCACCATCCATCGATCAAAGGTGTCATGAATGGCCGACCGTTGGCCTTAGCAAGGGAGTACCTACCCGAAACGATCAATTGAGGGAAATTTGCCGGACCGAATCCGTGGTTCCCAATATTCCGCTCAAGGTAGTTCGCCATCGACAATCGAAATGCCCGCTCGCTCTTAAACCCATGCATCCCGAGAATTACTCGAACCGCAGAAATCTGCTCCAGGAGAAGGGTCTGAAGTAGGGCATCCTCTTCGTACGAGAGGGCGACAGGACCTTCCCCATCCCAAGCCAACTTCCCAGTCATCTCCGCGAACGTCCTAACTGACGGAGCCATACTTCGATCAGGGTCGTCCGGCACCTCGTCATCACCTTGATGGTAGGCGTGCTCGATCTCGCTGACTGAATTAAGCTGAGCAAACGCATCACGAAGCTCGGCCGAGTGAAGATTCTTCTTAACTTCGACAACGGCAATGATATCTTTAACATGCCACACATAAGAGTTGGTATACGGGAGCCTTTGCCCCTCACCCCGAACCACCATGCAATCAAGTTGGCCGGACATGCGTCCGCGACCGTCGCGAGCAAATCCGGATACCACCCGCAAACCCAATCCGTCTGGCAGGGCTCGATTCAATACGTCTGAAGACAGCCCCTCATACATGTCTCCAATTGTCGGAGCATGCTTTACAGGAGCATCGTCGAGTTTAGGCAGCTCGTCTCGAATAATGCCGGCCAGAAGGTCGGCAATCGTGCGAATCACTAGACCTCACCCACAAATCGACCCAACTTACGCGCCCGAGAACATTATCGAAGGAATTCCCTTTTAGCCAGTGGCGCACCAAGACAAACCGCCAGCGCACTCCTGTTCCTCGCATGGACAGGATCAGACGGAGCCCTCGGGGAGACTCAGCTTCGCAGCCAGAAGCTCTTCGGTCCCTTCCAGGCGGAGCCCGCACAGTGCGCAACCGAAGAAACCACCGTACCTGTCAGGCTCCTCGTCCTCTGCCGCCAGAACGATGAGCGCGTTATTCTCACAGGCTGGGCATGGAAACCAACCCATAGGGGGCCCAGGCTCACCGGTTTCCTTATGTATCCCGCCAGGGAACCATTCGCTGCGACGGCTCCTGAGTGGGGCCTGCACACCTTCCAGGAGTTCAGCCGGAAGGTTGCCAAAGCGGTCATCGAAGCGATTTCGAGCTTGCCGGATTCGGAGCTGGACCTCGCGTTCGGTCTGATTACGCTGGTGATCAATGGCAATACGGACCGCGCTGTGCCATCTTCCCCAGAAGGATGTGAGGGGCGTGGTCAGCCCTACATGTAGGGCCTGCACGGACTTCGCCAGAGTGGCTAGCAGAGCTCTCCCCTGCTCGCCTCCGGTCGAGTGGGCCACACCGTTCCGCAAGTCGATCAAGAGATCCAACTGCCCATCAGCAGGCAGGATTTGCAGCGTTCGCAGCCGACTGATCGTCTCGGCCGCCCCGATGGTGCGCACTTTGCTCGCTGTTCGGTGACCGCCGAGGTGGAACAGCATCTCTGCGCTACCCCGCATCTCCGCGACATAGATGGGGTTCTTCCCCACCAAAACCGCCTTACCCAGCCGTTCGATGGCGACCCCCGCGTGGAGAACGAACTCGTCGTACTCGCCACGCGCGTGATCGTCCATGGCTTTGTGCGCAGCCTTCCTCGCACCTTCAAGGAAGCTCTCGAATGAGAGGGAATCATCCATGCGGAGACGTTAACAATGCCTGCGGTGCCGCATCGACCGGTTTGGTGGCGCAGCCACCAACGGGGCCTGGACGGCCGCCAGCGCGGGATCGCCAGGCCGGCCAGTTTGCTGGCATAAAGCACGCTTGGCGCCACAGCGCAGATGCGCACATCGTCGCGTGGCGTTCCCGACTGGAACACTCCACGCGACCCACCCGACGAGCGCGTGCCCCATCCGTGCCCTTGGCAGCGGTGAACAGTGGTCAACACCGGCATGGGAAAGCCCTCACAGCGAGCCGCTAAGTGACCGATACTTGCAGGTCGGAGGCCGTATCGGCACTGTGGGCGCCATAGATTCCCAAGCTCAGAGCGCGAGTTCGATTCTCGTCACCCGCTCTTCTATGGAGGCCCTGGCCGAAGACCAGGGCCTTGTTTGTTGTCTAGACCATTTTTAGGAATTGTGTCATTCACGTGCCACAAGGACCCTGTCGGCCTGCATCAATGGCGTACACGGCGCCCCTGATGTCGAGAGCCCCGCCGTGCAGTCCCATCTCCCGAGATTCACTTCAAGTGGCCTGCGTCATGTAAGCGGTGCGGGCAACCTGCTCCCTGCGCGATCAACGCCGCGCAGCCCGTGGAGCGGATAGTCCGGGCGGGCGCGGCACCAGCGGGTGAACGGTCGCGCCCCCTCCCCGAGGCTGCGGGCGACTGCTGGCGGCGCACACCGAGATCGATGTTGGCGGCGAGCCTGCGCTGGTGCGCCTTGGTGAAGTGCTGGCAGATCAGCTGTGCGTGCTCGGAGGACTGGCCGGCTCGAACCATGAGGCGCTTGAGCTCGGTCCCAGTATCAGCCGCGAGCGTGTTGCCCGTGTGCCGCAGGTCGTAGGAGCGGAAACCTTCGGGAAGCCCGGCCTTGTCACGGGCCCTGCGCCACTTGCGGCCGAAGGTGGTGCCACGCAGTGCCTCTCACCGACGAAGACGAGTCCGTCCAGCCCCAGCTGGGCGAACCGCTCCAAGGGCAGTGGCGGCGTCGTGGTCACCGTACTGGGCGAGGGCTCCGCCACCACCAGTAATAAAGCGTTGCCGCCACATCGTCAGCACCTCACGGCATCTATTCACCACGACGGCCACGGCCAAGTCCGTATCTTGACGACCCCGTGGCTTCCACCAGATGTCCGTTCGGCGTCTCCCCGTCGGTGAGCCGCCGGGTTCGCCCGCATGTTCTCGTAGATCGCGTCCCCGCGGATCTTCCGCTACATCGCTGCGGATCCTCTTGATTAGGGACAGCTTCGTGTGGAGTGACGACCAGTGAGGCCCCCCTCGCGGCTCCACGCCATGAGATCAGCCGATTCGTAAAAGCGAGCGTGCGCAAAAATCATCGCGCCAGATAAACTCTCGCGACGGCGGAATAAATATTAATTAATTCTTTCATGACCGCCACCAAAGCGCCATAGACGTTCTATTCACAAGCCGTGACGAGATCCTCCTACCCATGATTAAATACCAGCGAAGCAGAGCCCTGGAGATTCTGATGAACGCAGCAATGGTAACGGCTTGCGCCACTATCCTGGTTGCCATCATGGCCTACTGGATGAACCACCAAGGAGAGGACCGCAGATATCTGAAAAATGCGCGAATCGACCGGGTAAATAGTCAGTTAAAAGAGCTCTACGGCCCACTTCTCGTCCTCACGGAAACAAACGAGAGAGCGTGGAGCGAGTACTACAGACGCTACATCCTCCCTGCCGGATATCCGGACGAGAATCCGCTGCCGGGGCCAGAGGAAGCGCGCTGGCACATCTGGGTAGAAGCAGTGTTCGCTCCTACGGCCCAGAAGATGAAGGATCTCATCACTGCTCGAGGTGATCTGATCATCGAAGGGGAACTACCTCTTGTGGTCCAGCAATTCTGCGCGCATGCAGCGACCTATGATGCTCTTTTGGCCAACTGGGGCGGAGCTGGCGCACGCAAATCTACTCTAATTCGCCATCCGGGGAGCGACTTCCTGTCTTACGTCCGCAAGTCATATAGATCGCTCAAGGCGGAACATGAACTCCTACTTACGGAGGCGCATGAGAACGGGCGACACGAACTCGATCAATCAGCACGCTGATCAAAACACAGGGAGACCGCCGTGAAGGTATTTCTTAGCTGGTCCGGAGCGCGTTCAAAAAGGACTGCTGAGGCATTGCGCTCCTGGCTGCCAGATGTCCTCCAATATATCAACCCATGGCTCTCCAGTGTGGATATCTCCGCAGGGAGGAGAGGGGTCCGGCAGATCTTCGACGAGCTTTCTGAAACAAACTTTGGAGTCATTTGCGTAACCCCGGAGAATCAGACTTCCCCTTGGGTCAATTTTGAAGCAGGATCCATTGCCAAACAAGTCGATGAAGGCTATGTGGTACCTTTCCTGATCGGCATGAAAACTACCGAACTCGTCAGCCCTCTCAGCCAATTCCAGGCCATCGCCGGGGAAAATAAAGACGACGTACAGAAACTCCTCTTCGATATCAATGAAACATCGGGCAGCTTAGCGATCCCCCGTGAGAGACTGGAACGCGCCTTCCAAAGAAGTTGGCCGGAATTCGAGGACAGAATGCGCAGCGTCAGTGAAATTTCCTCAAAAGACACTCTCTCAAACAAGGTACATCGATCCGAAGCCGATATGACGGAGGAGATCCTCCTCATTGCCCGACAGCTCGATCACCGGATGGCGGAGATCGAGAGGCATGCCCCACGAATGGATGGGACAGCGAGGAGACACCCTAGGGAGATCCGCCGGATTAGCGAAGAAAAATTCATTGCCTCCTCATTTGCAAAAATCGGCTGGGAGGCAATTAACTCCTCTTGGGAGGGCGAAAACGTGGTCATCGTTTCGCAGAATAAAATGGGGTCCTCACAGTCGATTTCGCTCGATTTTATCGAGCGGCTCGCCAAGTCCTTGGGCCGGGAGGTAGTGGTGTTGGGGGAGGCCGGCAAGGTGATTGCCCGCAGTGACACCGCCTGAATCCCCAATACCTTCCTGGTGCCCGAATTTCACCTGGACCGGTTCGGGCATCTCCTCCTTCTTCCTCAAACGCCCAAGCCGCAATTTACTGGCCCTGTCGGGTTCTACCCAAGCGTTCCATGCCCTGATGTAAATTGCCACTTGGTCCCGCAAGCTCATCCTGCGCCTAGAACCCCGCTTCTGTGTTTCCTTCGGCACCTCTCGCAGGGCGAGCCTGACATCACCAGGATCTAGATTCGCACCAGACTTAAGTCCGGAAATCCACTCGTCAATTTCTGCGGCAGGTGCTGCTTCAGTGGTCAAAAAATACCCCACTGCCACCGCAGTCTGACTTGCGAATAGATGCTTGGAAAGGTCACGTCCAATAGTCACTGCCTCCCCATACCTGTTTTTATCTCTATTGTATGCGGCCAAGATTCGGTCGTTGGGTACATATGCCCCAACACCAGTCCAGCGATCGTTCGGAATCTCTTTGAAGAGGAGAACATGACGAATGGTAGAGGAAAGCAAGGGAAGATATTTCGCTCCGGTCGACAACAGTGTGTCTGCCGCACTCCGACGCTTCCCAGTGTCGAGAACTGGAAAAACATCTCTAGATAGCCCGTCGAAGACGAACATCACTACAGGAGTATTGGCCTTAATGATCGCATTAAGCCGATGCTGGCCGTCGAGAAGCTCTCCAGCCTCATCGAAGGCAATGCCCTGATGGGTCAATTTCCATTCGCCACGAAGAATGGTATCCGCTAGGGAGTTAACCCGTCCATCATCCAGTCTCCTATTAACCGAGGACCGGGAGAGAAAATTTTCGGCAAGCTCTGGGGTCACCTCGATGATTCGCGAGACTAGGCTTCCCGCCAACTCCCCCGGGATCCCCATATTGATAGTCATTCCCTAATCTTAAGACCACTGACTCCCGGTATCCCCCTCGGATCGAAAGTGATCAATTATGATCGATTAAGCCCGTTGCAGAGCATCTCCGACGTCCTGTCGCGGCAAGGTATAACTCGCAGCAATGGGGGCAGTAGGCCGTTCGGGCACTTGCGGAAGTCGTCCAGTCGGCATCTCTAATGCGCCTGGAGTCCCAGTTGCCGAGGCCGAAATTTTGGCCAAATGCGGCTTAACGAGTCCTTCTACAGCAGAAGGTCTCGTTCTTCGCAGATCCGTGCAGTAAGCCAAATGCGCCCCCAGGCTGACGACAGATGTCCGAATGAGCACTCCCTCAACACCAACCTGTTCGAGCTTGAGGAGCGGCTGGACAGCACACGGCGGGTGTGCGAGGTGAACGGCTGCCAGGTCGTCGAAGTCGGTGACCGTGTACTGCTGCCCGAGAACTACGTGAGTCGTCTCAAGAATGGGCCAGGTCCCGCCCTGGGTGTAGTCACCAAGCTCGGCACCACCTACCGAGGAGCCCCACCCGACGTCGTAGGACGGGCACCGGAAACTAGCGGGGAACGGCTGACGGAACCTCGTGCCACAACGTGCCAGTAGGGGCGGTGAACAGCGGTCCACACCAGGCATGGGAAGACAGCGAGAGTCTTGCCAGTGGGGCCCGATTCCACAGGGCAGAGGCAATATGAAGGCCCGAGCGCCGGGTGATTCCCAAGCTCAGAGCGCGAGTTCGCTTCTTGTCACCCGCTCCATACATTCCATACGAAAGCCCCAGGCCAGCGGCCTGGGGCTTTCGTGTTGCCCAGAACCTGCGGGAGCACCTGCGGCGGTACGGTCAGCTCTGTCGTTTGAGTTCGCGCACGGCCGCGGGCCGTGCGAGGCGCAGGGGGAACGAGGCCGCGAGGTCGCCTCCCTCTGCCAGAACGGCACCAGGGGAGGGGAAGATCAGCCGCGGGGGCCGTGACCGCGGCTCGACCGAGCTGTGCAGCAGGTGTATGGACCGGCCCCGCAGCGATGGCACGGCCGTGCTCGAGGGCGAGGCGGCCATCGCAAGCCGGGCTGCCCGGCCGAGGCCATGCAGTACGGCGAAGGTAGTGACGTAGGCGTTCCGGATCAGACCGAGAAGTTCGAACAGGACTGGGTGTCGGGCCGGTTGGTCAGTTCGTCCTGGACGAGGAGATCCAGGGGCTGGGCAAGAGTACGGGTCCACGAGGCGTACTCCTGCTGCACCCCGAGCGCAAGCGGAACCTGCCCAGCGCCGTGCGCTGAGGGGAACGGGTCTCGGTCGTCAGGGGGCCATCAGCGACATGGCAGCACTCGCCGCGGCCGGGCTCGGCACCACGACAGGTACCGGCGCCGATAGGCGAGGGGATGTCGAAGCCTCCGCCCACTGCCCCTCGCGGCCATCAGCGGCAACCTGTTGTGGGCCTTCGGCTACAACGTCGTCATTCCACTCGCCGCGGTGGGTCTGCTCGACCCGATGTTCGCAGGAGTGGCGTCTGCACACCGAGCCGCTCATCGTCGGCTCTTCCTGGATAATCGATGCATGGCATCACAGCCTCGTCTTTCCGACCTCCGTCGTGCCAAGTTCGTCCGGCGCCTGCCCGCAGCGCTCTCCGAGCTTGCCGGTCCCAAACACGGCCCGGTACACCTGCCGCTCCACCTTGCCTGGTCGGGGTTGACCACGTTCGACCTCGACCGGCCCCGGCTACGGATGAGCTACTACCGGATCGTGCTGGCCGAGGGCCGGCGCGACGACTTGGTCCAGTACCTCGACCAGGACCTGCTCGTCAGTCTGTGGCCCACACTGCGCACACTGGTCAGCCCTGATGTCCGCGAGGTCTGGGAGAGCGCCTTCAGTGAGCTGGCCGACAGCTCCCGGACCGCGGCGTGAACCTCACGGGCCTGCACCACCGCTTGCTTGCAGACGTGCTTGCCGTGGGTGGCGCTTACCCTCTCGCGCTCACCGGCGGCTACGCGGTCCAGGCACACGGCCTTGTCGACCGGCTCAGCCAAGACCTCGATGTCGCGACCGAGAACCCAGATCCCATGGAGGACATCGCGACCGTCGTACGCACCGGACTGGAGCGGCGCGGATGGCACGTAGAAGCCCTGGAGACAGACCCGCTGTCCGCGCGCCTGATCGTCACCGACCCTGCCAGTCGCGAAGAGTGCGAGGTCGACATCCTCAAGGAAGCACTCTGGCGACCACCCGTACACACCGAACACGGCCTGGTGCTGTCCCTCGAAGATGTCGTGGGCACCAAGGTCCGTGCCCTGGCCGACCGCGGACTCGCCAGGGACCTGATCGATGTGCAGGCCGCCACGAGCCGCTGGAGCCCCGTCGAGCTCGAAGAGCTCGGCCGACGCCATGCCCGCGACTCCTTCGACCTCAGCGAGCTTCAAGCGCGGCTGAGCGGAGCCGACTGGATCGACGACACGGAATTCGCCGCCTACGGACTCGACGCGCAGGCGATTGCCGGGCTGCGCCGGTGGGCACAGACCTGGGCCGACGACATCGGGGAACGGCTTCACGAGCTTGAGGCCCCGCACGAGGACTGATGGCCTGACGGATGCCGCCCATTCGACAGGAATGCGGTTCGCGACAGGGGCTGGACGCCCCTCAGCCGCCGTGCCCCATCCGTGCCCTTCGGAGCGGACAACAGCGGTCATGTACGGCGCCCAGAGACCCCGCCAACCGCCACCGCCCCGATCAAACGTGCAGGTCAGAGCTAATACGGCCGTTCAAGAACCGTTGATTCCCAAGCTCAGAGCGCGAGTTCGATTCTCGTCACCCGCTCCACAACGAAGGCCCAAGTCAGCGACTTGGGCCTTGTTTGTTGTCTAGACCTGTCTAGGTGTCTCGTGCCCGCTCCGTGCCCGATGCCTGTTCATCGGCCTTGGCCGCAGCCTTCCGACGTTCGGCCTGCATCAGGGAGTCGAGTCCGGAAGCGACCTCACGTTGACGCTCGGTGCCCGAGTGCTCATAGATGAGCGCCTTCTCCGTGGACTCGCCGACACGCACCATCGTGTCCTTGAGCGTCGCGCCCGATCGGGTGGTCAGGGTGTGTCCGGTGTGGCGAAGATCGTAGAACCGGAAATCAGACGGCAGTCCGACCACGCTACGGGCCTTGCGCCACTCCCGGCCGAAGGTCGAGCGCCGGAAAGGCTTGCCCCGCTCGCCCACGAACAACAACACGCCCAGGGTCTTCTCCGCGTACCAAGCGAGCCAGGCGTGGATCAACATGAGTCGATTGAGAGTGGTGGCGCCCTCCCGTACCTTCTGGAACATGGGAGAGGGACGGGACGTCACCAACAACGTAAGTAACGGCGTGAGCGGCCATGTCAACGGGCCCGTGGTCCAGGCTGGATCCATCAACGGCAATGTGATCCTGCCTGCTACGCCGAGCCCAGAGGAGACAGAGTTACGGGCTCGCTGGGCGGCACGCACGAAACGAATTCTGGACGCCGAAGATGCAGAACGTGCAGCACGCTACGCCCAGTCTCAGTTTCAGAGACAGAGATTCCTCAAGAAGGCACGTCGTGGAATCTACGGGTCTGTCGCATGGATCCTTTTCGGCCTGTTCCTGGTTGTCGGTGGTCACGGATCCGGAGGCGACAGCACGCGAGTGATGTGGGAGTCGATTGGGTGGTTCGACGTAGTGATCGGTTTCGGATTCCTGGCGAAGCACTGGTTGGCTCTTCGACGCTACCGTTGAGTCCCGGATTTAGCAGCTGATCAACCGCTGTCCTTCAATACGTCTGCCACTTGGCGCCACTCGTGCGCAGTCGAGTGGATCACGTACCGCAGCCCGTCGCAGGAGTGGTCGTGGCACTTGATCGGCTTATCCTCGCCGCGTGCTGTGGCCTCTTCTGGCCAGGCGTAACCCGGCAGCTCGTCGAGGAGTCCCCGGCATGAGTGGTGTACGCGCAACAGCCCACAACTGAGTCGAAAAGCTCGTCGCGGACGGGTCGGTGGACGTCCACTCGGGAGCGACCTGCTGCTCGTCGAGCCATGCGCTCACGGCGCGGCTGAACTGCGCGTCGGTCATCTGTCGGTGTGCGGCTCACGAGTTGGGGCGCCACTCGTTGACCGCGTACAGCCGGTCGTCGGCGCCGAGGCCGTACAGGATCGCCGAGAACTGGCTCGCGGTTCCGTAGTCGATGCCGACCCAGTACCGGCGCATCGGCGGCAGTTCGTCGACGACGTGCCGCTGCTCGTCGAACATGTCGTAGACCGCGCCCTCGGCGATCACCCAGGTGCCCTCGATCATCCGGCGGCGCCAGAGTCCGACGTACTCGGCGCGCAGCGCGTCGATGTAGGCCACGGAGAGGCTCGGGTTGTCGTCGAGCCGGAAGTGCCACGAACGCAGGTCGACACAGTGCACGACCAGCCGGTTCCCGCCGAGCAGTGCAGCGACGTGCGCCTGCTCGTGCCCGGTCACGGCGAGATACCAGTGCGTTTGCAGCGCCGGCCCGTCCGGCACACCGGCGAGCCACTCGTCGAGCTGGTACGCGCTGCGGGTTTTGATCTCCAGCAGGCTGGACGGTCGAACCACGAGCGCTTTCGAGAACGGTTGCACGAACGGTTGTCGAGGTTTAGGGACGAAATCAGGAAAGTACGAGAGGCCAATCCTGCATAGCTGATGGGCGAGCAGGCGGCGCCAATCGTACGCAGTGGAGTGGACGGCGTAGCGCAGGGCGTCGACGCTGTGGTCGTCGAGTGTCAGGGGGTACGGTGGCGGCCTCAGATGCTGCAAAGGGGGCTCGATGGAAGCGGAGTTGGTGGCACTTGCTGCCGCAGGCGCTACGGCATTGGTTCAGCAGATGGCAGTGGACTCCTGGGCACAAGCTCGTGACCGGATGGTGTCGTTCTTCTCGCGTCGCGGTGGTGGTGAGGAAGACGTGATCGAGGGGGAGCTGGAGACCTCACGCGGAGAACTGGCGGCGGCGATGGAGGCCGGCGACAAGCAGACCGCCTTGGATGTCCAGGCGGAGTGGCGTACACGATTGCGGCGCACATTGCTGGCCAATCCGGCCGCGGCCTCCGAACTGCGGGCAATGATTGATGACTTGGCGCTCCCAAAGGGTGATCAACAGGTCGCGGATGTCCATAACACGATCAGCGGGGGCGTGCAGCACGGCCCAGTGATTCAGGCTGGCAACGTGGGCTCGCTGAGCTTCGGGACACCTTCCGGTCAGACCTGAGCCTGACGGCAGTACGGGGCCCACGCCGGCGACGGCCACGGTACGCCGTTCTCCGGGAAGGCGATGGAGGCGGTCACCAAGTGTGTTCGCGGGCATTGGCATCGGCCGCTTCGACGGTGATCTTGTGAGTTAGCGCGTATCTTCCGTCTCATGAGCGAGCAGCCGTCCATACGCAATGAGTTGAGTGGGAGCGTCGGGGGTCACGTCGTGCAGTCCGGTGCCATTCACGGCGACGTTGTGTTCACTTCGCCCACTGCGCCGGTGGACCCGGAGGCAGCGGAGACGCAAAGACGTTGGAGCGAACGTCAGCGGCGCATCCTCGATGAAGAGACCGCCAAAGAGACAGCAGAGCAGCGCCGGTTTGAAGACTACGTCAGGGTCATTCACAGGCAGCGACGTTGGAACTTTTGGTTGCTGTTGGTTGAGAGTCTGGCCGTGGCGCTGGGGTATCTGCGCATGTTCCCCTCGGCTGGGCTCGTTGGCGCCTTGGGCATTCTGTTTGGGCTGATCTCCCTGTTCGGCTGGGTCCACGGCTCCGTGCTCTTGTGGAGGGCCCGGACGGGGCGGACTATCCCAGTTCCCCGGCATCGGTGGATGTAGTGAGCAGGTGGCGTCACTTGTGCGCATTGGAGTGCACGACGTAGCAGTGCGTCGGCGCCGTGGTCGTCACGCTTGATCGGCTGGTCCTCGCCGCGGTCGGATGCTACGGGGTCCCATGCGTAGCCCGGTAGCTCGTCGAGCAGCCCGGTACATGAGCGGTGGATACGCATCAGCCCGGAGTCAAGGGCAGTCGACACGGATCGGATGCCGTCGAGGACGTCGTTGCGAGCCGGGGCGGTCCCGGGTGCCCGTCATCGTCCCGCTACAACCTTCACGTGCCGCTGAACTTGGTCGCCTACGAGAGGCACTCACGTGTACCCCGATTCGTCATCGTGCTGACGGGCAACACCGACGGATCCATACTCACCACCTACGCTGCTTCTCTGCCCGACCTGATGGATCTCCTTGCCAAATGGGCTCCGACCATGAATCTGCTCGCCCAGATCGACCGTTTGGCCAAGGAGCAAAGGGATTCGACGAGGGCTGACGAGCATTCCGCCGCGGCTCTCTCACTGCCGCGTCCTCCCTCCTGTCACGCATCGTGAGCCCGAATGGGCCTCGTACCCTGTGACGGGCCGACTGACGAGACCCTGGGGTCCGACTGTGCCTCCATGCGGTTCCGAGCCATCCTGGCCAAGAAATCTGCACGGGTGACCCGATCCCTCCCATCGCACGTAGGGTCGTGCCACAACGTGCCAGTAGGGGCAGTAAGCAGCGGTCATCAGGGGCTACACAGGAGCTGGCCACGAACACCCCAACACAAGCTTTGCCGCAGGTCAGAGGCTATTCATGGGTCGAAGTCCCGGGTGCTTCCCAAGCTCAGAGCGCGAGTTCGATTCTCGTCACCCGCTCTTTGAAAGAGCCCCAGGCCGACGGCCGGGGGCTTCTTTGTTATCCGGACCACTTGGAGTCCGCGTGCCATAAAGAGACGCCATCAGGGCCGGCTCATCCCAGAGGCGGCCCTGATGGCGTGCTGACGTACTCGAAGGCTCAGAGCGATGCCTCGACCCCGACGCTTCCGGCACTGATGACTCCCCGCAGGACGTGGGCAATCTCCTCGGGCTTGAGGTCGATGCCGTCGAGCCCCTCCGTGGTCAGTGAGATCTCCTCCAGTGCGTACTCGCCGCGGCCCTCGGCGCTGAACTCGGGGCCGGTGCGGTCATCGAAGGACCAGGTTGCGACGCGGGCGAGGTAGAAGAGCTGACGCTCGTCGTCGGACTCCATGGTGTGAAGGAGGCGGATGATGTCGGCCCTCCCCGCGATCTCCTCGTGGATCTCCCGGTGGAGGGCGGCCTCCCGGGACTCGTCGGTGGGTTCGACGCCGCCGCCGGGCAGGACCCAGTACTCGGGGATGCCGGGCCGGGTGCGGCGGATGACCAGCATGGTGTCGTCGGTGGTGACGAGGACGGCACGGACTCGTTCGATCATTTCGGTTCGTTTCCTTGCTTGTTGTCGGTCTCAGTGCAGCAGCCAGCCACCGTCGACGTGGACGGACTGCCCCGTGATGAACGAGGCGGAGGGGCCCACGAGGAACGCCACCAGGGCCGCGACATCCTCGGGACGGCCACGGCGCGGGACGCACTGGCGCTTGATCTGGTCCCCCAGCTGCGCACGGTGCTGGGCGGGGAGGGAGTTCTCGGCCTCGACCTGAATGGCTCCAGGCATGACGGTGTTGACGCAGACTCCGTACGGGCCCAGTTCGCGGGCGAGGGAGCGGGTCAGACCCAGCAGCCCTGCCTTCGCGGTGCTGTACGCGACGAGGTTCGTCCGGCCGGCGCAGGCGTTGACACTGCCAATGTTCACGATCCGGCCCCAGCGGCGTTTGATCATGTCGGGGGTGAGCACGTGGCAGGTGCGGTAGTGAGCGGTCAGGTTCACGTCGAGGGAGTAGTTCCAAGCGGTCTCGTCGGTGTCCTGCCAGGCAACGCGGGGGTAGAAGCCGGCGTTGTTCACCAGGATGTCGACGGGTCCGATCTCGGCTCGGACGAGGCCGGCCATGGTCTGGACGGAGTCTGGATCGGTCAGGTCGGCGTTCACGGCGATCCCGGGGCTGCCCGCGCGCTCGAAAGCGGCGAGGAGGGCGTGGGCGTCGGGGTCCTGGCCGAGGTGGTTGACCGCGACGGTTGCTCCGGCGGTGGCGAGCGCCCGTCCGATCTCGGCACCGATACCGGTGGCTCCGCCGGTAACGAGGGCAGTACGGCCCTGGAGCGGCCGGGTCTGGAGAGGAGTCTCAAGCAGGGGCAGGGACATTGCTGCTCCGTTCGCCGGGGTGGGGGTGAAGGGCCGGTGTGGTGGTGAAGAAGGTGTCGAGCGTCGTGTGCGGGTCCTGGATCTCGGCGAGTTTGATCAGGACGAGCAGGAGGTCGTGTCCGGTGAGCCGGGAAGGCGGGATGACGCCGAGGACGCGCAGGGCGAGAAAAGCATGGATCTCCTCCAGGCCGCTGCCGTTCTTCCTGCGAAGGCCGTCCAGCGCCCGTGTGAGGGCCGCGGCGCGGCCGGGGCTGGTGCTCCAGGAGTATCGGACATCGATGTGGCGACTGCTCCGGTGCAGTTCCAGGTGCTCGATGCACGGGCGGGCCAGGGGCGGCAGGGCGAGGCGGAGGGTGCGGGCGTACACGTCGGGCTGGTAGCGGGGGACGAGCCAGCCGCCCAGGGCCATCAGGTACCAGAGCAGGTTGGCGGCCTCGCCCGCGACGGTGTTGCGCCCGGCGAACTCGAAGTCGAGCCAGCACAGCGGGTCGGCGATGTTGGGTTCCGTAGGGTCGCCCTGCGTCAGACCGGCGAGCCTGCGGCGGTCGGGAGCCAGGGCAAGGCGGAGGTTGTCGATGGTGTTGGCGACGTTCAACGTCAGTGGTCTGCCGTTGGCAGTGAGGGTGAAGCCAGCCAGTTCCCGGAGGCTGAGGGTCGTATCGGTGTGGGGCAGGGTAAGTGGCTGGTCGCGGCGCAGGTACCAGCGGTCCAGTCGGCTACCGGGGCGGATGCGTTCGAGGTAGAGGTCCGGGACGCACTCGGCCAGCGGCACGTTCCTCCCGGTCTCCTCAGCCGCTGCTCGCAGGTCGGCGCAGACCCCGTCCACGAGGCGGGCCAGGCGGGGCTGGACGGCCGGATCGCGGTCGGCGAGGGCGATCACGTCGCCCGTCAGCAGCTCGCACCGGCCGGTGGCGAAGACGTCCTCGTAGGCGAGGAGTTGTCTGTCCGGTAACGCGATCTGCCCGTGCAAGGCCGGAACCGCGAGGCGGGAGGCGAGCCGTGCCCATCCCTTCGCCTCGGCTTCGGCCCGCTCCCAGGTCGCCACCGGCTTGTGGAAGACACCCGTTGTTGCCATGGACCGTCGGACGTTCGCGCTCACCGCGTCTCCCCAGGGAGGGTGTCCAGCCAAGCCTGGAGAACGTGGCGTGCGAGCGCTTCGGCAGCGAGCGGCTCGGTGCGGGCGGTGGTGACCAGGCTCGTGTCCTGCCGCGTGGCGTCGAGGAGGACGGTGAGGGCGTCGCTGTCGGAGGGGCACTCGATCCCACTGAAGCGCAGCTGAATCTTCGCGAGCAGCGCGGTGACCTTGTAGAGGGCGCGGAGGTCGGGGCTTCCCTTGAGGAACTGTCGGCGGATCTCGATGGCGGCCTGGATTCCGTCACGCAGGCTCATGGTGACGTCGGTGGCCGCGTCCGGAGCGAGCAGAGCCAGGCCGGGGGTGGACCACAAGGGGACCAGTGACCCGCTGCCGATGAGCGCGAGAACGTGAAGGAGTCGAGAGGTGATGGCGCCGGCCCGGCACTCAGCGCGGGTCAGTACGGTCATGCCCAGCTTGACCCCTCCGAGTTCGGTCTCCAGATCCACAAGGATCTGGCGCATCTCGTCGAGAGAGGAGGTGTCGGCCACTACAAGGACGTCGAGGTCGCTCCAGCCGTGCTGGTACTTGCCCCGGGCGCCGCTGCCGGTGACGGCCAGCAGATCGATCAACGGGCGCAAGCCGGTGGTGCGGTCGAGGAATTCGGCCAAGTAGGACTCCAGGTGCACGGGGAGTCCGAGCGCGTTGACCGGCATGGTGGAGGGCTGGTGCTCCGGCCAGCGACGTTTGAGCGCGATGCAGTCCGGCCGCCGCTCCAGCTCCAAGCGCGGTCCGTCGTTGCCGATGACCTCGTGCGCGATGGAGACGATCTTGTCCGCGCCTTGTGCGCTTTTGATGAGGTCGCGGTCGACGACGTCCTGGGCGCCGACGGTGCCCCGCCGGGTGCGTGTGGCCTCAGAGGCGTCCAGGTACGCGATGGTGAGCTGGTCTCCGAGCATCCGGGCGAGTTCGGCGGTTGAATCGAAGTCGTGCAGCGACTCGATGCTGATGGAGTCGATGAAGTGGTGGGCCTGGCAGAAGCGGTCCAGTGAGTCCACGATCAACTCAGCCTGCACCACTGACCCCAGCCGATAGGGGTCACGGATCCCCGCACGGTCGGCCGCGTCCTCAATGAGGTATCCGATCTTGAGGCGCGCGTGGCCGTGTTGGGTGCGCAAGTACTCGCCAGCCGTGCTCTTGCCACTCTCCGACATGCCGCCCAGCGCGATGACATGCACTCCTGCCAGAGCCTCACCGGGAACGTCCGGGTGCAGGGGCGCCAGGAGCTGGCGCACCTCGTCCTGGACGGCGATGGTCGGCCGGTCGCCGATGCGGATCACCATCGGGAAGCGCCCATCGTCGACGAGGCGGTTGATCTGCTCATGGAGGTGACGTTGGTACGCCGCGTAGATGTCGGTGACTGTCACCTCGTGAGCCAGGCTCCGACGCGTACCTTCCTTCGGGTCGTCGCAGTGCAGGAGGACGAGGGCATGCTCGCTCTCCTCGGCGGCCCGCAGGTCGGTCTCGTACGGGGCCAGGAGGAGTCGGGCCCGGTCCGCAGCCTGCGCGGCACACAGGTCCTCCCGTACGGCGACCGTCGCGGCGACGGACGCCTCCAGCATCGGGATGCCCCGGTCCAGCAGGCGCACCGGCGCGGAGAAGGGGTGCCGGGAGCGTTCCAGGTAGGAGGCGGCGAGGACGTCGGCGACCTCTTCGACCGGGCCGGTCTCGAACCACCAGCGGGCCATGCCGTCGGCCTTGATGGCGGTCCAGCGGGGGTCGTAGTGGTCGAGCGGGCCTGCTGAGGTCGCGGCCGGGCCCATGCGCCGGGCGAGGATTCCGATCTGCTTGGTCTTCCCGGTGTTGTCGGGGCCGCTGATCGCGACCGACACGGGGAGGGGATACGTGTCGCTGTTGTACGGACTGGACATCGGCTTCCCTTCACTGGTGATACGGAGCGGGTACGCCTTCAAGGCGCCGCGAGCGCCCTGCGGCGAGAACTCGATGGGGCTCCGACCTCGCCCCGGATCGAGAGGCAAGGACGGGCCGGAGTGCCTGTACGGGGCCGTCGGCCAACGGAACGGCCTTGGCGCTGAGCGTCGGCTGCGCCAACGGGACCTGTGCGGAGGAGTGCTCGGTGTGGGCCAGAAGTCCGACCATGGCGAGCCCGGCAGCCGTGCTGAGGGCCCACACCCAGCTCAGGGCGGTCTCCAGCGGGTCGGGTACGTGGGAACGGCTCATCGGACCGTCTCTCGGACGGCGGAGCCTTGTGCCGCACTGGGCCGGCGCGAGAGCGGGAACGTGCGGGTCGGTGCGTTGTCAGTGGGCATCGCCACCGTCGGTTCCTCTCACCGTGTCCGGGCAGGCGCCAACAGGCCCTGAACTGGGCTTATTCGAGCCATTCGGAGATCTGCGGAGTGATGTTCAGTGAACGACGGGCCGCACTCCCGGGACAGGGCCCAGGATGTAGTCCTGCGTAATCCCGCGTAATCCAGGTGGGGAGGGTGACGAGGTGCCGAGGAACCCGGCCGTCGCGGAACTGATCAAGCGGGCCTGCCAAGAACGCGGCTGGGGCCCCTCGGAGTTGGCGCGTGCCCTCGGTCTCGCCGAATGCGGTGACCCGCGCCGCCTGCAGCGCCAGCACGCCCGGCGGTGGATAGAAGGCGAACGAACCCCCGGCCACTGGTGGCCCTACATCGCGCAGGTGCTGGCGCTGGATCCCGAGGCGATCAACCTCCCGGAGCCCACGCCTGCGGCACCCCACACAGATACCGTTGCATCAGTCCTGCACCTGGGAAGGAGCGACGTGGAACGCCGGGAGTTCATCCTCGCCTCCAGCGGATACGCGCTGTCCGCACTCGGCCTGCCCGACATGGACAGCATCACCCGCCGAACCAAGACCGCCCTTCCCGGAGCGGTCCGCGTCGGCCAGGGCGAGGTGGCCGCCGTACGACACATGGTCAAGGCCCTCGGCGACTCCGCCTCCGAACTCGGCGGCGGGCACGCCCGCCACCTGGCCGTCCGCTATCTCACCCACGACGTCGCCCCCTGGCTGGAGGGCCACTTCACCGAAGCCACCGGCCGCGACCTGTTCGCCGCCACCTCCCAGCTAGTCCACCTCGCCGGCTGGATGGCTCAGGACGAAGGCGACACCCCAGAGCTGCGCGGCCTCGCCCAGCGCTACTACGCCCATTCCTTCCGCCTGGCGGCGGAGGCCGGCGATCCGGAACTGTCAGCAACGGCTCTCCGCGGCCTCGCCGTCCAGTGCGTCGACCTCGGCTATCGCGCCGAGGCTGTGCAGCTCGGCGAAGCCTGCGTGGAGTACGGCCGCCACCTCGACAACCCGCGTGCGGTCGCCTACTACGAGGCCACCCTCGCCCACGCCGCCGCCAAGGACGACGACCGCCGCATGGCCACCAAGCACCTGGCCATGTCCGAGACCGCCATCGGCAAACCAGCCGCCGCGGCCGGCGATTCCTGGGCCGCCCACTACTCTCCTGGCCGCTGGGCCCACGAATCCGGCATGATCCTTGCCCGCCTCGGCGACCTCGACGCCTCCGAGGAACATCTCCACCTCGCCCTCGACATCCACGGCCTCGACCGCCGCCGCACCCGCGCCATCGTTCTCGCCGACCTCGGCGGCGTACGCCTGCGCCAAGGCGACGTCGACGGCGCCATGGCCACCTGGCGCGACTTCCTCGACTGCGCGGACGGCATCCGCTCGGTGAAGGTCCAGGCTGCACTGCAAGACATGCGTGTCCGCCTTCGGCGGTATGGCGGCGTCCCGGAGGCGCAGGAACTCCGCGAGCGGGCGGCCCGCGTCACGGGCTAAGGGCCGTCCCCTAAATGCTCGCCGAGCCGCCGCAGGGTGGGTCGCCGTGCAGCCCTTGCCTATCGACGAGGGCAGGGTTGTACATGCGGGCGATGCCGAGCATCGCGGGGTTGACACCGTCTCCCTTGAGGCGGCAGTCGCGGAGGATCTTCCGGGTCTTCATGCGGGCGAAGACGTGTTCGCCCCGGGCCTGGACTGCTTGTGAGACCGGTTGTGCTCTTCTTTCCAGTTCGGGAGCTCGGCCTGGCCGCGCTCGCGGCGGTGCGAGATGACGAGTCCGGTGCCCGGGTAGCTACCGACGGCTGTCACGAGGGTCTTACCGACGGCGGCCTTGGCGGTTCCCTCGATAAAGAACTCGATGCGGTTCCCTCGATCTCGATAAAGAAGAGGACTAGTGCCCGATCAGCCCGCTCAGGCCCCCCGACGCCGACTGCCAGGCCTGCCCCCGCCCGGTGTCGGCCGGAGGACACAACGAGCAGGGGGCCGACGCCGCCGCAATTGGATGTACGGCCTGGTTGCGCGGGACGTACTGCGCCACAAGCTCACGAATTTCAGACAACCATTCAGCGCACGAACAGAAAAACGGCGATCACCGCAATGCCGACCGCGTACATGCATCGGGTCTTCCATTCCTGAAGCTCCTGCTCCAGCTTCTTCAGCTTCGCGGTGTACTGCCGTTTGCCCTGCTCCTGCTGCCGGCGATACCTCTCCGCGAGGGCTACCACGTCTAGCTTGACCAGGGAAATTCTTCGCTTCCGCAAGCCCTCGGTTCGCTTCGGCGATGACAGTGTTTCCCTCTTGGCCTCCACCAGCTTCTTCATGCCCTCCAGGACCCGGCCGAGGTCCGAGACCACGGGATCGTTCTCCAGGTAGTTCACTGCCCGTGAGAAGTCGTCCAGCCGCCTCGAATCCACCAAATGTGCAGTACTGGAGAAACCTTCGAGGACATCCATGCTCAGACCGTTGGCCGCCTGGCTGAACATCTCGGCCATCGACCAGTTCGTCTTGCTCGAAAGCGCGTTGGAGAAGTCCTTGAGGACCTTCGCGTCGAGGCGGTTGAGGGCTGAGGCGGTGCGCGACAAGTCGCAGCCGTTCAAGGGTGCGTACGACCCGGCCAATAATGAGGCATGGGTCAACAAACAACTGGTGAAGCAGATCGAAAAGCGCGGACGCATAGTAATTATTGACATCCGGAATGCAAATCAAGCGGCAATCGACAGCGTCAAAGCAACTGTTGAAAGCCGCGGTTGGGGAGATCGTGTCATCTGGTATCCGTAAGAACTGGAAGCCGAACGTGCTCCCCACTGATCCGGACGCCACACGGCAACTGCAGGAATGGCTTGCCTCGAGTGAGTACAACCTCAACGGGATGGGCCGTGACTTCCGGGGCGCCGACCTCTCGGGCGGAGACTTCTCGAATGCATGGTTCACCGACGCAATCCTGGTAGGCGTACGACTTGCCAGCACGTCCTTCTACCGGGCCGACCTTCAGTCGGCCGATCTGACCGGAGCGGATCTGACCGGGGCTGATCTCGTCAGGGCGAACCTGGACGAGGCGGTGCTCCGATCAGCGCGGCTCGACGGAACGGACATGGTCCGGGCTTCGCTGTGCGATGTCGACGCGTCGGGAGCGAGCTTCCGCAGAGCACGGTTCCTCGGTGCTTCGCTGATCGACACCGACATGAGGGGAGCAGACCTGACCGATGCTGTCCTTGACGAGAACTTCTTCGAGATCAAAGTCGACGACACTACAGTGGTGCGTGGCCTGACGGGCACCGTTTTCGGGCCGATCACTGTCTTCAGCGGCGAATCATCCCAAGAGCTGGCCGGCGCAGAACTCGAGGCATGGATCGGTGCGCGAGGCGGACAAGTACGAGTGATTCCTCCGCGCCGCCCATCACAATAGGGCCTGGCGGCCCATTAGTCGGAATCCACCAGTTCTGCAGCAGGTGACTGGTTTTCGCTGATCTGCCAATTCTTCTGGTTTCAAAGTCGAGCGGCTCTTCAGGCGGCTCGTCGGCGACGAACGCAGAGGATCCAGTAGCCGTCCCATGCACTGCCATCGTGAATTGTGCGACACGGATTTCGGCGGTCAGCCGACGGACGAAATCGACGACGTGATCCACGACGCGCTCGAACGTCCCTGCTGCACCGGCCCTGTGCCCCTGGCCTCGTCGCCTTGATGAACAGCCCCGGTGCGCCCGAGATCGGGCGGTTGTCGGCTTGCCTGGTGCTGACGACCTGGGACCAGTCGGTGGGATACGGAACGGTGATCCGTGCTGCCGCGGACGGCGGCAGCAAGACGACAGCCGACCACGCATGATCGGAGAATACTTCGCATGACCAAGGACGTGATCGCGCTCACCGAGCGTGTACCGGACGCGCTGAGCGTGCTGGCGGGCCTGCTCGCGGGCGGCCCGGACCTGCGGGTCGAGGCTGCTGGCGAGGGTGCCGTGGTCCAGCTGTGTGATGCTGAGGGTCGTCCACTCGTCTCGATCGAGGTGCCGCTGCTGCTCCAGGTGCAGGGTGAGGCGGCCCGGTTGCTGGGGCCCGACGTCGAGCCGCCGGGCGACGGTCCGGCGTGGTGGGTCGAGGCCCGCGCCGCCGCGGGCGTCCCCCAGGCCGAACAGCTCGCAGGTGCCTTCGCAGCCCGGCTGACCATGCTCCTGGGCGGCAGGGTCTGGCCGCCGGATGCCCCCGGCACCGTCGGTGCGGCCCGCCCGGTCGATGTTTCGGGCGTCACTGCCGTACCAGCCCCTGCTGCTGCCCAGCCAGCCGTCGACATGCTTACCGACAAGGCTGCCGTTGTTCTCCAGGACCGACCGGTCGTCCCCATGACGAGCTGGCTTTCCGAGGCGCTGCGGGCCACCGTGGACAGCGACCGATGCCTGCAGATCGTCACCCCACCGCACTGCCGTCTCTCCCTGCCCACCCGCATGCTGTTGCAGTCCACATCCTCGCGTTGGGTGGTCCAGGACGAACGGTGCGGCTACTACGACGGACTGACCGGCGCAGTGCTGCGCTGGCAGAACGACACCTTCTCCCCGGTCCGGGACGAGAACGGTGAGACCCCGGTGGCGGACGCCTTCGCAGAGGTTCGGCCCATCGGCGAGTGTCAGCTCATCGTTTCCTTCCGCACCCTGCACCCTCCCAGAGCGGACCTCGTTCTCGGCGGCGCGCTGGAAGCCGCCTGGCAGGCGTTGGCCGGTGGCCCGCCGGCCAGCTGGGGGACATCGGAGCCGGCCGGTCTGGCCTGGTCGAGGCGGCAGCTGACCGAGCTGGCGTACGAGCGTGCCCCGCAGCCCACCTGGACGGTGGTCGTCGGCGCCCCGGACCGTCCCGCCCTCGCCACCCTGCGCGTGATCCGCACACCGGAAGGCGTCGAGGAGGACATCACCCTCACAGTGGGCTACGGGACCGATGAGAAGCCGCCCCTGGAAGCGCTGCCGGAACTGGCCGACGACCTGGTGACCCGGCACGGACTGAAGACCATGCTGTGCCAACTCCGCGCGGCACGCCAAGACCTGAGCGCCCCACCCCACTTCGAACACCCACCACTGCCCTACGCCTTCGTACTGGGCCCCGCGGAGGTCCGGGAGGCAGGGCGCGACACCGCGAGCAGAACACCGCTCAAGGAACGCCCGGTGCGACTGGGGCCGAACGCCCGACCCGGCTTCTACTACCCACTCGGCGACGGAGAGACCGCCGAGAGCTGGCACGCGCTTGAACAGCTGATGCGCCATTTGCGAGGTGCACCGCCCGCCTGAGCAGTCACGCCCGTACAACTGGCAACTGGGCATCCCGCCCCACCACACCCCACCGGGCAAGCTGGCTTCCTTCCTGGGGGCCTTCGCCGACGCCGCACAGGAGGCCGTGCCACAACGTGCCAGAAGGGGCGGTGAACAGCGGTCGCCAAAGGACAGCCGACGCTTATCAGGACGGGTCCGCCGACACTCGTTCCCGCAGATCAGACACCATGAGCCAGGCGCGGTACCAGGTGATTCCCAAGCTCAGAGCGCGAGTTTCGATTCTCGTCACCCGCTCCACAATGAAGGCCCTGGTCGGAGACCTCTCCGCGCCCTCCGCGCGCCTGCCTGTACGCGGCGAGCATGGCGTCGGTGGCTGGCGGGCCCACCGCCACGCGCGACGGGCCAGTCCCGGCCTGCCCCGGGGCCATCAATGAGCAGTTCGGCAACGACCGCTTTGTCGCCGCGCAGATGATGTGTTCGGTGATGAGTAACTCATCGAGTGGCGTGGCGGCGGCGCCGATCATCTCGCCACCCTCGATTGAGCCGACAGCCGCTCCATTACGGAGCCGAAGCCCCCGCAGCCCATCCGCCGTTCGGCAAGCCATCCTCGGCCCGATGGACGAAGGCAACCGTCACTGCCGGAACCGTTCAGTCTCCGGACGCCACTTTTGCTTGTCGGTGCTGAGGACTCGTCCCGGGCGGGCATTCGTCATTCGGCATACTCCACTGTGCTCGCCACGCGAACTCCCCTTCCCGGAACGACGGTTGACCGGCGAAGGTCGGCGGGCTCGCGGCTACAGGGTCTCCTGCGGGCTGCCGGGAGGGCGCCCCGGGGCGCAGACGCAGGTTCCGATGGGCTGCAGACGTCGCAGCCGATTGGCCACCTTGCTTTCGAAAAACGCTGCACTCGAGGTAAATGAATACCTGTGCCGGCCGCCTCAGAATTTAACGGCCCTTACTGGGAGAGTTTCTGCCGCAGCGCGCACGGGGAAATATTTGTCGCACGCAATCCTCCATGGCGTGCTACTGTCGGACTCGGTTGCAGTTTTGGTACCCAAAAACTTCAAGCGCCTCCGGTCGGCCTCGATGCCGCAGGGTAGCGCTTTGTATTTCCGGTCATTTTCCGGGCGGGGCATCATCGCGGCGACGCGGTTTCCGTACAGTACGGATTCCGGTGTACTGCCCAAAGGAGATATGACATGGCTACTGGCACCGTGAAGTGGTTCAACGCGGAAAAGGGTTTCGGCTTCATCGAGCAGGACGGTGGTGGCGCTGACGTGTTTGCCCACTTCTCGAACATCGCCGCCCAGGGCTTCCGCGAACTGCAGGAAGGCCAGAAGGTCAGCTTCGACATCGCGCAGGGCCAGAAGGGCCCGACGGCCGAGAACATCGTTTCTGCCTGACGCTGGCGCACATTTCGTGGCTGGGGCCCGCATCCCTCGGGGTGCGGGCCCCAGCTGCACGCATTTCCGCAGCGATTCATCCACGGGAATAAAACATTGAGGCGCACAGGCTCCTCGGAGCCGTGCCCGGCGATGCACCGGATTCCTTTTCGCGCGCCATCTCCCATTTTTGCGTACGTCGACACGAATTTCCCGTGGGCCACGTTCGCATTCCATTCGGCCCGTGCCTGTGATTCCCCGCGCTGCTCTTACGCTGCGGAATTCCTTGATACGCGCCGTATCAAGGAAGGTTCTCCATGAACCCCACACGCACGAAAAGCCGTTCCTCCCGTGCCCGCCGCAACGGCGGCCACGGGTACGACTCCACTGCTGGTTCGATTCGGGGCAGTCGCTTCGGTTCGTCCGCCCCGAACCGTTCGGCAGGTCCGAACCGTTCAGCAGGTCCGAGCCGTTCGGGTGGTCGGCGGCCCGCCGCGATGCAGGGAGAGTTCGCCCTGCCCGAGACGGTCACTCCGGCGCTGCCCGCAGTCGAGGTGTTCAGCGACCTCGACATGCCGAGGAGCCTGCTGGCCGCGCTCACCGCGCAAGGCGTGGCCACGCCGTTTCCGATCCAGGGTGCGACGCTGCCGAACTCTCTGGCGGGCCGCGACGTCCTGGGCCGCGGCCGGACCGGCTCCGGCAAGACTCTCGCCTTCGGCCTGGCCCTGCTGGCCCGCACCGCCGGGCAGCGCGCCGAGCCCCGTCAGCCGCTGGCCCTGGTTCTGGTTCCCACCCGGGAACTCGCTCAGCAGGTCACCGACGCCCTCACCCCTTACGCCCGCGCTGTGAAGCTGCGCCTGACCACTGTCGTCGGCGGGATGCCCATCGGCCGGCAGGCGAATGCGCTGCGGGGCGGCACCGAAGTCGTCGTGGCCACCCCCGGTCGCCTCAAGGACCTCATCGACCGCGGTGACTGTCGGCTGGACCAGGTCGCGATCACTGTCCTCGACGAGGCCGACCAGATGGCCGACATGGGCTTCATGCCGCAGGTCACCGCGCTCCTGGACCAGGTCCGCCCCGAGGGCCAGCGCATGCTGTTCTCCGCGACCCTGGACCGTAACGTCGACCTTCTGGTCCGTCGCTACCTCACCGACCCCGTCGTCCACTCCGTGGATCCCTCCCAGGGTGCCGTCACCACGATGGAACATCACGTCCTGCACGTGCACGGCGCCGACAAGCACCGGCTGACGACGGAGATCGCGGCGCGCGACGGCCGGGTGATCATGTTCCTGGACACCAAGCACGCCGTGGACCGCCTCACCCAGGACCTCCTCACCAGTGGTGTCCGGGCTGCCGCTCTCCACGGCGGTAAGTCACAGCCGCAGCGCACCCGCACCCTCGCCCAGTTCAAGACAGGGCACGTCACCGTCCTGGTCGCGACGAACGTCGCGGCGCGCGGCATTCACGTCGACCACCTCGACCTCGTCGTGAACGTGGACCCGCCGACCGACCACAAGGACTACCTCCACCGCGGCGGCCGTACCGCGCGGGCCGGCGAGTCCGGCAGTGTCGTCACCCTGGTCACCAACAACCAACGCCGCGACATGACGCGCCTCATGGCGGCCGCCGGCATCGTGCCCAGGACCACCCAGGTCCGCTCCGGCGAGGAAGCACTCAGCCGGATCACCGGCGCCCGGACCCCCTCCGGCATCCCCGTGACGATCACCGCGCCGACACCCGAGCGGCGCAAGCGCGGCACGGCCTCCCGCAGTCGACGCAGCCCGGCCGCGGCTGCCCGGCGCGTGAGCGGGCGACAGTCCGCCTTCGATGCGGCGGCCTGATCACCGCGTGGTCCGGAAGCTGACCCATCTCTGCAGGAGGCACGTTGTGACACTGGTCCAGATGCAGCCCCACCCGGCGAACGCCGGCCTCGTGCCCCGGACGGCGCTCAAGGCCATGAACACGGCCGGGCCACAGGTCTGCGACGACATGACCGTCGAGGTGGCCCTGTCCGTCATGGCCAGTGCCAGGACCGGACACCTGATGGTCTGCGACAACGACAGCCTGTGCACCGGACTGGTCACCCGGGCCCAGCTCACCATCGTCCGCGACGGCCCCGCCTACACGGACCGGCTCCAGCTGCGCGACATCCTCAGCGACCGCGGGCCGCACACCTCGCCCGCCACCATGATGGCCGAGCACGTCACGCACCGCCGTCGGCTCGCTACCCAGTCCGTCGTGGACGAGCAGGACAGCGCCCCGGGCGTCCCTGCCCTGGCCCTCTGAACCGTCTCACCACGGCGGAACAATCCCCTTCTTCTCCCTGTGAGGCATCGTGCGCTGTGTCATCGCCCGCTTCCCGTTCGAACTCACCAAGAGCGGCGTCCTGGAATCCATGAAGGGCATCAAGCCCGAGGAGGTCGTCGGCGAGTCCGTGACCATCGGCCGCCGCGCCTACCCCGTCAAGCAGGTCGGCGAGGTCATCACCCGCCAGGATCGCCGCGACTTCAGCGCCGACGAAGTCCTCCGGGCCATGACCAAGCTCGGCTTCACTTGCCGCAGCCTCCCCCGGACCGCCGCGCCCACCCGCGCCCTCAGCCCACTCCAGCACGCCTCCGCGATGCTCGGCACCCCGGTGGCCGTCTGACCATCTGGCCACCTGGCCGATGGGAAGCGCGAGCTGACACCTGAACAGTCGGGAGGGCCCGACCGGCACACGCCGGTCGGGCCCTCCCGCGTACCGGGGAGTTTCTCTACGCGGCGCGACGTCAGTGATCGGAGTAGCTGAAGTCGCCCATGGTCCAGGCGCTGACATCCGCGATCGAGACGCGGTACATCCCACCCGTCTCCGGAATCCCCACCGTGCCCTGAAGGATCCGCGCCATATGGAAGTGCAGATACGCGGGCGGCCCGTCCTCCCGCGTCGTAGCGGTGAACGCGGCGGAGAACTCGCCCAGCCGGGACGAGTCCGTCAGGACCTCCGACACCCGTTGCCTCCACACGGCTTCGGGCGCCAGCCGGCCGGTGATGACAGCACCACCGGTGACCACGGTCAGGGACATCTGATTGTTGTGCCCGGACTCCACCAGCGTGGCGACGTCAACGAGCAGCTCGTCAGGCTTCGACATGAGAGCCGATCCTATTCGCGGGTCCGTCCCGTCCGTCCCCCAGACCGGTCGTACTGCCGAGCGAGACGGGCAGTCACCGTCTTCCCCTCAGAGGCCCGCCGGCTGACCGCGGTCGCTCTGACGAGTCGGTTGACCACGGGCCGGCCGAAGTCTCCGGCGAGGTCGATTACCTCCTCACGAGATACACAAAAATCTCTCTTGGCCAGAGTAGACATTGGGCGGTGACGTGGTTATGGTTTCTCTCGTAACCCAGAGAGACAGCAAGACCTGGCAGAGACGAACTGCCGGTAGTACATGTAGTTGCAGGGCGGTGCGGCAGTGGAGTTTCGAAGCCAGGGTTGTTGAAGGACGGCGACGGGACTGACAGCCGGACCGGGTGGCCCGCAGTGAGGGGCCGCCGGAGCGGGACCGCTGTCATGACAGTTGCGGTGCCCGTGAGTGCAGTCCGCAGTACCCAGCAGTGAAGTGACTGAGCGGTACCTCGGTGAAGGCGTCGGCTGCGGACGCGCGCACCGGGAAGTTCGGCAGTGGGGTTCCAAGCCAGAGCAGACGCAGGACGGGCAACGGGGCTGGCTGCCGAAGAGTGGCGCTGTCACAGGCCACTGAGCAGTTCGCACACCAGCAGTACGCAGTAGAGCAGTACCAGTAGTACGCAGTACCCCCATGGTAGGTAATTGATCACCGAGGGAAGAACGGAGGAGCCCGCGCCATCAGGATCGCCTGGGCTGAAGTCTTTGGCCCGGGTACCGCAGGACATCGATAGTGAGGTGGTCTCCGGTCAAGCAACCGCGATCCCCGCACTCCCGACAGCAGCCAGGTCGGGGCCGCGGATACAGAATGCCGGTGCAGTATCAGGGCCGGCAGGTGGTGTAGTAGTTCCTTCGGGGCCCTGGTGCCGTACGGCACCAGGGCCCCTCCACGCGTTCCACAAGAGAGGTGCAAGTGACAGCAGACGACTCGTACGGCCGTCTTGACGACGACGACTACCCCGCCTACACGATGGGCCGGGCCGCCGAGATGCTCGGCACCACCCAGGGCTTCCTCCGCGCCATCGGCGAAGCCCGTCTGATCACCCCGCTGCGCTCGGAGGGCGGCCACCGCCGCTACTCCCGCTACCAATTGCGCATCGCCGCCCGCGCCCGCGAACTGGTCGACCAGGGCACGTCCATCGAGGCCGCATGTCGCATCGTCGTCCTGGAAGACCAGCTGGAAGAGGCGCAGCGCATCAACGCCGAGTACCGCCGCGCCGCCGAATCGGCAGAGCCGCCGACCGCGGACTGAGGCGGTGCCCGCCGGACACCGGCGGGCACCCCGCACAGGTGCAGGCGATTCCTCTGGTGACGGGGTGTGCGGACGTGTACCGTCCCGGTGAGTTGTCGTGGTTCGGAAGTTCCCTCTGCCCACCCCTTCGGTGTGGGCGTTTTGCTGTGCTGTGCCGCAGGAACCAGGACGATCACCTCCGCCTTCCGCATGGAGCGGGAGACGTCAGTCGACTGGAAGGCATGAGACATGGCTACGGGAACTGTGAAGTGGTTCAACGCGGAAAAGGGCTTCGGCTTCATCGCTCAGGACGGTGGCGGCCCGGACGTCTTCGCCCACTACTCGGCGATCAACTCCTCGGGCTTCCGTGAGCTACAGGAGGGTCAAGTCGTGACGTTCGACGTCACCCAGGGCCAGAAAGGCCCCCAGGCGGAGAACATCAACCCGGCCTGACCTTCCCCACCCCTCCGGCGGAACCGGGATCCTCTGGGTCCGGCCGCAGGCTACGGCGGCCCCGGACCGCCCGGTCCGGGGCTCGCTCACGCAATCATTCGGGTTCTGGATGTATGTGTGTGGGGTGCCGGCCGGGAAACGACGGTACTGGGCAGGAGCTTCGCCTCCTCCGTCCCCTGGCAGCACCGCATGCCACAACGTGCCAGTAGCGGCGGTGAACAGCGGTCGACAAGGCATCTGCCAAGGTGGCAAGAACAGTACCTTCAGTGGACGTTCTCGCAGGTCAGCAGCCCTGTGGTCCATCACGCGCAGGGTGATTTCCAAGCTCAGAGCGCGAGTTCGATTCTCGTCACCCGCTCCATGCAGAAGCCCCAGGCCGGCAGCCGGGGGCTTGTTTGTTGGTAGCTTCACCGCTGGTGGGGCGGCGGTCGGTTGGGCCGGTCTCCTGCTCGCAGGAGTGGTGTCTGCGGCCCGAGCGGCTCGTCGTCGGCTCTTCCTGGATAATCGACGTATGGCATCACAGCCAGGCCTTTCCGAACTCCGTCGTGCCAAGTTCGCCCGGCGCCTGCCCGCAGCGCTCTCCGAGCTTGCCGGTCCCAAGCACGGCCCGGTACGCCTGCCGCTCCACCTTGCCTGGTCAGGGCTGACCACGTTCGACCTCGACCGGCCCCGGCTGCGGATGAGCTACTACCGCATCGTCCTGGCCGAGGGCCGGCACGACGTCCTGGTCCAGTACCTCGACCAGGACCTTCTCGTCGGCCTGTGGCCCACACTGCGCGCACTGGTCAGCCGGGATGTCCGCGAGGTCTGGGAGAGCGCCTTCGGCGAGCTGGCCGACAGCGCCCGGACCGCTGCGTGAACCCGCCGGGGCGGCGAAATGCTTGGCGTGCGGGGCCGACGGAACCGGGTAACGTCTTTGTCATGTTCTTCCAGACACTGATTTACGAGTGAGAGCGTGACGGGCCCCTGCTGACGTGCCTCGACGTCGCCGTGCCCGTCCCCCACCGATGAATCCGTAGATCACTTCACATCATTCCGGGAGTCTCAATGATGAAGTCAAGCCGCTTGCGTGACAGGCGGAGCGGAGGTGAAGACTCGTCCGTCACGCAGCAAGGCCCACAACACGCTGGCTC
>NZ_JBEYFB010000009.1:0-220557 GCF_040634135.1 Streptomyces sp. NPDC007164
AGTCGGTGAAGTCCTCGTCACGCCACAGCCCGTCCAGGCGGTCTCTCACCCACATCGCCGCCGTACCATCCGGGTTGCTCGCCCGCGCCCGGCCCCGGGCGGGCGGGAGGGCGGTCGTTACGCCGTCGCCGCCGCCGCGTCGGCCGTGCGGGCCTTCAGGGCGCGTTCCACGCCCGAGCGGGACTCCGACACCAGGCGGCGCAGGGCCGCGCCCGGCTCCGCCGAGGCGAACCAGGCGTCCGTGGCGTCCAGGGTGGCCTGCGAGACCTGGAGGGCCGGGTAGAGGCCGATCGCGACCTGCTGGGCCATCTCGTGGCTGCGCGAGTCCCAGACGTCCTTGACCGCGGCGAAGAACTTCTCCGCGTACGGGGCCAGCAGTTCGCGCTGGTCGGTCTGGACGAAGCCGGTGATGACCGCCTCCTGGAGGGAGTTCGGCAGCTTGTCGGACTCGACGACCGAGGCCCACGCCTCCGCCTTCGCCTCCTCGGTGGGGCGGGCCGCGCGGGCGGTCGCCGCGTGGCGCTCGCCCGCCGCCGTCCTGTCACGCTCGTACTCGGCGGCGATCTCGTCCTCTTCGAGGAGACCGGTCGCGGCGAGCCGCTCGACGAACGCCCAGCGCAGCTCGGTGTCGACGGCCAGGCCCTCGATCGTCTCCCGGCCGTCGAGCAGCGACTGGAGCAGGTCCGTCTGCTGCGGGGTGCGGGCCGTCGCCGCGAAGGCGCGGGCCCAGGCCAGCTGGTGGTCGCTGCCCGGCTCCGCCGCGCGCAGGTGCGCGAGCGTGGCCTCGGTCCACCGGGTCAGCCCGGCCTCGCGCCACTCCGGCGCCGCGTACAGGTCCACCGCCAGCTTCACCTGGCGGTGCAGCGACTGGACGACGCCGATGTCCGACTCCTTGCCGATGCCGGAGAGCACCAGGGCCAGGTAGTCGCGGGTGGCCAGCTCGCCGTCGCGGGTCATGTCCCAGGCGGAGGCCCAGCACAGGGCGCGGGGGAGGGACTCGGCGAAGTCGCCTAGGTGCTCGGTGACGACCCGCAGCGACTCCTCGTCGAGCCGGACCTTCGCGTACGAGAGGTCGTCGTCGTTGAGCAGGATCACCGCGGGGCGGGCGGTACCGGCCGGGAACGGCACGGTCGTGCGCGCGCCGTCGACGTCCAGCTCGATCCGGTCCGTACGGACCAGCTTGCCGGAGCCGTCGAGTCCGTAGCAGCCGATGGCGATGCGGTGCGGCCGCAGCGTCGGCTCGCCCTTGGCGCCGGCCGGGAGGGCCGGGGCCTCCTGGAGCACGGTGAACGACGTGACGTGGCCGTTCTCGTCCGTGGTGATCTCCGGGCGCAGGATGTTGATGCCCGCCGTCTCCAGCCACGCCTTCGACCAGGTCTTCAGGTCGCGGCCGGAGGTCTCCTCCAGCGCGCCCAGCAGGTCGGACAGCCGGGTGTTGCCGAACGCGTGCGCCTTGAAGTACGCCTGGACGCCCTTGAAGAACTCGTCCATGCCGACGTACGCCACCAGCTGCTTCAGGACCGAGGCGCCCTTGGCATAGGTGATCCCGTCGAAGTTGACCAGCACGTCGTCCAGGTCACGGATGTCCGCCATGATCGGGTGCGTGGAGGGCAGCTGGTCCTGGCGGTACGCCCATGTCTTCATGGAGTTGGCGAACGTGGTCCAGGAATGCGGCCACTTCGACCCCTCGGCGTACGCCTGGCAGGCGATCGAGGTGTACGTGGCGAACGACTCGTTCAGCCAGAGGTCGTTCCACCACTCCATGGTGACCAGGTCGCCGAACCACATGTGGGCCAGCTCGTGGAGGATGGTCTCGGCGCGCGTCTCGTACGCGGCGTCCGTGACCTTCGAACGGAACACGTACTGGTCGCGGATGGTGACCGCGCCCGCGTTCTCCATCGCGCCCGCGTTGAACTCCGGGACGAAGAGCTGGTCGTACTTGGCGAACGGGTAGTCGTAGTCGAACTTCTCCTGGAACCAGTCGAAGCCCTGCCGGGTGACGTCGAAGATCGCGTCGGCGTCGAGGAACTCGGCCAGCGACGGACGGCAGTAGATGCCGAGCGGGACGGACCGGCCGTCCTTCTCGTAGCTGCTGTGCACCGAGTGGTACGGGCCGACGATCAGGGCCGTGATGTACGACGAGATGCGCGGCGTCGGCTCGAAGGACCAGACGTTGTCCTTCGGCTCGGGCGTCGGAGAGTTCGAGATGACCGTCCAGCCCTCCGGAGCCGTCACGGTGAACCGGAACGTCGCCTTCAGGTCCGGCTGCTCGAAGCTCGCGAAGACCCGGCGGGCGTCCGGCACCTCGAACTGGGTGTAGAGGTACGCCTGCTGGTCGACCGGGTCGACGAAGCGGTGCAGGCCCTCGCCCGTGTTGGTGTACGCGCAGTCGGCGACGACCTTCAGCTCGTTGGAGCCCGCGACCAGGTGCGGCAGCGCGATGCGCGAGTCGCGGAACACGGCCGCGACGTCCAGCGACCTGCCGTTCAGCTCGACCTCGTGCACGGCCGGGGCGACCAGGTCGATGAAGGTCTCCGCACCGGCTTCGGCGGAGTCGAAGCGCACGGTGGTCACGGACCGGTAGGTGCCGCCCTCCTGCGCTCCGGAGAGGTCGAGATCGATCTCGTACGCGTCCACGGTCAGCAGGCGCGCCCGCTCCTGTGCCTCTTCGCGGGTCAGATTCGTGCCAGGCACGCGGTCATCTCCTTGGTATGTGACGTTTCCGGTCATCCTTCCACGTCGGGCGCCGAAGCGGAGTGGCCACGGGTGAGCCACTGCGGTAGCATCGATGGTATGAAGATTAGTGTGAGCCTGCCGCAGGAGGATGTCGCCTTCGTCGACGAGTACGCCACGAAGACCGAGGCGGACTCCCGGTCCGCGGTGATACACGCCGCGATCGAGCTGTTGCGTGCCTCGAATCTGGAGGCCGACTACGAGGCGGCGTTCGCGGAATGGGACGCCGGCGAGGACGCCGCGTTCTGGGACAAGTTCTCGGGGGATGGGCTGACCGATGAGGCGCGGTGACATCTACCTGGTCGAGTACGAGCCGGTGCGGGGCAGTGAGGCGAACAAAGCCCGTCCGTCGGTGATTGTCTCGAACGACGGGGCCAACGCTGTCGTCTCCAGGACGGGGCGCGGTGTGATCACCGTGGTGCCGCTGACGTCGAACACATCGCGTGTCTATCCCTTCCAGGTGCTGCTTCCCGCGGCGGAGTGCGGCCTGTCGAAGGACTCCAAGGTGCAGTGCGAGCAGGTGCGTGCGATGGCTCAGGAGCGGTTCCTCCGACATGTCGGCGCCGTCCCCCGCCAGCGCATGGCCGAGATCGACGCCGCCCTGCGACGCCACCTCGTCCTCTGACGGATATCGGACGCATGCGAAAGGGCGGCCACCGGGACTGCCCGGTGACCGCCCTTTCCCGTGTCCGTCCGGCGTCAGCCGTTCAGCTCCGCCGCGACCAGCTCCGCGATCTGCACCGCGTTCAGCGCCGCGCCCTTGCGCAGGTTGTCGCTGGAGACGAAGAGCGCGAGGCCGTTCTCCACGGTCTCGTCGACCCGGATCCGGCCGACGAAGGAGGCGTCCTGGCCGGCCGCCTGGAGCGGGGTGGGGATCTCGGAGATCTCGACGCCCGGCGCGTCCTTCAGCAGCTCGTACGCGCGCTCCACACTGATCGGGCGGGCGAAACGGGCGTTGACCTGGAGCGAGTGACCGGAGAAGACCGGGACCCGGACACAGGTGCCGGACACCTTCAGCTCCGGGATCTCCAGGATCTTGCGGGACTCGTTGCGGAGCTTCTGCTCCTCGTCGGTCTCGAAGGAGCCGTCGTCCACGATCGAACCGGCCAGCGGCAGCACGTTGAAGGCGATCGGGCGCTTGTAGACGTTCGGCTCGGGGAACTCGACGGCCCCGCCGTCGTGGGTGAGCCGGTCGGCCTCGGCGACGACCTTGGACGCCTGGCCGTGCAGCTCGGCGACGCCGGCCAGACCGGAGCCGGAGACCGCCTGGTAGGTGGCGACGGTCAGCGTCTGCAGACCGGCCTCGTCGTGCAGCGGGCGCAGCACGGGCATGGCGGCCATCGTGGTGCAGTTCGGGTTGGCGATGATGCCCTTGGGCCGGTCGGCGATCGCGTGCGGGTTGACCTCGGAGACGACGAGGGGGACCTCGGGGTCCTTGCGCCAGGCGGAGGAGTTGTCGATCACGACGGCACCCTGTGAGGCGACCTTCTCGGCGAGCGCCCTCGACGTGGCGCCACCGGCCGAGAACAGCACGATGTCCAGCCCGGTGTAGTCGGCCGTCGAGGCGTCCTCGACGGTGATCTCCCGGCCTTCCCACTCGATCGTCGAGCCCGCGGAACGCGCCGAGGCGAACAGCCGCAGTTCGTCGGCCGGGAACTTCCGCTCGGCCAGGATGCTGCGCATGACTGTGCCGACCTGACCGGTGGCGCCGACGATTCCGACCTTCACGGGGACTCCTTCGAACGTACGAACTGAGACGGTTGCCGCTCCATGATGCGTATGTCCACGGCTTTCTTGTCCAATCCATTGTCCGGGGTACGGACAGTGCCCGCGCGGCCGGGCACACGGCAGTGGGGCGGGAGCTCTGCCGAGCGCCCGCCCCACCGTCGTGCCTGTTGTACGGATCACACGGTGACCGTTACTTCGTGACCTTCTCGATCACGACGCTGCCGGTGCCGGCCGGGGATCCCTTGCCGTTCACCAGGTGGACCTCGCCGAAGAACTGCCGGCCCTCGGGGGCCGCGGCGGCGACCGAGACCTCGGCACCGATCTGCGCCGAGGCGCCGTTGGCCAGGTTCACGGCCTTCGACTCGTCGACCTTGATCGTGCCGAGCGACGGCGTGTAGTACACGTCGCGGTAGTCGTACGTGGTGGTGCCGGCCGGGACGTCGTAGCCGTCGATCACGACGGTGTACGTGCCGGCGGCCGGCTTCGCCAGACTGACGGCCTCCTCGGAGCCCGCCGTGGTGGACTTGCCGACCTCGGTGTCGCCCCGGTAGACGTACAGGTCCAGGTCCGCGTTGGCGTCCGCCGTGCCGCCGATGTTGACGTCCAGCTTCTCGACGCCCTCACCGATGGTGACCGTGAACTCCTGCTGGTCGCCCGTCTTGATCGACGGCTTGTCGACCTTGGCCGAGCCCAGTGAGCCGCCCTTGAGCGCGCCCGCCAGGGGGCCCGCGTTGTTGGTGACCTTCCAGTTCACCGCGGCCGGGGTGCCGATCTTCGCCTCGGCGATGGTCTGCACCGCCGGGTCGAAGGTGGCGCCGAGCAGCGAGACATCCAGCTTGTACGGGTTGTCCAGCAGCGGCGACGTGCGCCGTGCCTCGACCTCGATCTCCCAGACGCCCGGCTGCGGGTCCTTGTAGGAGCGCACGTCCGGACGGCAGGTGTTGGCCGGGTTCTCGTAGTTCGGGTAGCAGAACGGCGTTCCGCTGTCCTCCATCTGCACCCCGTACGGGTGGAGGGAGATGAAGCGGGTCTGGCTGCCCGAGCGCAGCGCGCTCATCGCGACCTCAAGGGTCTTGGCGCCCTCCGGCACGGTCACGAAGTACGACGTGGTGCTGTTGCGCTGCACCGAGCCGGACGCCTTGAACGCGTAACCGGGCTTCACCAGCTTCGTGGAGACGACCACCGTGGTGAGGATCTGCTGGTCCACCCCGGCGGTCCTGCTGTCGTCCACCTTCAGGATCGCGCTGTGCACGCCCGCGCTGCCCGGCTTCGCCTGGACCTTGACGGTGACCGGCTTGCCCAGCGGCAGCGAGACGGTGCTCGGACCGGTCAGCTTGAAGGTGCCGTCGTTGTTCTTCCACGACAGCTTGTGCTTGACGGCCTTGTCCGGACCCGTGGTGCGGGTGATCGTGACGTCGTACGACTTCTTCTGGCCGGCCTTCAGGCCGCCCTCGCGGTCGTACAGGCCGGTACCGAAGCCGGGGGTCTTCAGCGCGAAGTCGATCGCGGTGTCGACCGGGGCCTTCACCGAGTACTCGTGCGCCGGGGTGCCCTGCTTCTCGATCTGCTTCCAGGCGCCGACGATGTCGATCAGACCGGAGCCCTGGGCGTGCGCGGGCACACCCTTGATGTGGGTGGCGGTGCTGGTCAGCGCGGAGCGCAGGTCGGCCGGGGGCAGCTCGATGTGCTTCTGCTTCGCGGCGGACAGCAGCAGCGCGGTGGCGCCCGCGGCCTGCGGCGAGGCCATCGAGGTGCCCTGCAGCATGGAGTAGCCGGCCGGGAGCGAGTAGCCCGACTCCTTGACCGGGCCGCCGGGCAGCCAGGTCTGGGTGGTGTTGATGGACGCGCCCGGAGCGGTCAGGATCGGCGCGAAGCCGCCGTCCTCACGCGGACCGCGCGAGGAGAAGGGCAGCATGTCGTACTTCTTGGTGACGTTGGAGCCGTAGTTGGCGGCCCAGGTCTCCTTGGAGATCGACGCGCCGACGGAGATCACGTGGTCGGCGAGGCCGGGGTCACCGATGGTGTTGACGCCCGGACCGTCGTTGCCGGCCGAGATGACCAGCTGGACGCCGTAGATGTCGACGAGCCGCTTGTAGAGCTCGGCGCGGGCGTTGTTGCCGTCGTTGAGCGGCGGCAGGCCGCCGATCGACATGTTGACGACATCGACACCGCGGTTCACGACGAGGTCGATCATGCCCTCGGTCAGCGCGATGTTGGTGCAGCCGCCGTCCCAGGTGCAGGCACGCGAGGAGACGATCTTCGCGCCCGGCGCGGCACCGTTCATCTTGCCGCCGAACAGGCCGTTCGCGGCGGTGATGCCCGCGACGTGGGTGCCGTGCTCGCTCTCGATGACACCGATGCTGACGAAGTCGGACGTGTCGCCGGCCGCGTTGTAGACGACGTCCTTGCGGGTCTCGACGACGAACGGGATGCGCTCGACGACATCGGTCCGCGGGTCGTCCTTGCCGAAGTAGGAGACCTGGTGCTTCTCCTTGTACGGCTTGAGCACCGCGTCGTCGGAGAAGTCCGCGTTGCTGTTCAGGTCGACGCGGGTGGTGCCGGTGACCGGGTCGTAGAGCACCGCCCACACGTCGGTGGTGTCGCCGTCGCGGTTCAGGTCGCCCGCCATGTCGCCGCCCTTGGTGGCGGACTCGGCGAACAGCTTGATCCGGTAGTCGCCCTCGGGCGCCTTGTACGTGCTGCCCTTGTACGTGAACGTCGGGCCGGACACGGCGTCCGTCATCCGCAGCCAGGTGCCGTCGTCGTCGCTGACCGGGTCGGTCGCGGTCACCCAGTCGACGATCTTGCGGGCACCGGTGGTGGTCTTCTGCAGCGCCGGGTGGCCGAGGTCGACACCCGAGTCGAGAACACCGATGGTCACCCCGCGGCCGTCGGCCTTCGGGTGCTGCTGGACGAAGTCGACCGCGCCCGTCTCGAAGGACGGGTTGTACGGGTTCTTCGCCGGGGTCTTCTTGCCGGGCGCCGGGTAGGAACCGGTCGACCTGGTGCTGACCTTGGCGCCGGTCGCCCGGTCCGCGGTCGGCGTCGGGTCGTCCAGCTTGATCTCCTGCTTGAGATCGATGCCGTGGACGGACGGCAGCTTCGCGGCCGCCTTGATGGTCGCGTCGGCGGTCGCGGTGGGCACGGTGGCCCGTACGTAGCCGAGCTTGTCGTAGGCGCGTCCCAGCACGGAGCCCTTGACGGCGTCCAGCTGCTTGGCGACCTGCTCGGTCGCACCGGGAGCGGTGGCGACCATCATCGTGACGTTCTTCTGGCCCTTGGCCTTGGCCTTGGCCAGCAGCTGCTCGTCGTTGGTGCCGAGCTTGTTCGCCGTGGCGTCCTCGGCGGCGGCCGACTTGACGGGTGCGGTGTCGGGGGCGTCGGCGGCGAAGACGGGGGCGACGCCGGTGGCGGCCAGTGCGGCCACCAGACCGGCGGCAGCCGCGACTCGGGCCGCGCGTCTCGCCCCGGGTATGGAACTGGGGGACTCGGTGGTCATCAGCATCCCTGGATATGAAAGAGAGAGTCCGGAATTCGGTACCGGATGACCGCTCACCCTTTCGTAAATGACAGGGGTTTGTGGAGAGTTGGAGGGGGCGAGATGAGGACATGGCAGAATCCCGCCACCGGTACTGATGCGCCATCAGGGATGAAGTGGTGGATAAGTGGCGCCTGTGACCCGCTCCGCCGTTCTCCGCGGTCCCGCTTTCGCGGTTCCGTCTTGATGGTTCCGTCCCGGTGGTTCCGTCCGGACGGGGCAGGATCACCACGGGGCGCGGCTCAACGCGGCAGGACCATCACCTGCGCGGCCGGTTCGCGGTCGGCCGCCGCCATCAGCGCCGTACGCACCACGACCGCCTGCTGCTCGCCCGCGTCGCGGAGCTTCCTCGGCGTGAGGTGGACGACGGTGATGCCCAGCCGCTCCAGGTGCTCCCGCCGGGCGGCGCACGCGGACCACCGGGCCTCGTGCTCCTCCCGGTACCGGCCGTTCCCGGGCCCGCCGCGCCGCGGCGCCCTGGTGTCCAGCTCCACGGCGACCGCCTGCTCGGGCCAGTAGGCGTCCACCCCGCCGAGCAGGGGGCCGCCGGGCAGCCGCAGCTCCACGTTCCACAACGGCTCCGGCAGGTCGTACGTCCGCACCAGGTCGTAGAGCCGGCCCTCCGCCAGCGCCCGGCCCTCGGCGAGGAAGGAGTCGACGGCCGCCACCACCTGGGGCCGTCCCAGCAGCTTGGCGCGGCTCAACTCGCGGACCACGACGGCCGGTTCGCAGTGCCCGCCGCGCACCGCCTCGATGAGCAGCCCGCGTACGGCCAGGGGATCCCCGAGTCCGGCGATCGCATCCGCGAGCGCCCGTTCCGCCGGGGCCACGGGCAAGCCGCGCAGCTGCTCGGCGCGGGGCGTTCCGGCGGAGCGCACCAGGCGCACGTACCCGACCGAGCGCAGCCGCCGGGTGCGCGGCACCAGTACGTCGACGGCGTCCGCCGGTGCGGGCGGCGGGGCGGTGGTGAACCCGTGCAGGGCGAGCGCGGCGAGCCCGGTGATCATGGCCTCGCCGTACCCGGACTCCGGGTCCGCCTCCGGGCCCGGTTGCGCCGGTACGCTCCGGCGGCCGGAGGCCGGTGGCCGGCCGGCGTACAGCAGGGCGGCGCGCAGCCGTTCCTCGCCGGTGGGCGGTTCCGGGTGCAGTACGTACACGCCGGGCAACGGCTGCTGCCACGGTCCGTCGCCCCCGCAGCGCGCGGCGGCCTCCGCGACGGACACGCCACGCGTCTTCAACTGCGCTGCGGACAGCACGCGTTGCCGGAGATCGGCGGTGATGCGGGGGTGGCAGGGGGAGGCGGCGGAGGGTGGGGTGTTCTTGGTCATGTTCCGGGGTATCCCGCACGGCGTGGCGGCGCTAACCCCTGTTACACGCTCGTCGACAATTCAGGACAACGCCGTCCTAAAGTACGCGCGTTCGACGACCGAAAAGGCCCGGCCCGCCCCCTTCCGACAGCCGCGCGGGCCAGGGGCGGGGGCAGGGGCCGGGGCAGGACCGGGACACGCCTGCCCCGCCCCACCCGCCCCGCATCCTCAGATCCCGGCCGCCGCCCCGGCCTCCGCCGCACCCGCGTCGCACACCTGCGCCCGCAGCGCCCGAGCCAGGTCGTCCCGGGCCTCAACCACCAGCCTGCGCAGCGCCGGCGCCGCGTCTGCGTGGGCGGACAGCCATCCGTCCGTCGCGGCCAGCGTCGCCGGGTCGTCCTGAAGCGCCGGGAACAGGCCCTTGACCACGATCACCCCGATCTGGATGGACCGCTCGGCCCAGACCCGCTCGATCGCGTCGAAGTACTTGCCTGTGTACGGCGCCAGCAGCTCCCGCTGCGACGACTGCGTGAAGCCCGCGATCGTCGCCTCGACCAGCGCGTTGGACAGCGCGTCCGACTCCACGACGCCCGCCCACGCCTGCGCCTTGACCGCGGCGGAGGGCCGCGAGGCCAGGCACCGCACCTGGTGCCGCTTGCCGGACGCCGTGTCGTCGCGGGCCAGTTCGGCGTCGATGGCCGACTCGTCGGCCACCCCGTGCGCGGCCAGCGGGGACAGGAACGCCCACCGCAGCTCCTGGTCGACGTCGAGCCCGTCGATCCGGGCCGAGCCGTCCAGCAGCCCCGACAGCAGCCGGAAGTCCGCCTCCGAGTCGGCGACCGACGCGAAGAACCGCGCCCACGCCAACTGGTGCTCGCTGCCCGGCGCGGCGACCCGCAGCTCCCGCAGCGCGCCCTCGGCCAGCGCCCGGCCGCCCTCCTCGCGCCACCCGGGCGTCGCGTACTGCGTGAGCGCGGTCCGGGTCCAGGCGTGCAGCATCTGGAGCACACCGATGTCGGACTCCCGTCCGGCGAAGGCCAGCACCAGCGAGACGAAGTCGCGGGCCGGCATCAGCCCGTCCCGGGTCATGTTCCACAGCGCGGACCAGCACAGCGCCCGTGCCAGGGGGTCGGTCATGTCGCCGAGGTGCGCCCGCAGCGTGGCCAGCGACACCTCGTCGAAGCGGACCTTGCAGTACGTGAGGTCGTCGTCGTTGACCAGGATCAGCTCGGGCCGCTCGGCCCCCGCCAGCTCCCCGACCACCGTGCGCGGCCCGGCCACGTCGACCTCGGCGCGGGCGTACCGCACCAGGTCGCCGTCGGCGGCCCGCCGGTACAGGCCGACCGCGACCCGGTGCGGCCGCAGCTCCGGGTGCGACTCGGCCGCCTCCTGGAGGACCGCCAGCTCCGTGATCCGGTCCGCCGCGTCGTACGTCACCACCGGGGTCAGCGAGTTGACGCCCGCGGTCTGCAGCCACGACCGCGACCAGGCGGCCATGTCCCGCCCCGAGGTCTCGGTCAGCACCGACAGCAGATCGCCCAGCTGTGTGTTGCCGTAGGCGTGCTTCTTGAAGTAGCGCCGCGCGCCCTCCAGGAACGCCTCCCGCCCCACGTACGCCACCAGCTGCTTCAGCACCGAGGCGCCCTTGGCGTACGTGATGCCGTCGAAGTTCAGCTTGGCGTCCTCCAGGTCACGGATGTCGGCCGTGATCGGGTGGGTGGACGGCAGCTGGTCGGCGCGGTACGCCCAGGACTTGCGGTTGTTGGCGAAGGTGACCCAGCCGTCCTCGAAACGGGTCGACTCGACCATCGTGAAGGCGCCCATGAAGTCGGCGAACGACTCCTTCAGCCACAGGTCGTCCCACCACTGCATGGTGACGAGGTCCCCGAACCACATGTGGGCCATCTCGTGCAGGATGACGTTGGCCCGGCTCTCGTACGCAGCCTGCGTCACCTTGCCGCGGAAGATGTACTCCTCGCGGAACGTGACACAGCCCGGGTTCTCCATCGCGCCGAGGTTGTACTCGGGCACGAACGCCTGGTCGTACTTCCCGAACGGGTACGGGTAGTCGAAGTTGTCGTGGAAGAAGTCCAGGCCCTGCTTGGTGATCAGGAAGACGTCGTCCGCGTCGAAGTGCCGGGCGAGGCCCTTGCGGCACATCGCGCCGAGCGGGATCTCCAGCGTCGTGCCGTCCTCGAAGGTGCGGCTGTAGGAGTCCGTCACGTAGTGGTACGGACCGGCGACGACCGCCGTGATGTACGTGGAGATCGGCTTCGTCTCGGCGAACCGCCGGACCTCGCCGTCCTGGGACTCCTCGGCCCCGTTGCTCCAGACCGTCCAGCTCTCGGGCGCCGTCACCTGGAAGCGGAAGGGGGCCTTCAGATCGGGCTGCTCGAAGTTCGCGAAGACGCGACGCGAGTCGGCCGGCTCGTACTGCGTGTAGAGGTAGACCTCGCCGTCCTCGGGGTCCACGAACCGGTGCATGCCCTCGCCGGTCCGGCTGTACGCGCACTGCGCGTCGACCACCAGGACGTTCTCGCCCTCCGGCAGCTCGTCCAGCGCCACCCGGGTGCCGTCGAAGACGGTGGCGGGGTCGAGCGGCCGCCCGTTCAGCGTCACCGCGTTCACGGCCGGCGCCACCAGATCCGCGAAGGTCGACGCCCCCGCCCGCGCGTTGCGGAAGCGGATCGTGGTCACCGAGCGGAAGGTCCGCGGACCGGAGGCGGCGTCCCCGTCCCCGTCGGGCCCGCCGACGGCGGAACGCAGATCGAGATCGACCTCGTAGCCGTCGACGCTGAGCAGCTCGGCCCGCTCGCGGGCCTCGTCGCGGGACAGGTTCTCACCGGGCACGGGCACACTCCTTTGTGTCACGTTCGAATACTTTGATCCTCCCATGCCGCCACCCGGCCCGGCATGCGGGAATGGCGGGCGCCTCCGGGAACGTTCTGCGCACAGACGCGATGGCCCTTACGAGGAGAGACGATGCCCGACAACAGCACGGCGACGACCGGGAAGACCCCTGTCGATTTCTGGTTCGACCCGCTCTGCCCCTGGGCCTGGATGACCTCCCGCTGGATGCTGGAGGTGGAGAAGGTCCGTGACGTCGAGGTGCGCTGGCACGTGATGAGCCTGTCCGTCCTCAACGAGGACAGGCTCGACGAGCTGCCGGAGGAGTACCGGGAGCTGCTGGAGAAGGGCTGGGGCCCGGTGCGCGTCGTCGTCGCCGCCCAGCAGAAGCACGGCGACGAGGTCGTCGGCCCGCTCTACACCGCGCTCGGCACCCGCTTCCACAACCAGGGCGAGGGCGCCACCCGCGAGGCGGTCGTGGCCGCGCTCCAGGACGTCGGCCTGCCGGCCGAGCTGGCGGACTTCGCGGACTCGGACGTGTACGACGCCGAGCTGCGCGCCTCCCACAAGGAGGGCATCGACAAGGTCGGCCAGGACGTCGGCACCCCGGTCATCGCCGTCCCGGGCGCGGACGGCGAGCAGATCGCCTTCTTCGGCCCGGTCGTCACCCCCGCCCCGAAGGGCGAGGACGCGGCGAAGCTGTGGGACGGCACGCTGCTGGTGGCGTCGATCCCCGGCTTCTACGAGATCAAGCGGACCCGGACCCAGGGGCCGATCTTCGACTGACCTGTACGGGGCGCTGCGGGGCCGGGCGGCCGTCCGGCCCCGCACCGTGCTCGTCCATTGCTCCCGCGGCCCGGCGCCCGGCCGCGGCCAGGGCCAGGGAGACCGCGATCGAGGCCGCCGCCATCACGGCCATCGCCGTCGCGGGGGAGGTCCACTGGGCGACGGTGCCCGCCAGCGCCGCCGCGACGCCCTGCATGGTGAGCATCCCGGAGGAATGTAGGCCGAGCGCCTGGCCGGTGAACTCGTCCGGGACCAGGGCCATCAGCCGCTCCTGGAACAGCAGACTCGCCGCGAACCCGACCGAGGCGAGTGCCACCAGGGCGAGCGCCGCCGGGAGCGCCGGGCGGGTGGCGAAGAGCAGATACGGGGCGGCCAGGAGCAGTTGCAGGGGAGTGGCCAGCCGTCCCCGCCACCGCCGAGCGAAGAACCGGCCCGCCATGGTGTCCCCGATGAGCATCCCCAGCGCGGCGAAGGCGAAGAGGAGCCCGGCGTGCTCGGGGGCGTACGGGACGAAGAGCGACTCACAGCCGACGATCAGCCCGTTGGGCACCCAGAGCGCGAGATAGACCCTGCGGCGCGGGCCCGAGGACCACAGCAGGGCGTTGACCCGCCAGGTCTCGGCGGCCGACGGCCGCCCGGCGGCGCGTGGCGCCCTGCGCGCCAGCCCGAACCGGGCGACGGCCGCACCCGTCAGATACAGGGCGGCGGCGACCAGCAGCGTGCCGCGCGCGGAGAGCGTCGTCACCAGCAGCCCGCCGAGCGCGAACCCGCCGATCTGCATCAGTCCGGAGCACATGTTCAGCACGGAACGCCCCAGCAGATAACCGTCCTTGGGCAGCACCTCGGTGAGCAGCCCGTACCGCACCCCGCCGCCCACGGCCGCGACCACCCCCTGGGCCAGGATGATCGCGAAGACCACCGGCAGCGGCAGCCCGGGCACGGCGAGAACGGCGGTGGCCACCCCGAAGGCGAGCGCCAGACCGGTCGTCGCCGCCCGGGGCGGCAGCCGGTCCGCCGCCGACATCAGCAGGGTCGCCCCGATCATCTGGGCGAGCGAGGAACCGAACATGGACAGGGCGGCGAGCAGCGGCGAGTCGGTCGCGGCGTAGACGAGGGTGCCGAGAGCCAGCCCGCTCGTCGTCGACGCGGCGGTCTGGACGGCACTGGTCGCGAAGAGCGGTCCGAACTGCGGCGTACGGAAGAGTTCCCGGTAGGTGCGCATCCGGGGAGTCTCGGCGGTGGTCCGGGACGGGCGTTACAGTTTCGCGCGGAGGCGAAACGTCATGGGTATGTGGCAGATCGACACGGACACGCTCGCGGGGAGCCGGTTCGTCGTCTCACCCCTCGCCGAGACCGTCTCCGCCCTGAACTCCCTGGAGCGGGGCCGGCCCGACCACCCCGGCGAACGGGCCTGGCTCGACGCCCACCTGCCCGCCTACCGCGCCCGGCAGGCCGCCGACCCGGTGGCGGCCCGTCTCGTGCCGGCGGGGCTCGGCGGCGGCTGGAGCGCGGACTTCCTCACCCCCACGCCGACGGGCGAGGGCGCCCCGACCTTCGAGGAGGAGCTGGCCCCCGTTTGGGCGACCACCCCCGAGCGCGCGCGGGCGGACCTGACGGTGGCGCTCGGCGGCGGCCCCCTCCCGTCGCTCCTGGACCGCGACGACCTGGCCCGGCGGGCCGCCGACGTCCTGCACTGGGTCTGGCTGCACACCGTCCTGCCGGACTGGCCGCGCCGCCGCCGGATCATCGAGGCGGACATCGTCGCGCGGACCGGCCAGTTGAGCCAGGGCGGCTGGGCGGCCGCCCTGGGCGGTCTGTGCCCGGGGATGCGGTGGCTGGGCGGGAGCCGGCTCCGGATCAACGCGCACGACTATCCCCCGAAGCAACTCTCCGGCGTACGCCTGCTGTTCGTCCCGGTCACCCAGCGCTCGGGCTGGGCCTCCTGGGACGACGCGGCCGAGCGTTACGCGCTCGTCTACCCCTGCTCCGGCACCCTGGCCGACGCGGGCCGGGCCCGGGTCCCGGACAGCCTGTCCCGCCTCCTCGGCCCGGGGCGGGCGTCGGTCCTGGTCCTCCTCGCCGGCCCGAAGAGCACCACCCAACTGACCGCCCTGACCGGCCAGGCCCTCGGCTCGGTCGGCCGCCACCTCAAGATCCTCCTGGATGCGGGCCTGGCGGACCGCCGCCGAGCCGGCCGCTCCGTCCTGTACTTCCGCACGGAGGCGGGGGACGTGCTGGTGGGGGCGCGGCGGGGTGGGTGAGGGGCTTGCAGGGCCGAACCTTTCCGTGGCCTGGCCGGCCCTGCCACCGTTCTCGGCTGCCCGCGGCGTATCGCCACGCAGGCGACGGCCTAAAGCATCTCGGACAGGGCGGTCGCGATCCAGAAAAGCCCGACCAGAGCGGTGCCTCCCCCTACCAGACGAAACGTCCCAGGTGTAGCGCTTCCCATGACGAGGTAGCGGGAATTGTGGGAAAAGAGTCGATCTGCGAGGTTCCACAGGTTCGCCGAGAGGCAGACCCCGTAGCCCGCAATGATCACTCCGACCGTGATGGCAAGCATGGGCCGCTCCTCCTGCGCTCGTGCGTTCAACGGATGGTTGCCCGGCACCGATGATATTCGCTTGCCGATCGCCCGAATCAACTCGGAAAGAATGATGCGTGCTGCTGTACGAAACTCCGTAAATGGAGCGATAGGCCGCACTCGTTCTTCCGGACTGGAAGCCAACGCCCTACGTCGGTGTGGGGCTGCTCAAGTTCGGCATGGCGCACGAGGAAATACGCGACGCGCGAGGAAATACCTGAAACGCTTCAGGGTGAAGGGGGCGAAATCGACGACAGGTTTTCCCGGTCCTACGATCTCGGAGTGGCCGCGTACTACGGGTCTCAAAGAACGCTTGCCTGCGTATCGATTCACTACGAGGAATTCGGTCTGCTGATTCGTGGTGAGCAGGTAGGCGACTACTACCGAAGCACGCCCGTACTTCTCGGCCGCGAATAGGAAGAGGGTTTCGACGACGTCACCACAACCCGGATTCCGGCATCCGAATGGAGGTGCCAGTCCGGCCGCTGAGCAATTGTCGCGTGCGTGGTGGTGCTCATCCGCCGCTGCTCAACTGCCGTCGCGGCGCCACGGGCCGTCCGGGCCCGGCCGTGTCCAGCAGCGCGGTCACCGGTGACATCGGCTCCCACTCGGGAGCGTGCCCGGTCAGGCGCTCGGCGACGCGGGCCCAGGCCGCCCCGTCCGTGCCGAGCCGGGAGCGTACGAGCTCCGCGAGGCCGGCCCGGGCGGCGGCGGCCTCGGGCGGGGCGTCGGTGCGGCGGGCGGTTCCGCTCAGGTAGGCGAGGATCCCGGCGGCCGGGGCCGCCGACCGCAGCAGGTCCGTGCCGCTAAGCAGGCCCGCCGCGAGCAGGCCGTCCAACTGGGTGGCCGGCGCGCAGTGGAACAGGCCGCCGAGCCCGTACCGGGCCCGCACCCGGGTCAGCCGTACGCTCCCGGACAGGCCGTCGGGGCCCGGCTCGGGCAGCAGCGCCGCGTGCCGCAGCCGGACCTCCTCCGGCACGTCGTCGAGGCGGACCACGTCGGACCAGTACGGGAACGGGTCCTCGGCGTGGACGGCTTCGAGAGCCGCCCAGTCCACGGCCTCGCCCGGCGGGAGGGACTCGAAGATCTGACGGGCGTGCGCGGCGTGCCGGGCGCGCCGCAGCTTCGCGACGAGCTTCCCCGGTGCCAGCTCACGGTCGAGCCGGGCACGGAGCACGGCGGCGGGGTCGGTGGCGGCCAGCGCCTTCGCGCACACGGTGGTCGCGGTCCGCCCCAGCAGGTCCGCGCCCGCGACGCGGGCCAGCCGGTCGGCGCCACCGCGCTCGAACAGCCGCAGACAGCCCAGGAGCTGATGGCCGAGGTCGAGCCGCGTCCCTTCTTTGGCGAGCAGTTCCTCGACGAGGTCGGGTTCGGAGGAGCAGAGCCACATCGGGCCCCCGGCCGGGTGGGCGGAACCACGGGCGTGCCATTCGGCCAGCACCCGGCCGCCCAGTGACATCGTCCCCGCGCCGGGCCGTGAACGGGTCACGATCCGGTGGACGGTGCGCCGGGGGCTTCCCTGTCGCAGCAGAGCGAGGTCCACGTCGGGATCGTCGAGGTCGACGAGGCGCTCCACCGATCCGCTCTTCTTCATCCAGCGGGCCTGCTCGGCGAGGACGCGCAACGCGTCGCGGTCGCGTCCGGCGAGCAGCCGGTCGAGGACCCGGTGCGGCGTGCGGTCGTACCGCAGCAGGTACGCGGCCAGGAGCCAGGGCCCGTCGGGGCCGAGCCGGGGCAGCACGGCGTCGACGACCTCGGCGTCCGCCAGGCAGAGCAGGGTGCCCTCCGGCCACGTCCACAGGTGGTTGCCGCGCTCCAGGAGCTTGATCGCCTCGTCGGGTGTGCCCGGTCCGGGCTTCGGCACGAGTGGTCCGCCGCCCCTCGCCGGGACGGCTCCGTCCGACCGCGACTGCGCACGCCGCAGCAGCTCCGCCCAGGTCAGCCCCTCCGAGGCGGCCTCGGACGCCGCCACCGTCGCGGCCAGGCGCAGCCACGCGTCGGGGTCGGTGCCGAGCTCGGCGCGCAGCCGCCGGGAGAGCGCGTACCGCCAGGCCTCCGCGAAGGCCAGCCGCCGCCAGTCGTGGGGCAGCGCGAGCAGCCGGTGCGCCGGCAGCAGGGTGAGCAGTTCGTCCGCGGGCAACACGCCCTGGCGGTAGGCGTGTTCGGTGAGCTGGGCGCCCGATCCGTGCGTCGCCGGGAGCTCGGCGCGTATCTCGGGGAGGCCGGGTGCGGCGTACGCGAAGCCGTCCTCGGACGCGGGGATGCCCTCGGCGGCACAGGCGTCGGCGAACCAGTCCGGAGTGGCGAGGCCGGGTGCGTCGCTCCAGTCGTACACGGTCAGCGCGCGCAGGAGGTCGGGAGAGGCGGGCCGCGGCGCATCGGCGGGGCCGAGGGAGTACAGCAGGTCGAGGGCGGCCAGGGCGTGGACCCGGTCGCGCCGGTTCAAGCGCGGCGGGGGCGGCGGCATCGCGGCCGGTGGCCCGGGTTCGTCGGCCACTGTCGTCGTCGCGGCCTCGCCCGCCTCGGCGATCAACTCCGCGACGGTGCCGTGATGTTCGGGCAGCAGGGTGTCGAGCGCCGCCCAGGTGTGCGGCCGTTCGCCCAGGTGGGCGGCGGCCAGTGCCCGGAGTTCGGTGGCGGTCGTGTCGCCGAGCAGGTTCCGTTCGGCGAGCCGGCCGAGCGCGGCCACGGCGTGGACGGCGGGCCGCGCGGTGCGGACCAGCTCGATGGGGTCGAGGAGGCCGGCACCCACCATGCCCTCCGCCCAGCGGGTCGCGCTGTCGTCGAGAACCTCCCCGGCCAGGCGTCGCGCGGGCGGGGTGCTGTTGCCCGCGCGGCGTCCGCCGGCCCGCCACGGCTCGTTGAGGACGCTCAGCCGGAACGCCAGGCGCTGAGCGTCGTCCGCCGCCTCGTGACGGGCCAGCTCCTCGCAGGCCTTGGGCATGAACGGGGTCGCGGCATGGGCCGCGGCCAGGGCGTCGAGATCGTGCGCGTACGGCTCGGCCAGCAGATCGCGCAGGGTACTGGTGCCGCGCGCGGTGGCCAGCAGCGCGGGCAGCCGGGCGGGGTCCTCGTACGGCTCGCACTGCGCGCGCAGCCGGCGCCGGGCGTCGCCGCCCGTATCGGACAGGGCCTCGGTCACCGTGGTCACGACGGCCCGGCTCAGCCAGGGGGCGGCGGCGGGGTCGTCGAGCAGTGCGCGTACGGCGGCCGGGCCGCTGCGCTCCCAGATCCGCAACAGCGCGTACTGCTGCGCGGCCTGGCGGAATCCGACCCGCAGCGCGAGACCCACGAGCTGCGGGTCGCCGGAGCCGAGCAGCGGCGCCAGCCAGGAGTGCGGCACATCGCCCTGCGGTGCCGTCAGCTCGGCGAGCAGCGCGCCGTCGAGGGGAACGGTGCCGGTCCGCCGCGCGATGGCGCGGCGCAGGGACGCGGTGGTGCGCGGGTTGCGGTAGACGGCGGCCGAGACCCGGGCGTCGCCGATCGCGGCCAGCCGGGCGAGCACCCGGGTGTCGAGCCGGGGATGGCGGGCCAGCGCGGCACGGGAACGGCTGTCGCCGTGGCCGAGTACGGCGGCGACGAGGGCGGGCGCGGGCGGTGCCCCACCGGCGAGCAGGTCCGCCGTCACCCGCTCGGGCAGGGAGGCCAGCGCGGCGGCGGCGTCACACGGCTCGGCGTGCTCCAGGAGCAGGCCCAGCGTGGCGTGGACGCTACGGGGCGCGGGCGCACGGAGCGTGTTGCCGGCCCCCTGGGGCGTCGGCCGCTCGGCGAGCAGCGCGGGCAGGTCGCCCCGGTACTTGGGGAGCGCGTCGTACAGGCCGCGCCACCGGCCCACGTCGGAGCCGAGGTGAAGCCCGGCCAACTTCCGCAGCGCTCCCGCCGCTTGGCCGTCGACCCCACCGGAAGCGGCGACCTTCGCCGCCACCGTACGCGCGGGCCGCCCCCGCTCCACCGCCCGCAGATCGGCGCCCTCTTCCTCCGGGCCCGCCCCGTCCGCACCCCGAGCGGCGTCGAGAATGCCGCGCAACACCCGCCCCGCCGCCCCCACCTGCGTCTCTGACATGACCGCCATGCTAGGTCGTGCCCCGAGCCGCACAGCGGCCTCCCGCCGACCGCAACCCACAACCGCGCGCAGGCGGTCCCCATCGCCGGGGAAGGGCCGGCCGTATCGCGCGGGGACGGCTCAGGTGGGGAATTCGCCGAGCCAGCTGTGCTGGAGGAGATGCTTGGGCAGATACTCGGACTCGACGTCGATGGGGAGTTCCCCGTCGTACGCGAGGCAGGCGATGGCCAGGGGCCCGAGTGCGACGCTGCCCTTGATGTCGATGGTCCGTTCCTCGTTCAGGGTCCAGTACGCCTGGTGCAGTTTCAGGGCTTCGACAAGCGCGGGGCTGAATCCCTGAGTGTCCCTCGTGACGAAGTGGTAGAAGAGGTTGATCGGCGGATACAGCTGCCCCTGGAGCAGGTCGAGCGGAGTGACCCGTGTGACTGAAGGGTCCGACATCTGGAGCGCGGCAGTGAGCTTCTCCACCAGTCCTGGCCGCCGCAGCCAGTAGGTCTGAAGCGCGTCGACCCAGTGGTAGATGTACTCGTCGTACGCCCCTTCCGGAGCGCGCAGCCGTTCCAGCGGAATCTCGCACAACTGCGTCATCCGCTGCTGCTCACGACAGATGACGGCAAGCCAGAACGCCGTCAGCCAGTTGCCCGCGTCCGCGGACGACCGCGGACCTGCGGCTGCCTGGAGGGTCCGCACCTTCCGGTTGATGCGGCATTCGACGGTTCCTTCGTCCACCCCTGTCACGGCGAACAGCGCCGAACTCAGCTGCATGGCATTGACCGTGGCCTCCCACGTCTCCACCGCCGCCGCTCGCGGGTCGACGACGCAATGGGCACGCAGGGACAGGACAGCTGTGCCGAGTACGGAGTCGATCGCTTCCGTCGAATTTTCGAGACGATCGACGCTCTTGAACAGGTACCTGTCCGTCCGCTCCGCGAACCGCTCGGCATCGGGGCCGTCAGGCATGTTGTGTCGGGCAAAGGACACGGTCACGGAAGGGTCTCCTTGCTGATGTCGAACCGTCTGTAGTGATAGCCATTGTATGTTCCGGTATTTTTCGTACCTTTGACGACAACATACTCTAGTTTGCGATGTTCGATTGCCTTTTCCAGGGCTTCTACGGTCTCGTATTCTCCCCGCTCTTTCATTTTCTCGATAATGTCAAGGAAGTACTCGCGGCTTCCCTGGGAGACCTGCTTACCGTTGGGCAGGGTCCTTCTTCCGAGCTCCGTCGTCGTACTGCTCTTCGCCTCGATGACAACGACGTGCCCGTCTTCGTGTGTCCATACTTGGTCGAACTGATCGTTCCCGCTCCTCGGGCCGAGAAGTTCTTCCTTCTGGAACCCCGGGTGCTGCTCGGCCATGTAATGGTGCTCGGCTACCTTCTCCCCGAATTCCTCGGCGGCGTTTCCCATCTGGGTGTGGGATTCTTTGTATGTTCCTTTTGCTTCCCCCCAGAGCCCTGCTGATTCGAACGTGCCCTGAGCTTCGTGGGCCCTGGCCGCTTCTGCCTTCCAATCCGTTACCAGGTTGTCCCACTGGATGGCGAAGTGGCGCTTCTGTGCGGCATCTTCCAGGATTTTTGATCTGGAACTGCTTTTGACCGTGTCTGCTGTCACGGAAATATAGCCTTCGTCCAGGTAGTGAGGGGTAGGAGGAGAAGGGACGTCCTTGGCGCGAATCCATGGGCTGTTTTCCGAAAGGCGGGTGAGCTGAGGCGGAGCGAACCCGCTCGCGTCGTGCCGCTCCACTCTGATGCGTGTTCCGTCTCTCCTGTAGTAGCGATCGAAGTAACCCGGCTCTTCGTTGGCGCGGTGGACCTGGATTTCCTCGATCTGCTCCCGGGTGAGCGATCCACGCGGGCCGTAGGGGTCGGCGCCGTCGCGCATGAAGCCGGGGCGTGGCACGGGCCGGCGCTGCGCCGGGATCGCGCTGTCGCCGATGTGAGTGCCGCGGCCGCCGGTGCCCGGAGGGCCGGGGTGGCCGGAACCGCCGGTGGACAGGTCGTGGCCAGTGGCGGGGCCAGCGCCCGGCGGCCCGGCGTGGTCGGCAGGCCCGTTGCCGCCTGATCTACCGCTGGGGGCGTTGTTGTCCAGATGGTTGCTGGGTGTGTTGTCACCGACGCCGCCGCCAGGGGCGTGGTGGGGGCCGCTGTCCGGCAAGTGGTTGCCCGCGCTTTCGCCCGGGGAGTTGCTTCCGGGCCGGCCGACGTTCTCCAGGTCGTTGCCGAGTCGGGCGACGTGGTCGCCTGCGCCGGTCAGGGCCGGTTCGCGTATCGGTTCCGGGGTTTGTGTGTGGGGGGCTTGGTCGGCGAGCTGGGCGAGGGTGCCGTCCTCGTTGTAGAGGTTGCCCTGGCGGTCGAGGTAGGGGGCGCCTTCGTCGAAGGGGGATCTGACGGTGCCTTCGGGGAGTGCTACGGCTCCGTCGGGGAGTTTGACGGTGCCATTGGGGAGGGTGGTCGCGCCTTCAGGAATGGTGGCGCTTTCGGGGAGGTGGAGGGTGCCGTCGGGGAGTCTGAGGGGTCCTTCGGGGAGCGTGATGACGTGGTCGGGGAGGGGCGGGAATTCGACGCGGCCCATGCCCTTCAGCCCGGCCATCACGTCGCTGATCTTCGACAGTCCGGCGCCGGCGCCCTTGAAGACGTAGGTCATGGGGTCCACGGCGCGGGCGGTCTTGCTGGTGAGTGAGAGGGCCTTGGCGGCCAGGCCGGCTTTGCCCGCGCCTGCTGCGGCGCCGCCGGAGCCGCCGGTGAAGACGGTGGTCAGGACGTTGAAGGTGACCGCTCCGGCGGCGCGGGAGGGGTTGCTGCCCCACTGGTCCCAGGCCACCAGTGCCTTGCCGGTCTCCTTCACCGCGGTCTGGGAGTCGCGTATCCAGGCGGAGTGGTCGCCGGGCAGGGCGTGCAGGACGAGCATCGCGGCGGGGGAGAGCCCGGTGGCGAGTTTGGCCAGACCGGTCCATGCCTCCTTCGCGGCGTCCCCGCCCTCGAATCCGGCCAGGGTGCCCAGGCCCTTGAGGGTGCCCCAGACCCCGTCGACGAGGAAGCCCTTGCCGAAGTCGTAGGCGTGCTCCCACACCTGCCACCAGGGCGTCGACTCCTCGACCGCCTCACCCCAGGGCAGGCTCTTCGCCTGCTTGAGGGCCTCCGCGTCGTACCCGTACACGCCCTTCTTCTTGCCGGAGCCGTCATCGATCTTCAGCGCCTTGCCGCCGACCAGGGCGACGATCTTGGCGTGACAGGCCCGCTCCACCTCCTGGAAGGCGGCCCAGACCTCGGCTATCTCACTGCGGCGGCGGTTGTTCTCCTCGACCAGGTCGCCGTCCTCGCGCCACTTGTCGTCGCCGTCGGCCTTCACCCGGAAGGCGACCGCGTCCCGCTTCAGCTCCTTCAGCTTCTCCACCAGCGGAAACGCATCGTCCGAGTACGTGCCCAGCGCCCCGGCGATGACACGCAGATCCGAACTCAGGACCTGCCCGGTCGCCGCCACCGGGGCGGTCGTCGCGAACAACTGCTCCGCCTCGGGCGCCTTGTAGAAGGCACTCAGCCCGCCGAAGCTGCGGTGCACATCACCGGCAGCCGTCGCGATCGTCGCACCATGGCCCGACAGCGCCGTCACCTTGGTGTCGAGCAGCGCCAGGTCACCGGTGAAGACCGGTATCCCCACCGGGTCCACCGGTTCGCCACCGCTCACCGGTGCCCCTGCATGCCCTTGAGAACGTCCAGATGTACGGCCTTCGCCGCGTCCTGCGCGTGCTTGGCCGTCTCCAGATCACCCTCGCAGTACGCGTTGGTGGCCTCGACCGCCCCCAGCACGGACGCCTCGATCCGCTCGGCCGCCGCCTTGAGGTCCTTCTTGCGCTCACCCAGATACTCACCCAGCGCCGCGGCCACCGGCCCCATCGCCGTACGCGACAACGGCGCCTGCCCCGGAGCCACCGGCCCCTGAAGATGCGTGACCGCCTGCGGGCCCGGCACCGCCGTACCCGCCGCCTGAGCCGCCTCCGACACCGTCGCCATCAACGCCGTCAGAGCCTTCTCCAGATCACCGGCGTGCGTACCGACCACCTTCAACTGCCCCTGCACACCCTGCGGCCTGATATCCCACCCCACCATGACGAGCCCCCTCGTGCCGGTTGCCCTCAGTGCCAGGAACGTCCGAGAGTCTGAACAACCGTTCGTGCGTACTTCTCTATCAACTCGCGCATCGCTGATGCAATCAGCAAATCAACAATCGGCCAACCACGGCCTGTGTGTGATGAGGAGTCCGGGATGGTGCGTTCATATGGGCTTCGTCCGAGGGGTGGGGTCGGATCCGCATTTCTGCATCGACGTGGCGGATTTGCTGGCGGATCCATAGCGCGATGGGTGAACGAGTGCGGGCGTCCGTCCCGGTCGGCGGTGAGTCGAACCCGCCCGGAATCACCGGCATGAGACGAGGCGTCATGTCCGGCACCGCAGAGTCCATCGAAGCGCGACCGGGGTGACCGCGGCCTCGGGCAGGACCCGCACGGGTCGTGTGGACCAGTCGACGACGCGCACGCCCGCGCGAGCGGTGTAGGCGTACGACTCGCCGGCCCTGAGCCGTATGACCGCTTCCCACTGACCGTGGTCGAGCCGGCGGAAGGCGCGATCGCGGTCCTGCGCGTCGAACCCGTAGGGCAGGGTCCGCACGGAAACCCGCATCCAGATCGGTGCCTGCGTGGGGGTGGCGGCGTGCTCGGCCGTACGAGCGGTCCGTCGGCGGTGAACTCGAAGAGGTCTGCCCCCCGACGGCCACCGGAACCGAGGTTCCTGCGGGCCGTCGGGCTCCGGTCAACCGCCGCCGGGCATCGCCACCGGAACCCGGCGAAGCACTACTGGCAGCAGTTCGGCCCTCGGCGGGGCGGTGACGTCGGGGCCTTCACGCGCTGAGCCACTCCGCGACCTCGACCACGTCCCCGACGCTCACCACGCCCTCGCAGACCACCGCGTTCTTCGCGCCGAAGCTGACCTTGTTGTTGAACTCCGGTTCGCGGCGGTACGTCGACAGGGTGCGGATCGGTTCCGGGCCCGCGCGGTGGCCGGTGGCCTGGTCGACCATGGGGACGGCGCAGCGCGTCGCCCTGGTCGAGTGGGCGAGTTCCACCGTGCCGAGGAGCATCCGGCGGACCCGGTCCTCGAAGTGGGGCTCGTCGTCGCCGGTCAGGACGATGTTGGGGCGGAAGCGGTTCATGGGGACGGGCTTCGCGTCGCCCCGGGCAGTGATGCGGGCGTTGAGGCCGTCCAGGGAGGCCGTCGAGGCGACCAGCACCGCGTGCGCGTCCGCGAAGTTGACCTTGCCGGGGGTGTCGCCCCAACCGTCCCGGTCGAAGCCGGGAACCACTCGTACCAGACGGGACTTCACGCCGAGCGCCTCGGAGAACCACTCCGCGACCTCGTCCCCCTGGTCGGCGGCCGGGCCGAGGGGGCGGTCGAACATGCTGACGTCACGGTGCGCGCCGTCCCCGTCGACGTCCAGGCGCAACGGCCCGACGCCCTCGGCGGACAGCGCCAAGGCCGCCCCGCCGTCCAGGACTCCGACCCTGATCGCGGCCATCGCGGGGTGCGTGCGCTGGCTGCGGAAGGAGCCGTCGGCCGCGTCCACCACCATGAACGTACGGTCGTGTGCCAGTCCGGTGCCGAGAACCTGTGCCGAGTCGACCGTGGTCGCGGCGCAGCCCTTGACCGGGTAGTAGGCCAGTTCGCGGACGGTGATCGTCATGGTGTCCCCTCCGGGGCAGCGGCTTCGAGGTCGTCGACGCTGCCGGACATGATGGTGCGGATGTGTCGGGTGAGGTGGTCGGTGGGCCAGTCCCACCAGGCGACGGCGAGGAGCCGGGCGACGGTCTCCTCGTCGTAACGGGTGCGGATCAGCCGGGCCGGGTTGCCGCCGACGATGCCGTAGTCGGGTACGTCGGAGGTGACGACCGATCCGGCGCCGATGATCGCGCCGTGTCCGATGCGCACGCCCGGCATCACCATGGCGTTGTAGCCGAACCAGACGTCGTTGCCGACGACGGTGTCGCCCCGGCCCGGCAGCCCGGTCAGCAGGTCGAAGTGCTCGGCCCAGGAGCCGCCCATGGAGGGGAACGGGAAGGTGGACGGGCCGTCCATCCGGTGGTTGGCGCCGTTCATGATGAACCGCGTCCCGGTCCCCAGCGCGCAGAACTTCCCGATGACGAGCTTCTCCGGGCCGTAGTGGTACAGCACGTTGCGGGTCTCGAACGCGGTCGCGTCGTCCGGGTCGTCGTAGTACGAGAAGTCTCCGACCTCGATCAGCTCGGACTTCACCAGGGGCTTCAGCAGCACGACCCGGGGCTGGCCGGGCATCGGGTGCAGAACAGTGGGGTCGGCGGGGGGCGGGATCGTGTCCATGGCGCTCATCATCGCATCCACCTCCCATGATGTAAGTTTCCTTTGGGAACTTACTGGCAGGGGAGAGGGAAAGTCATGACGGATGCACGGTGGGCCGAGGTCGACAACTACTTCAACGGTCTGCTGGTGGGCCCGGACGAAGTCCTGGACGCGGTCGTGGAGGCCAGTGACGGGGCGGGTCTCCCGGCGATCCAGGTCGCGGCCAACCAGGGCAAGCTGCTGAATCTGCTGGCCCGGCTCCAGGGCGCGCGCACCGTGCTGGAGATCGGCACTCTGGGCGGCTACAGCACCATCTGGCTGGCCCGCGCGCTGCCGGAGGGCGGCAAGGTCGTGACGCTGGAGGCCGATCCGGCGTACGCGGAGGTGGCGCGGGCCAACATCGAGCGGGCGGGGCTCGCGGATGTCGTCGAGATCCGGGTCGGCCGGGCGCTCGACACGCTGCCGGAGCTGGCGGAGAAGGGGTACGGGCCGTTCGACGTCGTGTTCATCGACGCCGACAAGCCGAGCAACCCCGACTACCTTGCCTGGTCCCTGAAGCTGGCCCGGCCCGGGAGTCTGATCGTCGCCGACAACGTCGTCCGCGACGGAGAGGTGGTCGACGGCGGCAGCGACGACCCGAAGGTGCAGGGCGTACGCCGGTTCACCGAACTCGTCGCGGCCGAACCGACGTTGAGCGCGACCGCGCTGCAGACCGTCGGCAGCAAGGGGTACGACGGGCTGATGATGGCGCTGGTCACCGGGTAGGCCCCGGAACCGCGTTGATACGATCACGTGTTCGATGTCGGTGATGCTTCGGTGCCCGGCCATCACCTCGTGGAGAGACTGTGCAGCAGCGTTCCCTCGTCCCGCTCGCCGTCGCCGCGGCACTCTTGTGCGCTGGATGTTCCGGGGGCTCGGAGTCGGGGCCGGGGTCGGAGTCGAGGGCAGGGTCGGGGTCGGCGCGAGAGGCGCGGAAGCCCGGGAATGCCTCCCCGTCCCGCTCGGCGGTGGCGGATCACGGGGCGGTGGTACGGGCCGCGGTGGCCGCGACGCGGAAGAGCAGCGCCCGGATCGACGAGCGGATCGTGATGGGGGACGGCACCACCGAGTACGTCGTCTCGATCAAGGGCGACTTCGACTGGGCGGGCGCCAGGGGGCGCCTCGCGGTTTCCCTCCGGAATGCGGCGACCGACGGGAAGACCTCGCCCCGTATGGAGGAGATCTTCGGCGGCGACACCGTTTACATGGGCGGGCTCGCCGACATGGAAGGCTCCTGGGGATCGATTCACCGGAACAAGGCCGAGGTTCACTATGTGCTGCGGGCGCCGATGAACGACCCCGAGCACGTCCTGCGCCAAGTGGCCCGGATGCGCCGGATCTCGAAGGTCGGCGAGGAGGCCGTGAACGGCACGCCCGCGGTCCACTACCGCGGTGTGCTCGACGACGACGCCGTCACGCTGCGGATGGCGAAGGACATGCGGGTCAAGATCGATGCCGCGCGGGAACAGCTCGGTGCGATCACCGTGTACGCGGATGCCTGGGTCGACCGGAACGGGCGGATCGTGCGTACTCGGCTCGACTGGCCCATGGGGGCGGCGGGCGTCAAGGCGACGATGACCTTGGCGGACCACGGGAAGTCGGTGCGGGCGAAGGCCCCGGACGCCGGCAAGGTCGTCCCCATGCCGAACCTCGGCGGCCCGCTGCCCGGTTGACGGGATTCGCCCTCGCGGTCCGCTGCCCGGCTGACAGGATTCCTCCCTCGGCGACCCGCTGCCCGGTGCCGGCCGGTGTGGTGGAAAGCCTCCAACCGCTGCCGGACATTACTGTGGTCGGCGAGGTGATCACCCGGGTGCGTACGGACGCAGACTTACGGGGCGCGGTGCATGCCCTCGCGGTCGCCGCCTCCTCGTCCGTGACGAACCGTAAGGACCCGAGACCATGAGCGAACGCGTCATCGCCCCCAAGAACCGGGGTTTCCTCTTCCTCGACTCCCACCCGGCGGGCTGCGAGCGCCTGGTGGAGGACATGTGGCAAGCCGTCCCCGCCCCGTCCCGCGTGCCCGACCGGGCACCCGTGGCGCTGATCATCGGCTCCTCCGCCGGATACGGGCTGGCCGCGACGATCGCCGGTCTCGCCCGTGCCGGGATCCGTGGCATCGGGGTCTGCTTCGAGAAGGCCCCCGGACGGCGCACGGGTACGGCCGGCTGGTACCGCACGGCCGCGACCGCCGAACTCGCCCGTCGGCACGGTCACGACATGGTGTTCCTCAACGGGGACGCGTTCTCCGACGAGATGAAGAACCAGGTCGCGCAGGTGCTGGAAGAGCGATTCGGCGGCCGCCTGGACTACCTGGTCTACTCGGTGGCCGCCCCGCGCCGTACCGACCCCGACACCGGGGCCACGTACGCGTCCGTCCTCAAGCCCATCGGCGAGGCGTACAGCACCAAGACCCTGGTCTTCGACGACGCGGGCGCCGGTGAGGTGCGGGAGGTCGGGACGCAGCCGGCCGACGGCGACGACATCGAGCAGACCGTCGCCGTCATGGGCGGTACCGACTGGGAACGGTGGATCGACCACCTCGCCGGGCGCGGACTGCTCGCCGATGGATTCACCACCGCCGCCCTCTCGTACATCGGTTCCGCTCTGACGGCCGAGATCTACCGGCAGGGCACCATCGGCGCCGCCAAGTCCCACCTGGAACAGACCGCCCGCACCCTCGACGAGCGGCTCGGCAAGCTGGTCGACGGGCGCGCGGTCACCTCGGTCAACGCGGCCGCCGTCACCCAGTCCTCGACCGCGATCCCTGGCATCGCCCTGTACGTCGGGCTGCTCCGCGGGGTTCTCGGTCAGGCCATGGTCCCGCCGATCGGGCAGCTCACCGACCTGTGGGACCAGCTCACCGGAGCCCGGCCGCTCGGCCTCGACGAGGAAGGGCGGGTGCGCCTGGACACCTGGGAACTCGCCCCCGCCGTCCAGGCGGCCGTCACCGAGCGGTGGAACACCGCCACCACCGGGAACATCGCCGGACTCGCCGACCTCGACTGGTTCCACGCCGAAGTGCGGCGCCTGTACGGATTCGCCGTGCCCGGCATCGACTACGCCGCGCCGGTCGAGACCGACATCCCCTGGCCGGACGCTGTCACTCCCTGAGTCGCGCCGGTGATCGCACTGGTCACTCGGCTGTGGCCCACTGACATGCTTGTAGCGATCATGGCGAGCAGTCAAAGAGTGGGGGAGTGTCCAGGGTGGGGATCGGGAGAAGAACATCGGCGGCGTTGTGCCGAGGGCGGTCGACCTGCACGCCGATCGGCACGGCAACTGCATCGGTGCGTATCAGGAGTTGGGCACGACCAACGAGGTGGTCGTCATCGGTGACCGCGGCTGGGTGCATTACGGCGACAAGCAGCTGGAGAGCACGCGCACCTTCGCGAAGACCTACGCGCCGCACCGGCTCCCCGCCGTCGAGGAAGCGATCGGGAAGGCCCGTGGAAAGTACGTCGCGTACCCGGCCCGTGAGGTGTTGCAGTACCCGGGTCTGAACCTGTGCGATCTCGGCCGGGCGTTCGCGAAGCTGCCCGGAACGGTGAGCAGCGCAGGGGAAGGGCAATCCGCGCACCAAGGGTGGTGGGCGAACCGTTCAGCTCACGCATGGTTCCGGCGGCGATGAGGTGTCGGTGCGCGTGCCGGAGAAGGGCGGGTCCGTGCCCCGGGGCATCGACTTCACTCTCGGTGACGCCCCGGCACTGCTCGAACTCGGCGACTACGACGAGCCGGTACGGGGGTGAAGCCGCCCGATCCTGCGGACATCGTGAGCGCCGAAGAGGTGAAGGGGATGGACGTGTCCGTCGAGTGAGTGACGGCTGACCACGACGCTCCGGATCTGTCTGGACGGCCTGGACGGCCTGGACGGCCTGGACGGCGCTCGGCTGTCGGCTGTCGGCTGTCGGCGGGAAATTCCTTCGACGCGGGCAGTGGCTCCGGGCATGATCGGGTGAATGGAATTGTGCGTGATCAACCCGGTTCGTATGGGTACGGAGCAGCTCCCCGGAGGGCGGTCGCTGGGCTGGGCCGAGTGGGGGCCGGTGGACGGGGTGCCGGTGCTGTTCTCGCCGGGGGCGGCCACCAGCAGGCATCTCGGGTTCGGCGGTGAGGCGCTGGACGCGCTCGGCGTGCGACTGATCTCCGTCGACCGCCCGGGGCTGGGGGTCTCGTCCCCCGCGCCGGGGCGTACGTTCGGTGACTTCGTCGACGACTTCCGCGCGTTCGTCGGTCTGCGCGGCCTGGGGCGGCCCCTGATGGTCGGCAACTCACAGGGGGCGCCCTTCGCGCTGGCGTGCGCCGCTGCCGGAGCGGTGCGGGCGCTCGCGGTGGTCTCCGGCGCGGACGAGGTAGCCGAGCCGCGCTTCGCCGACGCGCTGCCGGGGGAACTGCGGGGCCTCGTCGACCTGGCCGTGTCCGATCCGGCCGCCGCCGAGCAGGTCTTCGCCGGGTTCGGCTCGCAGGCGATGTGGGACATGGTCATGTCCGGCAGCCCCGAGTGCGATCTCGCCGTCTATCAGCAGCCCGCGTTCGCGGCCGCCTACCGGCGTGCGCTCGACGAGGCCTTCGCGCAGGGAGCGGCCGGCTATGCCCGGGACACCGTCCTGGCCATGGGGCGCTGGGGGATCGGGCTGGCGGACATCGCCGTACCCGTCGACCTCTGGTACGGGGAGAAGGACACCGGGCACTCGCCCGACCAGGGGGCCGGACTGGCCTCGCGCATCCCGGGCGCGGTACGGCATCTGGTGCCGGAGGCCGGCGGGGCGGTGCTCTGGACCCATGCCGAGCAGGTGCTGAGCACGCTGCTGGGGCGCCCCGAAGCCATGTGACTCCGCGTCGGACGTGACAGAAGGGCCCCCGCCTGTCACGTCCAGGCGAGGGCCCTCCCTTCATCCGCCTGCCCGGTGAAGGTTGAGAAGACGATCACGAGGCAGGACGTTCATGCGCTTCCCGGTCAGGGAGCGAGCAGCAGTACGTCGGCGCGCTCCTTGGCGGCCGCGTAACGCTTCGCCACGTCCTGCCAGTTGACGACGGCCCACATCGCCTCGATGAAGTCGACCTTCTGGTTCTTGTACTGGAGGTAGAAGGCGTGCTCCCAGGCGTCGAAGACCAGGACCGGGACGGAGCCCTGGCCCACGTTGCCCTGGTGGTCGTAGACCTGCTCGACGATCAGCTTGTCGCTGACCGGCTCGTACGCCAGGACGCCCCAGCCGGAGCCCTGCGTGGTGGCCGCGGCCTTCGTCAGCTGGGCCTTGAAGCCGGCGAACGAGCCGAACGACTCGGTGATCGCGTCCGCCAGGTCACCGACACCGTCCGCCGCGAGCGGCTCGCCGCCGCCGTCGCCGGTCATGTTGTGCCAGTAGATCGAGTGCAGGATGTGGCCGGAGAGGTGGAACGCGAGGCTCTTCTGGAGCCCGTTGATCGCCCCCCATGCCTCCTTGTCGCGCGCCTCCGCCAGCTGATCCAGGGTGTCGTTCGCACCCTTCACGTAGGCGGCGTGGTGCTTGTCGTGGTGGAGCTCGATGATCTGCGGATTGATGACCGGTTCGAGCGCCGCGTAGTCGTACGGGAGTTCCGGAAGCGTGTACGTGGCCATGTGGTCGAACCCTCCAGCTGCTGTCCTGTTGTTATTGCAACCTCTATGCAAGAGCAGGCTAACAGCAGGAGCGGGCCGAAAGTGATCAGCCCTTCGGCCTAGGTCGTGTCCTCGGTGAGAATGGTGGATGTGCTTGACCGGGACATGGTGGTGGCGCCATTCGGCGGACGGGACGTTCGCCATGTCGGGCATCCCGAGGGGCGCCGTCGAACCGGCCTTTCCCTCTCTCCCTCCCGGGAAGGGCAGCCTTTCCGGGAAGGGGAAGTGGGGCATGGAGGGGCAGCGGCACCCGGGCAGCGGTATCGGACTCAGCTTCTCGAAGGGCGGCTCGTTCACCGATGACACCGGATTCGCCCTGCTCCGGGCCGCCAGGGGCGGGGACGAGCCGGAGGTGTATTTCGAGGCGGACCCGGACACGGACCGCGGCTACCGGGTCCGCCGCGAGGCGTCCGGCCGGGGCGGTCCCGAGCGGAAGCAATAGGGCGGCTCACGCGCGGGCGCGGGGGACCGGCGGAGCCGCTGACGCCGTGGGAGCCGGCGCGGTTCACGCGCGGGCGTGCGTGCGGGCCTCCGCGAGCCGGTTCAGGTGGTCCTCGTACTCCTTCGCGTAGTACGCCGCGTGCGCCGGGTCCGGTTCGACGATCGATGTCGGGGCCGTCCACGCGGCCGTGTCCAGCTCCACGCCGAAGCGCTCCGCCGCCGCGAGCACCGCGCCGCGCGCACCGACCTCGCCCTCCACGATCCGGACCGGCCGGCCCAGCACATCGGCGAACAGCCGTATCCACGCGGGGGAGCGGGTCCCGCCGCCGCACAGGGCGAGGGTGCCGGTGAGGCCCGCGGCCTCCAGGCAGTGCCGGGCGGCGAAGCCGATGCCCTCGCAGACGGCACGGATCAGATCGGCGGGGGTCGTCTCCAGGGACACCCCGGTGAACTCGGCGCGCAGCCTCGGCTCGACGAACGGGGCGCGTTCGCCGGACGGGGCGAAGTAGGGGAGCACCCGGACCCCGTTCGCGCCCGGCGCGGTGGTGGCGAGCAGCGCGTCGACCTCCGTGTGGCGTACGCCGGTGGTGGTCAGCACCCAGTCCAGGGCTGCCGTGCCGACCATCGCGGGCATGGCGCGCAGCCAGTGGCCGGGGCGGTCGGTGGAGATGTGCAGGCCGGCCGGTTCGCCGTCCAGGTCGAGCTGTTCGGCGGCCACCAGCGAGGCCAGACAGGTGCCGACGATCAGCAGTCCGTCGCCGGGACGGGTGACGCCCGCGCCCAGCGCGCAGGCCGGCAGGTCGTACGGGCCGTTGGAGATCCGTAACCCGGAGGCGAGCGCGGCGGTGGCCACCGGGTCGCTGACCGGGGCGAGCAGCGGCGCCCGGTGGGCGAGGCCGAGGGCGGCCACCACGTCCGGGGCGTACGCGCGGGTCACCGGGTCCAGGAACGGCATCGACGCGTCGGAGACGTCCGTGGCCCGGACCCCCGTCAGCCGCTGGAACACCATGTCCTTGCAGTACAGGGCGGTCGCCGCGGCGTCGAGCGAGGTGGGTTCGTGCTGGTCGAGCCAGGCCAGCAGCGGGCCCGGACAACCGGGGAACATCGCGCTGCCGGTGCGCCGGTAGACGGTCTCGAAGACCCCGGACGCCAGCCAGGAGTCGACCAGTTCATGGGCCCGGCCGTCCATCCAGGAGATCGCCTTGCGGACCGGCCGGCCCGCCCCGTCGACCAGCCAGACGCCGTCACCCTGGCCGGTGAGGCCGACGAACCCGACTCCGTCGGAGCCGAGCGCGGCCAGCACCTCGCGGACCGCGCCGTACACCTCGTCCATGTCCTGCTCCACGGACCCGCCGTGGATCGCGAGCCCCACCGGGCGGGACTCGACGGCCAGCGTGCGGCCGCCCGGGTCGAAGGCGGCGGCCTTCACCACGGACGTGCCGACATCGATGCCGATGTATCTCGTCGTGCTTCCGGTCATCGTCACGGCTCCTCTCACAGCGCGTGGGCGAGCGGCTCGTCCCGCACGTAGCGCGCCACCTCGGCCGCCGCGATCCGGGCCGCCTTCTGCGCGACGGCCCGGCTGGCCCCCGCCACATGAGGGGTCATCAGCAGATGCGGGGTACGGAAGAGCCGCGACGTGGCCGGCGGCGGCTCCTGCTCGTACGTGTCGAGCGCCGCGGCCCGCAGCTGCCCCGAGTCCAGGGCGTCGCACAGCGCGTCCGTGTCCAGCAGCCCGCCCCGGGCCGCGTTCACCAGCACCGCGCCGCGCGGCAGCATCGCCAGCTCGTGGGCGCCGATGAGATGCCGGGACTCCGGGGTGAGCCTGGCATGCAGGGTGAGGACCCGGGAACGGGACAGCAGCGCCTCCAGCGACGCGGCGCGCATACCGTGGACGTCGCCGCGCACATACGGGTCGTACACCTCGACCTCGGCACCGAACGCCGACAGCACCCGGGCCACCCGGCTGCCCACCGCGCCGTACCCGATCAGGCCGACCGGGGTGTCCTCCAGCTCCAGGCCGCAGTTCTCGTACGTGTAATGGGTGGCGTCCCAGCGGCCGTCCGCGGCGAGGGAGCGGTGGGCCTCGGGGATGCGGCGCAGCGCGGAGAGGATCAGCCCGACGGTGAACTCGGCGGTCGCCGCCGCGTTGCGCCCCGGCGCGAAGCACACCCGTACGCCCCGGGCGCGTGCGGCGGCCGCGTTCACATTGACCGGGCCGCCCCGGCAGACCACGATCAGCCGGAGGTCGGGGGCGGCGGCCAGCACCCGCTCGGTGAACGGGCCCATCTGGGTCACGCACACCTCGACCCCGTCCAGCGCGGCGATCAGCGCGTCCTCGACGTCGCTCGCCTCGTCGACCTCGGCGACCTTGCCGAAGGGTTCCAGGGGCCAGGGCAGGGTGAGTTCGGCGAGCAGCGGTTCCCTGCCGGTCGGGCCGAGCGCGTGGTGCAGGGCCTCGGCGAGCAGCGAGTTGCGGACGAAGTGGTCACCGGCGAGCAGAATCCTCGTGGCGGGGCGGGCTGCCTCCGGACGGGCTGCCTCCGGGTGGACTGTCTCGGGGCGGGTCATCGCAGAGCGTCTCCTGTCTGGGCGTCGAAGACATGGACGTGCCGGGGATCGGCGGTGATGCGTACGGTGTCGTCCCGGTCGAGCCGTACCTCCGGACCGGTCACGACGACCAGCGGCTCCGCCACCCCGTCGAGCGAGAGCGTGGCGATGCCGGATTCCAGCAGGGGCTCATGGGCGGCGACCCGGGCCCGTGCACCAGTGTCGTCCAGGCGCACATCCTCCGGGCGGATGCCGAGCACCACCGCGCGTCCCGCCGCGATCCGGTGCGGTACGGGAACGCGCACGGAGTCCGAGAGGCGCACCTCGCCCGAGCCGGTGGCGGTGCCCGGCAGCAGATTGACGGCCGGCTCCCCGACGAAGTCGGCGACGAACAGGTTCGCCGGGGCGTCGTAGATCTCCTCGGGGGTGCCGAGCTGCTGGATCTCGCCGTCCCGCATCACCGCGATCCGGTCGGCGAGCGACAGCGCCTCCTCCTGGTCGTGCGTCACCAGGATGGCGGTGTGGCCGCTGTCGCGCTGGATCCGTTTCAACTCCCGCCGGGTGGCGTCCCGTTGACCGGCGTCGAGATGGGAGAGCGGCTCGTCCAGAAGGAGCACGTCGGGCACCCGGATCAGCGCGCGGGCCAGGGCGACCCGCTGCTTCTGGCCACTGGAGAGCCCGGCCGGGCGGGCGTCCAGGAGGCCGGTGATCCCGAGCCGTTCGGCCATTGCGGCGACCCGGCGGCGGATCTCGGCCCGGCCGCACCCGCCCCGGGCGGCCAGCCCGAAACCGAGATTCTCCGCGACCGTCAGCGGCGGGTACAGCGCGTAGTTCTCGAACGCCACCCCGATGTTGCGCTGCCGGGCCGGGAGCGGCACCACCGACGAGCCGCCGATGAGGATGTCGCCGCCGGTGACAGTCTCCAGGCCGGCGATCATCCGCAGGGTGGTGGACTTGCCGCAGCCGGACGGGCCGAGCAGCCCCAGCAGCTCGCCGGAGCGCAGCTCGACGTCGATGGACCGGACGGCCTCGACGGCCACCCGGCCCCGCCCGGTGTAGGTCTTGCGCAGCGCGCGCAGGGCCAGTTCAGTCATCCCTCACCACCGGCGCCACCGTCGCCGCCACCTCGCCGTCATCCGTCATGGCGCCCACCCGTCATCGCACTCACCCGTCATCGCCGTCCCCCGCTCCGGAGTCCCGCCCGGTGGAGCAGACCTCGTAGGGCACCTTGTGCTCGTCGAGCTCGCTCAGCGCCTGCGGGGACGCCCCGTCGTCGACCAGCAGCAGATCGAAGCGGGAGAGCGGAGCCAGCCGGTGCAGGGCGACCCGGCCCAGCTTCGAGTGGTCGAGCAGCAGCACATTGCGGCTCGCCGAGTCGAGCATCGCCCGCTTCACGGCGATGATGTGCTGCTCCTGGTGGTAGGCGAAGCCACCGGACGCGGCGGAGGTGGAGGTGAAGCAGATGTCGACCTGGAGCGACTGCACCGCCTCCACGCACGAGACGCCGAGGAACGAGGAGTGCAGCGGGTCGAAGTCCCCGCCCAGGCCCATCAGATGGATGCCGCGCTCCTGCGACAGCAGGTTGATCGCCTCCAGGAAGTTGGTGACGACGGTCAGCGGGGTGATGGAGCGCAGCCTGCGCGCTATCTCCAGCGTGGACGTCGAGTCGTCGAGCATCACCGCCATGCCCGGCTCTATGAGCTTCAGGGCCCGCTCGGCCACGGCGGCCTTCTCGGCCCGCATCGTCTTCAGCCGGTAGGAGACGTTCGACTCGAAGACGCCGGACGGCTGGGCGGTGACGCCGCCGCGGAACTTGCGGACGATGCCCTGCCGTTCCAGCTCGTCCAGATCGCGGTGGATGGTCATCAGGCTGACGTCGAAGCGCTCCGCCAGTTCTGCGGCGCTCACCTCGCCCTGGGCGAGGACGTACTCGGCTATGGATGCCTGGCGCGGGGCGGGCCCCCGCTGCGGAACGTTGCTCACGTGCTGATCCTTCGTCCTGGACGTGCCGGCCGGTCGGCCTCGAACAGCAGCAGACTCTCAGGCGGTACGGAGAGCCGGACCGGCCGGTCGGGGCTCAGGCCGGCCGCCTCGGCGCGCGGGACGACGAGGGACAGCCGCTGCCCGCCGATCCGTACGGTCACCTCGGTGGCCCGGCCGAGCAGCTCGGTGACATGGACGGCACCGGTCAGCTCCAGGGCCGGTCTCCCGCCGCTCTCCGCCGGGCCCCGCAGGCCGATGTCCCGGGGCCGTACGCCCAGTTGGACGGTGCTCCCCGGCGGTGCGGGCACCGCCAGCGGCAGCTCGTACGCCCCGTCCGGTGACCGGAAGTGCCCCTCGGGCGTCACCGTCCCGGGCAGCAGATTGATCCGCGGCCGGCCGAAGGACCGGGCGACGAAGGTGTCGTAAGGGCGGTGCCACAGCTCCTCGCGGGGCCCGGTCTGCACCATCCGGCCGTCCCGGATCACCCCGATCCGGTCGCCGAGCGCCAGCGCCTCCACCGAGTCGTGGGTGACGTACAGGGTGGTGGTGCGCCGGACCGCGCCGATCGCCCGCAGCTCCGCGCGCATCGCCTGCCGCAGCTTCGCGTCCAGGTGCGAGAGCGGCTCGTCGAGCAGGAACGCCCCGGCCGGCCGCACCAGCACCCGGCCGAGCGCCACCCGCTGCCGCTGGCCGTTGGAGAGCCGGCCCACCTGACGGTCCAGCAGGGCGCCGATGCCCAGGAGCTCGGCGATCTCCCCGATCCGCTCGCGCGCCTCGGACGCGGGGAGGCGGTGGCGCGGCGAGCGGAGCGGGGAGGCGAGGTTGTCGTACGCGGTGCGGTGCGGGTAGAGCGCGTACGACTCGAAGCACATGGCCACGCCCCGGTCGTAGGGCTCCACACCCGCCATGTCCGCCCCGCCCAGCTCGACCGTCCCGGCCTGCGGCTGTTCCAGGCCCGCGATCGTCTTGAGCGTGGTCGTCTTCCCGGCGCCGGACGGGCCGAGCAGACAGAAGAACTCGCCCTCGGCCACCTCCAGGTCCAGGCCGTCGAGCGCGGTGTGCTTGCCGTACCGCTTGCTGACACCGCGCAGCGCGATGGCCGCCGGGCCGGTCATGACTTCACCGCCCCGAACGACAGCCCGCGCACCAGATACCGCTGGATGGTGAGCGCCAGCAGCAGCGGCGGGACCACCGAGACCAGCGCCGCCGCGGCCGTCAGGTTGTACTTGGGCCGGTCGCCGCCGAGGAAGGACAACGCGCCGACCGTCACCGTCTGCGCGTTCGACGAGGTGAGGATCAGCGGGAAGACGAAGTTGTTCCACGCGAAGATGAACGCCAGCAGCGAGACGGCCGCGATCCCGGGCTTCACCAGCGGCAGCGCGACCCTGAAGAACGCCTGCTTGCGGGTGTAGCCGTCCAGCAGCGCCGCCTGCTCCAGCTCGGGGGAGAGATCGGAGAAGTACGACCGCATGATCCAGACGATCAGCGGGAGCGTCACCAGTTGCAGCACCCACACCATGCCGACGTAGGTGTCGAAGAGCCCGAGCTGCTGGTAGAGCACGAACAGCGGGATGATCACGGTCAGTTCGGGCGCGAAGCGGAACGAGAGCAGGGTGAACATCAGGTTCTCCGAGCCGCGGAACCGCCACCGCGCGGCGGCGTACGCGGCGGGCAGCCCGACCACCAGCGACAGCGCGACGGCGCCCAGCGACACGACGAGGCTGTTCACGAAGAACCGGAGGAACGGCACCCCCTGGTCGTCCCCGGCGCCCAGCACCGTGCGGTACGAGTCGAGGGTCGGGGTGAACGAGAAGTACGTGCTGAACAACTCGTTCGTCGGCTTCAGCGACAGCACCACCATCCAGGCGACCGGGAACAGCGCGAAGACGAAGTAGCCGATCAGCGCCAGATCGGCGGCGACGGAGAGCAGCCTGCGCCTCATCGCTCCACCTCCGCGGCCCGGTTCTGGATCCGGCCCAGATAGCGCACCAGCACCATCGTGACCAGGTAGATCACGGCCCAGAGCACGATCATGTGGCTGATCCCGAAGGAGTAGCGCTGGAAGCGGACCGCCTCCAGATAGGCCCGGATCTGGAGCACCATCGTCGAGTCGCCGGGCCCGCCCTCGGTCAGCGCGTAGATGATGTCGAAGACCTTCAGCGAGTCCATGAACCGGAAGATCACGGCGACCAGCACATACGGCCAGAGCATCGGCAGGGTCAGGCGCCGGAAGGTGAACCACCAGCCCGCCCCGTCGACCGCCGCCGCCTCGAACGGCGAGGCGGGCAGCGAGCGCAGACCGGCCAGCGCGAGGATCGCGACGAACGGGGTGTAGACCCACACGTCCACCGTGATCGACGAGAGCAGCGCACCCGTCGGGGTGTCCGTCCACTGCACACCGCCGAGGCCGAACGGCTCCAGGAGATGGTTGATGACCCCGACCGACGGCTGGAGCATCAGCTTCCACATGATCGCGGCGATCACCGGCGCGATCATCAGCGGCAGGATCAGGATCTTCTCCAGCACCCGCCCGACCCGGCTCGACCGGTGCAGCAGCAGCGCCACGGACACCCCGAGCACCGTCTCGACCGCCGCGGCGCCGACCGCGTACGCCACCGTCACCCGCGCCGAGTCCCAGAACGCCGGCTGGGTGAGGATCCGCCGGTAGTTCCCGAAGCCCACCAGGTCCGGCTGCGGCTTGCTCGCCGCGAAGTCGAACACCGTGTAGTAGAGGCCGAGGCCGAACGGGTAGAGGATCCCGCCGGTCAGCAGCAGCGCGGGCACGATCAGCAGATACGGCCGCAGCGAGCGGCGCCGGGCCGGCACCGCCCGCACCGCACGCTTCCCGGCACCCGGGCCGGCGGCCGCCCCGTGGCCGGTCTCCGGCACGGTGGCCGCGCTTCCCGGCACCGGTCAGCCGACCTTCGACGCCAGATCGCCGGCCAGGCCGTTCAGCACCGACGAGGCGCTCTTCCCGCCGTAGATCTCCTGGAGCGCGGCGGCCCAGCTGGTCGTCGCGTCGAAGAACTGCTCCTGCGGGGTGAACTGGATCCTCGTCTCGTCGACGACCGTCTCGAAGGTCTCGATGAACCCGGGGATCGCCCGCATCTTGTCCTTGTACGCGGCGTCCTGGCTCACCGACTTCCGCACCGGGTCGATGTGGTTGTGCTCGATCGCGCCCTTACGCAGATGCTCCTTGCCGGTCGCCCACTGGAGGAACAGCCAGGCGGCGGACTTGTTGCGGCTGCGGGCGTTCATGCCGAGCGACCAGATCCACATGTTCGTGGCGAGCGAGCCGCCGGGGCCCTTGGGGCCGGGGTGGAAGGCGATCTTCCCGGAGGCGGGCGAGGCACCCTTCACCGCCTGGAAGTACGCGGCGGTGTCCGCGTCGAAGAGCATTCCCGCCTTCTTCGCCCCGAGGTCGCCGGAGCACTGGTACCAGGAGTACGAGGTCCAGGACGGCGGCCCGCCCTTCCTGACCATCTCCGCCCAGTCCCGGGTGAACGCGACCGCCTCCGGGGAGTTCATCGCGGGCTTCACCTTCCCGCCCTCGACGGTGAAGTCCTTCAGGCCGTTGCGGGCGTACATCGTCATGAAGCCGGGATGGATCGTCGCCCAGCTGCGCGAGCCGCGCACCGCGACCCCGTACATCCCGTCGAAGCCCGCCGCCGGAGCCCGGCGGGTGATCGCCCCGGCGACCTCGCGCAGCTCGTCGAAGGTCTCGGCGGGCTTCAGGCCGAGCTTCCCGAACACCTCGGTGTTGTACGCGACGACATTGGTCTCCCAGCCCCACGGCAGCGCGTACTGCCCGCCCTGCCCGAGCGGCGCGCCCGCCTTCAGCGACCACTGGTCGGCGGAGAGGAGGTTGGGGAAGAAGTCCTCCCGGTCCCATTCGTCCCCGGTGGCCGAGGAGTTGCGCATCCAGGGGCCGAGGTCCTCCAGCCAGCCCGGCGGCCCGTACTGCCACACCATGTACGCGCCGAGCATGAACACGTCGTAGGAGGCGCGCCCGCTGGAGAGGTCGACGGTGAGCTTGTCGAAGTAGTTGTCCTCCGGGAAGACGTCGTACTCGACCTCGATGCCGGTCTTCTCGGTGAACGCCTTCAGATCGGCGATCAACGCGTCGGTGTACGGATGCTTGTTGAGCAGCGCCTTGACGGTCCTGCCCCTGGCCCGCTTCCAGTCGAAGGAGCCGGTGACGTCGTCGCCCGCGGAGCCGTCGTTCTCGGCCTTGTCACCGCCGAAGCCCGCGCCGCAGGCGGTCAGCAGCGGGGCGGCGGAGGCGGCCGCGGCCGCGCCGATGGCGAGGAACCGTCGCCGGTCGTGCGCGTGCATGTCCATCCGTGACCTCCACGGTCCGGCCGGAGATGGGTGGGGGGCCCGTTCACACGTTGAATCGACTGGTTAACAGAGCTTGGAACAACGAAAGTTGGCCGTCAATCCCTCGCGCAACGGAAATTCTCGGTGCAGAGTGAGAAGTTCACAGAGGAGACCGATATGTGGATGGGCATCGATCTCGGCACGCAGAGCGTCCGGGCGATGGTGGCGGCGGACGACGGCGAGATCCTCGGCAGCGGCTCCGCCCCGCTCACGGGCAGACGTGACGGCGTACGGCATGAGCAGCGGCCTCTCGACTGGTGGACGGCGCTGTGCGCGGCCAGCCGTCAGGCGCTGCGCGACTGCCCCGCCCCGCGTGCGCTGGCCGTCTGCGCCACCTCCGGCACCGTGCTGCTCGGCGACGGGGAAGGCCGGCCGCTGACGCCGGGAGTGATGTACGACGACGGGCGGGCCGTCGTCGAGGCGGCCAGGGCCGAGGCCCCGCCGAGCTGGGCGCTGCCCAAGGTGATGTGGCTGCTGAAGGAGTACGGGGGAGGGGAAGGCGGAGCCGTACGGGTGATGCACCAGGCCGATCTGGTCCTGGCCCGGCTCGCCGGGACGCCGCTGCCCACCGATTCCAGCCATGCCCTGAAGACCGGCTACGACCTGGAGCGGGACGACTGGCCGCGGCGCAGGTTCGGGAAGCTGGGCCTGCCCGACGGGATGTTCCCGGACGTGGTGCGGCCGGGCACGAGGATCGGCGAGGTGGGGCGGGCGGCGGCCGAGGAGACCGGGATCCCGGCGGGCACCGCCGTCGTGGCCGGGATGACGGACGGCTGCGCGGCGCAGCTCGCCTCCGGTTCGCTGACCGTCGGCTCCTGGAATTCGGTGCTCGGCACGACGCTGGTGCTGAAGGGGGTCACCTCGTCGCCGGTCGATGACCCGGCCGGGGTCGTCTACAACCACCGTGCGCCGGACGGGAGCTGGCTGCCGGGCGGGGCCTCCGGCGTCGGCGGCGGGGTGCTGACCGCCGCCTTCCCGGCGGTGGACCCGATCCGCATGGACGCGCTGGCCCGCCCCCTCGAACCGGCGCGGGCGGTGGCGTACCCCCTGGTGGCGACGGGGGAGCGCTTCCCGTTCGTGGCGCCGGAGGCCACCGGGTTCCTGCTCGGCGAGCCCGCCTCCGACGCCGAGCACTGGCTGGCCCTGCTCACCGGCGTGGGCCTGGTCGAACGGCTCTGCTTCGACTACCTCGACCTGCTCGGCGCCCCGGTGCACGACCGGCTCACCTTCACCGGCGGCGCGGCCCGCAGCGGCTACTGGAGCCGGCTGCGCGCCGACATCCTGGGCCGGCCCGTGTGCATCCCGCAGTACAGCGAGCCCGCCCTCGGCATGGCGATCCTCGCCGCGTACGGTGCGGGGGCCGGGACCAGCCTGATCAGTACGGCGGGTGCGATGGTGCGGCTGCGCCACGTGCTGCACCCGAACCCGGTGCGCACGGCGTGGTACACCGAGCCGTACGTCACGCTGGTGGACGAACTGGAGCGGCGCGGCTGGCTCCCCGGCCCGGTCGCCGCCCACGCCCGGACCCGAACGGAACGGCCATGACCGCCCGTGACCGCGCGTACTTGCACGGACGGCCATGACCGCCCGTGGCCACATGTACTTGAACGGACGGCCATGACCACCCGAGATCACACGGACCCGAACGGAGAAGCCATGACCAGGAGCCCGGCCACCCTGCTGCTCGCCCGCCACGGGCAGACCGTCTGGCACGCGGAGAACCGCTATGCCGGGGTCAGCGACATCGCCCTCACCGACGAGGGCCGCCGCCAGGCCCGGCAGCTGGGCGACTGGGCGCCCCGGAACGGGGTCGACGCGATCTGGACGTCCACGGTCGGCCGAGCGATCGAGACCGCGCGGCCCGCGTGCGAGGCGCTCGGCCTCGCCCCCCGGCGCGAACACGAGCTGCGCGAATGCGACTTCGGCGAGGTGGAGGGGCGCACCCTGGCGGAATTCGCGGCCGAGCAGCCGGAATGGGCCCGGGAGTACCGCGCCGACCCGGTGGCCCACCCCTTTCCGGGGGCGGAGGACCCCCGGGCCGCCGCGGCCCGGGGGACGGCGGCGCTGCGCCGGATCGCGGACGGGCACCCGGGGCAGCGGGTGCTCGTCGTCGCGCACAACACCCTGCTGCGGCTGGTGCTGTGCGAACTGCTGTCGATTCCGCTGGGTTCCTACCGCCGGGTCTTCCCGCAGCTGCGGAACGCGGCGGTGAGCGAGGTGCGGATCGGGGAGGCGGGCGGTGCGCTGCTCTCCCTCAACGTGCCCTGCGCGCCGGAGGCACCCGGCGTCAGCCGCTGACGGCCGCCGCCCGGCGCTGCCGTACGACACCGATGGCGCAGAGCACGAGGGTCATGGCACCGGTTGCCAGCAGCTGGTCACGGGTGTCCGGCTGGCGGAGCATCAGGAAGAAGATGCCGGCCATGGCGAGGAGCGCCACCACCGTCAGGAACGGGAAGAACCACATCCGTACCACCAGCAGCTCGGGCGCCACGCGCTCCAGCCGGGCGCGCAGGATCAGATGGGAGACGGCGATGAAGATCCAGACGACCAGGATCACCGCGCCGATCATGTTGAGCAGCCACGGGAACACGTCGTCGGGACGCCAGTAGCTGAGCAGCACGCACAGGAAACCGAACACGGACGAGACCAGCACCGCGGTGCGCGGGACGCCCGAGGAGATCCGGCCGAGCCGCTTCGGGCCCTGGCCGCGGCCGACCAGCGAACAGGCCATCCGCGAGGCGCCGTAGATGTTGGCGTTCATCGCGGAGAGCAGGGCGATCAGGATGACCACGTTCATGATCTCGGCCGCGCCGTTGATGCCGAGGTGGTCCAGCGCCGCGTAGAACGGGCCGACCTCCACGACCTTCGGGTCGTCCCACGGGACGAGCGTGACGACGACCGCCATCGAACCGACGTAGAACAGCGCGATCCGCCACATCGCCGTCCGCACGGCCCTGGCGACACCCTGCACCGGGTTCTCGGACTCGGCCGCGGCGATGGTGACGGTCTCCAGACCGCCGTACGCGAAGACGGAGGCGAGCAGCCCGATCACCAGGCCCTCGGCGCCGTTCGGCATGAAACCGCCCTCACCGCTGAGGTTGGCGGTGCCGGGGGAGTCCGTGCCGGGCAGCACGCCCAGGATCGCCAGCAGGCCGAGGACGAGGAAGAGCGTGATCGCCACGACCTTGAGGGTGGCGAACCAGAACTCGAACTCGCCGAACTTCTTCACCGAGGCCAGGTTGGTGCCCAGGAAGACCACCATGAACAGCGCGACCCAGGCCCACTCCGGGGTGCCGGGCAGCCAGCCGGTGACGATCTTCGCGGCGCCGATGCCCTCCAGGCCGACGGCGACGCAGAGCAGCACCCAGAACGCCCAGCCGGCGGTGAACCCCGCCCAGGGGCCGATCGCCCGCTCCGCGTGGACGGAGAAGGAGCCGGACGCCGGGTTCGCCGCCGACATCTCGCCGAGCATGCGCATCACGAGCATGACCAGCAGCCCGGAGACGGTGTACGCGATGATGATCGACGGGCCCGCGGCGGCGATGCCCGCGCCTGAGCCGACGAAGAGTCCGGCGCCGATGACCCCGCCGAGGGCGATCATCGACAGGTGGCGCTGCTTGAGCCCGTGGGTGAGAGCCGAATCGGCCCCGGCGTCGGAGACGGCGGCCGGGGAGCCGGTGGGGGGAGACGCGGAATTCCGAGACATGGACAAGCTCTGTTCGATCGGTGAGACGTGGGGGACGCACGGTGGTACGTGGGGGGCCGTGCGCGCACAGTCTGAGCACGCGCCCCGCCGAGGGGGAACCACTGTCCGCTATACGGGCACGATGCTCACACAAGGTGCACACCCGGACACGAGGGGCGGCTGGCCGGGTCGTGGCAGGGCCGGTGCCCGCTCGGTCACCGGTCGACCCGGAGTGGAAGCCCGCAGCCGGCCCGGACGGAATTGGCGGGAACCTACAGTCCGCCCCGGCGGCCCCGCCCCGGCCGGATCCCGGTCGCTCCGCCCCCGGCTCAGTGACGAGCATCACGCCGCCGCGCGATTGCCTGCCGCCCTTTGTGCGGACCCCACCAATGCCCAGGTCAACGCTTTGTGGGCCACTGATGGTGATCGGGCGTTAACCCGTGGGCTAACGTCGGGCTCAGTCTGTCCCCACCTGCCCTCACCCCGCGGAGTCCCGATGAGCACTGCTGCCGCCGCCCCTGCCCGCACCGGAGCGGTCCTCGCCGACCTGCTGCCCGCCGCCAGGCACCGTTACGCCGTCGACACGGCCCTGGTCCTCGGTGGCGCCGCGCTCACCGGCATCGCCGCCCAGATCGCCGTGCCGGTCCCCGGCTCCCCGGTCCCGGTCACCGGCCAGACCTTCGCCGCGCTCCTCGTCGGCACCGCGCTCGGCGCCCGTCGCGGCTTCCTCTCCCTCGCGGTGTACGCGCTGGTGGGCATGGCCGGCATGCCGTGGTTCTCCGAGGGCACCTCCGGAATGGGCTTCCCCTCGTTCGGCTACGTCCTCGGCATGCTGCTCGCCGCCTCCGTGGTCGGCGGCCTCGCCCGGCGCGGCGGCGACCGCTCCGTGCTGCGCACCGCGGGCACCATGGTGCTGGGCTCCGCGATCATCTACGCCGTCGGCGTGCCGTACCTGGCGCTGGCCACCGGCATGTCGGCGAGCGCCGCGATCGCGGCCGGCCTGGTGCCGTTCCTGATCGGTGACGCGCTGAAGGCCGCGCTGGCCATGGGCGCGCTGCCCGCGGCCTGGAAGCTCATCGGCCGCCGGGGCTGATCCCGTAGCTCCCCCCGAAGAGGCTCGCCGGGTCGTGACGCGACACCAGACCGGCGAGCCTCTTCTGCGTCCGGGCATCGTGGAAGCCCTCGGTCCGGTCACCGCCGCCGAAGGAGAAGCCGAGCGACCGGCCCAGGGTGCCGGGGGCGAGCAGCCCGGCCACCTCCGCGTACAGGGCCCGCACCGACGCCACGTCCGTACCGTCCAGCGGTGAGAGCAGCCGCAGCAGGAACCCGGCCTCGCGGTAGGGCACCGCGTTGTCCACGGCGGGCCGGGCGGCGAGCGCCCCGCCCAGGTGGTTGAGCTGGACCACGGTCATCATCGGCGCCTTCGGCCCGGTCAGCTCCAGCACGCGCGCGGCGAGGCCCGCGTCCAGGTCGTCGAGCACCACGCTGTCGCCGTAGTAGGCGTGCGGGAACGGCGGGTCGCTGTGAATGGTGTGGCTGTCGGCGTACGTCATCTCCCGCAGCGAATCCGCCGCGGCCGGCCCGATCGCCCGCAGCGGCGCGACCAGCCGCTCGCCCTCGGCCGCGCTGCCGGTGTACGCGACCCGTACCGAGATCACGTACCGCCCGCGCAGCGGCTCCGGCAGCTGCGGGAGGTCGGGGTAGCGGATCGCCGCCAGCGAGGACGTCAGGGTGTCGGGCACGGTGCGGGTCCACTCCAGATAGCGGCCGGCCACCTCGGCGGCGACGCCCCGTTCGTCCCCGTCCCCGTCCCCGTGGAAGGCGATCGAGCCGCCGTACAGCCGCGCGGCCTCCACCAGGCCGATCTCCATGGCGGTCACCACGCCGAGCCGGTGGCCTCCGCCGCGCAGCGCCCAGAAGAGACCGGGCTCGCTGTCCGGGGAGGCATGGCGCAGCACCCCGTCGGCGGTCACCACGTCCAGCGCGTGCACATGGTCGGCCGCGTATCCGAACTCCCTGGCCAGGACGGAGAGCCCGCCGCCGAGGGTGTACGAGACCGCGCCGACCGACGGGGACGATCCGTTCAGCGGGGCGAGACCGTACGGCACGGCGGCCTCGATCACCTGCCCCCAGGTGACGCCCGCGCCGATCCGGGCGGTGCGGCGGACCGGGTCGATCTCGACGGAGTCCATCCGGCGGGTGCTGATCAGGACCCCGCCCTCGATGGCGCCGGGCTGCCCGTGGCCGGTGGCATGGACGCGGACCGGGAGGCCGCGCGCGGCGGCGTCGGCCACGGCGGTGCGTACGTCCTCGGCACGGGCGGCCTCCACGACGAGGTCGGGGCGGATCGCGAAACCGGTCTGGAAGCCGGACGGGGCGGTGGTGGTCATGGAAAGGCTCCGATCGCTCGCTCGGTGGCGTTGCGAGGGAGAGCCTTTCCGGTAAACCTGACAACGGCCGTCAGGTATTGGCGGGTGTCTTCCCGGCCGTGCGGTTCCGGCGGTTCACGGCCTCGCGGACCAGCGAGACGGCCACCACCAGCGCCGCGACGAGCAGCGAGAGCAGCACCTGCTCACGTCCGCTGTCGTCGGTCAGCATGTAGACCAGGACGAACGAGATCATCGCGATGGTCGCCCAGGTCAGGTACGGGAAGAGCCACATCCGTACGACCAGCTTCTCCGGCGACTCGCGCAGGATCATGCCGCGCATCCGCAGCTGGGTGAAGCAGATGACCAGCCAGACGAACAGCGCGACCGCACCGGAGGAGTTCAGCAGGAACTGGAAGACGGTGTCGGGCCACTTGTAGTTGAAGAACACCGCGACGAAGCCGAAGACCACCGAGGACAGGATCGCGGCCTGCGGCACGCCCCGCTTGTTCGTCCGGGCGAACGCCTTCGGCGCGTCCCCGCGGCCGCCGAGCGAGAAGGCCATCCGGGAGGCCGTGTAGAGGCCGGAGTTCAGGCACGACAGCACGGCGGTGAGCACGATGACGTTCATCACCTGTCCGGCGTGCGGGATGCCGATGGAGTTGAGGGCGGCGACATAGCTGCCGTCCTTCACGATCGACGCGTCGTTCCACGGCAGCAGCGTGAGCACGATGAAGATCGAGCCCAGGTAGAAGACGGCGATCCGCCAGATCACGCTGTTGGTGGCCTTCTGGACGGCGCGCTGCGGGTTCTCCGACTCGCCGGCGGCGAGGGTGACGATCTCGCTGCCCATGAAGGAGAAGACGACCATCAGCACACCGGTGAGGATGGCGCCAGGCCCCTCGGGGAAGAAGCCGCCGGTGTCGGTGAGGTGCGCGAGCCCCGCGCCGGGGTTGTCCGACCCCGGCAGCAGCCCGAAGACGGCGAGCAGTCCGACGACCACGAAGGCGCCGATCGCCACGACCTTGATCCCGGCGAACCAGAACTCGAACTCGCCGTACGACCCGACCGAGACCAGGTTCGTCGCGGTCAGCACCACCATCACGATCAGCGCCCACGCCCACTGCGGGACGCCCGGCACCCAGCCCTCCAGGATCTTGGCACCCGCCGTGGCCTCGACGGCGAGCACCACGACCCAGAAGAACCAGTACAGCCAGCCGATCGAGAAACCGGCCCAGCGGCCCAGCGCCTGGTCGGCGTAGGCGGAGAAGGAGCCCGAGCTGGGGCGGGCCGCGGCCATCTCGCCGAGCATCCGCATCACGAAGACGACCATCAGGCCGACCAGCGCGTACGACAGCAGGATGGCGGGTCCGGCGGCGGCGATACCGGCGCCCGAGCCCACGAAGAGGCCCGCGCCGATCACGCCGCCGATGGCGATCATCGAGAGATGGCGGTTCTTGAGTCCCGGCTTGAGGCCGTCGGGGGAGTGGGGGGAGTCCGGCTCGGCAGGCCGGTCGACCGGCCCGGCCGTGGTCGTCTGCGACGTCATGGATCGAATCCTCACGTTCTCGGATCACGCGATGCGCGTCCGGCCGCCGCAGTGGGGTGCGACGGCGAGGGATGCATTGAAGCCCGGCGAACGGTAAAAGTGGAACCCCTTCTTCCGAATCGTTGACCCGATCGTTGCCGATGTGTCCCCGCTCACACGGAATCCGCGCATCGCGGTCACCCGGAGTCCGCCGCAGGTCCCGCGCGGACCGGCCGGAACGTTCCGACCCCGATGGCGGCTACCCCGCGTCGCACGTGCCACACTCGGAGCATGCGCGTGTACCTCGGCTCGGACCATGCCGGCTATGAACTCAAGAACCACCTCGTCGAGTGGCTCACGGCCCAGGGCCACCAGCCCGTCGACTGCGGCCCCCACATCTACGACGCCCAGGACGACTACCCGCCGTTCTGCCTGCGTGCCGCCGAGCGGACGGCCGCGGACCCGGACAGCCTCGGCATCGTGATCGGCGGCTCCGGCAACGGCGAGCAGATCGCCGCCAACAAGGTCAAGGGCGTCCGTGCCGCGCTGGCCTGGAGCGAGCAGACCGCCGCCCTGGGCCGCGAGCACAACAACGCCAACGTGGTCGCCATCGGCGGCCGGATGCACTCGGTGGAGGAGTCCACCAAGTTCGTCGAGATCTTCCTCGCCACCCCGTACTCCGGCGAGGAGCGTCACACCCGTCGCATCGAGATGCTGACGGCGTACGAGACGACCGGCGAGCTCCCCCCGATCCCGGCCCACCACCCGCAGCAGGGCTGACCGGCCCACCCACCCGCTCGCTGTGCCGCCGGTGCCCCCGGCGGCACAGCCATGTCCGCCCCGCATCCCACCGAGGAGGGCCACCGCCGTGCCCGAGGGACACACCATCCACCGCCTCGCCGCGGACCACCGGGACAGGTTCGCCGGGCGCCCGGTGCGGGTGAGCAGCCCGCAGGGCAGGTTCGCCGCGGGCGCCGCGCTGCTCGACGGCCGGCCCCTCACCGACGTGGACGCCCACGGCAAGCACCTCTTCCTCGGCTTCGGGGGCGCCGGCTGGGTCCATGTCCACCTGGGCCTGTTCGGCAAGCTCGGATTCGGTACGGTCCCGGCCCCGCCGCCCACCGACACGGTCCGGCTGCGTCTGCTGAACGAGGAGCACCACGCGGATCTGCGCGGCCCGACGGCCTGCGCGCTGATCACCGAGCCGGAGAAGCGCGCGATACACGACCGCCTCGGCCCGGACCCGCTGCGGACCGACGAGGACGGCGAGCGGGCCTGGCTGCGGATCTCGCGCAGCCGGATCACCGTCGCGGCCCTGCTGATGGACCAGAAGATCATCGCGGGGGTCGGCAACGTCTACCGCGCGGAGGTGCTGTTCCGGCACGGGATCGACCCGTACCGACTGGGCAGGGATCTCACGCGCGCGCAGTGGGACGCGATCTGGGCGGACCTGGTGGTGCTGATGCGCGAGGGCGTGCGGAACAACCGGATCGACACCGTCCGCCCCGAGCACCTGCCGGAGGCGATGGGCCGCCCGCCGCGCGTCGACGACCACGGCGGCGAGGTGTACGTCTACCGCAGGGCCCGGCAGTCCTGCCACATCTGCGGTACGGAAATCCGCACGGCGGACCTGGCGGCCCGGAACCTGTTCTGGTGTCCGGGCTGCCAGCCCATGGTTTCGGCGGGCTGAGGGCTGTCCCACCGGGAATTACGGGTCAGCCCTCAGAACCCGCGCGGCAGCCACGGCGCCACGTCGGACAGGAACGCCGACGACGCCTCCGCCAGCGCGCCCGACCGCAGCTCCCGCACCCGCCCGGCCAGCCCCAGCGAACTCAGCGACTCGCCGCCCAGATAGGCCGAGCCCAACTCCCGTACCGAGAGCTCCAGATCGGCCGGGTCCTCGGTCCGACGGCAGGACGCGACGCCCTTCTCGTCGGCCGTGAGCCGCCAACGCCCCGCGTTCCAGGGGCAGAACGCGTCCTCCACCTCGAACACCACGTCCAGCGGGCCCCGGTAGGACCGGGCCTCCAGCGCCGCACCCAGCTCCACCAGGCGCACGTGGAGCGAATCGCGGACCCGGATGTTGCACCGCCGTACGTCCGACACCAGGTGCAGCACCGCGTCGTCCACCGGCCGGTTGCGGGCCACGACCGTCGTCATCAGGTCGATCTCGAAGACGAACCGCCACAACGCCGCGTACGCCGCCGGGTCCAGGGCGGCCAGGTCGTTGACCACGACGGTGCCCTTGGGACCGGACGGCTCCCACTCCGGCTTGATGTGATACGTCACATGGCCGACGATCTCCCCGTCCCGCTCCGCCAGCACGCACTGCTGCGCCGAGGAGCCCTGCCGGCTGGCGACCGGGTCGACCATCGGCTTGCGCTCCCAGCCGGGCGCGTGGACCGGGACGCCGGGACGGCCGGAGACCAGCCGCTCGTACACGCTCTCGCACGCGGCCATCGCCTCGTCCGGCTTCGCGTGGCGCAGCCGCACCTCGTCCGTGCCCGGCGGCACGTCCAGCCGGATCCGGTCCTTCTCGATCGTCATGGACATCTGCCGCGAGGCGGCGCCGTAGCCGAACCGGCCGTAGATCGCCGGTTCCGAGGCCGTCAGTACGGCGAACGGCTCGCCCAGCGCGCGGATGTCGTCCAGCTGCCGGCGCATCATCGAGGTCAGCAGCCCACGCCTGCGATGCGTGGAGGCGACGCTCACCATCGTGATCGCTGCGGCGGGCACCAGCGCCCCGCCCGGCACGGCGACCCGGAAGCTGAACGCCCCCGCCGTGCCGACCACGTCGTCACCGTCCCAGATGCCGAGCGACCGCTCGTGCTCGGTCAGCTGCTCGAACAGCTCGCGCTCCTCGGGAGTCTCCGGGTCCCCGCCGAACGCCAGCTCCAGACACCCGAACCATTGGTTCCATTCGGACGGACGCAGTACGCGAAGCTCAGTAGTCATGGGCCATGCCTACCAGGGGCAAGGCACCGGGGGCGACCCGATTTCGAACGCATTGTCGCGGGGTCCCCCTGCACCTCGGGCGGCCGGGTGGATAGGGTCCCCGCAATGGCCCGTCGCGCAGGAGCAGACACGTACCCGGCCCGATTGCGGAAATCGGCGCACCGGGCACGCATCGCGCTGCGCAAGTCCGGTGTCGACTACTTCCGCGGCGACGGATCGGACTGGATCGCGCTGGCCGGTCTGCTGCTCACCATTCCGGCCATCACCTGCGCCACTCTCTTCGACCCGGTGTGGTGTTCCCCGGCCGCGCTCGTCCTGCCGATCGTCGCGGGCGGCCTGCTGCTGCGCCCGGCCAGCCTGCTGGGCCTGTACGCGACCGCCGCCACCGCCCTGATCGTGGAGTCGGTCGGGCTCGGCCCGTACGGCGACGGCCCGGCCCGGGTGACCCCCGGCATCGTCCTGGTGGTCGCGGCCTGCGGCTTCTTCGGGCTGATCCTCGCCCAGTTCCGGGCCAGGGTCGGGGTGCCGTGGCGGCGCGGCGGCACCATGCTCTTCGACCTGCGCGAACGCATCCGGGTGCAGAGCGCCCTGCCCCGGCTGCCGCAGGGCTGGCACCGGGAGATGGCGCTGCGCCCGGCGGGCGGGCAGTCCTTCTCCGGGGACTTCGTCGTCGCCGCCCGCACCAACGGCGGGCGCACCCTGGAAGCCGTACTCACCGATGTCTCCGGCAAGGGCATGGACGCGGGCTCCCGCGCCCTCCTGCTGTCCGGCGCCTTCGGCGGGCTGCTCGGCTCGCTGCCCCCGCACGGCTTCCTGCCGGCGGCCAACGGCTATCTGCTGCGCCAGGACTGGGACGAGGGGTTCGCCACCTCGATCCATCTGGTCCTGGACCTCGAATCGGGCGACTACGAACTCCTGTCGGCCGGCCACCCGCCCGCCCTCCAGCTCCACTCGGGCAGCGGCCTGTGGGAGGAGAAGGCGGCCGAGGGGCCGCTGCTGGGGGTGTACGACGGGGCGCAGTTCGACGCCGTGAAGGGCTCGCTGGCCCCCGGCGACGTGCTGATGCTCTTCACGGACGGCCTGGTCGAGGCGTCCGACCGGGACATCGCGGAGGGCATCGACCGGCTGACCGGCGAGGCCGACCGCTATGTCGCCACCGGTTTCGAGGGCGCGGCCTGGCATCTGATCGAGGCGTGCGCCAAGGACGTCAACGACGACCGGGCGCTGCTGCTCCTCTCGCGCAGATCCTGAGCCGCGGGACACCGGCGTCTCCGGGCACGGGACCGACCCGGGCCGAAGCCCGTCTCCCCGTACCCGGAACGCCACGGGTGCCGGCTCAGGCCGGGACCGAGAGCTTCCCGGATTCGCTGTCACTGCCCTCACCCCGGCCCCGCCCGCCCGGCAGGATGCGGGCCAGCCAGTGCGAGCGCCCGGCCGCCAGCGGGGAGACGACCGCGAGGACGAGCACGTACCCGGCGATGAACGGCGGGAGCCGCTCGTCCAGCCCCGCGCCGGCCGCCATCGTGGCGAGGATCAGCGCGAATTCGCCGCGTGCCGTCAGGGTGGTGGAGATGTTCGCCGCGGCCTGCGGGCCGAAGCCGTAGACCCGTGCGGAAACCATGCCGGAGAGGATGTTCATCGCCGCGGTCAGCGTGACGGCGGCGAGCACGGGCCACATCACTCCCGGCAGATCGCCGGGGTTGATGGAGAGCCCGAAGGCGAAGAAGAAGATCGCCCCGAAGGCGTCGCGCAGCGGATGGACCAGCTTGAGGATGCGCCCGCCCGACGTCGTGCTGCCGAGCATCAGGCCCACCATGAAGGCGCCGATCGCGTCCGCGACCCCGAACCACTCGGAGACCCCCGCCACGAACACGGCGGCCCCGAGGAAGGAGATGACGAGCAGTTCGTCGTCCGAGGTGTGGATCAGCTTGCTGATGAGCTTCGTGCCGAACCGGGCGGTGAGCGCCAGCAGCAGCAGGAAGCCGAACGCCTTGCTTCCGTCGAGCACCGCGGCGGCAAGGCTGTCCGAGCGCGACAGGATCGGTTGCAGGGCGGCGAGGTAGAGGGCGAGGAAGACGTCGTCGACGACGATGATGCCGAGGATCGTCTTGGTCTCCGGGCTGGCCAGGCGTTTAGTGTCGACCAGGATCTTGGTCACGATGGCCGATGACGAGATGCCGATGACCCCGGCCAGGACGAGGGCCTCCGAGGTGCCCCAGCCCAGCACGAAACCGAAGGCGAGCCCGGCGCCGACGTTCAGCGCCAGGTAGACGGAGCCCGCGACGAGCATCTTGCGGCCGCCGGTCTTGAGGTCGTCGAGGTGGAATTCGAGACCGAGGTAGAAGAGCAGCAGTACCAGACCGAGCGCGGAGAGCATCTCCAGCTCGTGCGGGTCGGCGACGAGCACGATCCCGGGGGTGTGCGGGCCGAGCAGGATTCCGGCCAGGATGAACAGGGGGATGGTCGGCAGTCCGATGCGGCTGCCGACGCGGGCGAGAACGGCGGCGGCCAGGAAGGCGCCGCCCATGGCGATGAGCGTGTCTGCGTGTCCGATGAGCCCGGTCCTTCGTTAGGTCAAGAGAGCGTCAAGAAAGCGTCAGTAATTAGTTTACCGAACGATTGACCTTGCAACTATGTGCCCCCTCAAGGCGCCGCCCCCCGAACCCCCGCCCCGACCTGCCCGGATCCGCCTCCCCCCGGGCGGACCTGGGGTTTTCCCCACCCCCGATCCGCCAGCAGCCGCCATGTCCCCGGCCCGCCCCGATCCGTAGGTTCGAATCACGGCCGAAGAAGCGGCCGTCGAGCAACGGAAGGCGGACACCATGGGGCTGCGACGCAGCAGGCAGCGCGCGCAGGACGGGCAGTACACGACGGACTTCCACCACGGGCCCGTGCCCGTGGACCTCGCCGTCGAACTGCGTGGTGTCCGCAGGCAGTACGGCCGCGGCGGCTCCGCCGTCCACGCGCTGCGGGGCATCGACCTCGCCCTCCCGCGCGCCACCTTCACCGCCGTGATGGGCCCCTCCGGCTCCGGCAAGTCGACCTTCCTCCAGTGCGCGGCCGGACTCGACCGCCCCACCGAGGGCTCCGTACGGCTCGGCGGCACCGAGATCACCGGCATGAGCGAGAACCGGCTCACCGAACTGCGCCGCACCCGCCTCGGCTTCGTCTTCCAGTCCTTCAACCTGCTGCCGTCCCTCACGGTCGAGCAGAACGTCGTCCTGCCCATGCGCCTGGCCGGACAGCGCACCGGCTCGGCCCGCAGCCGCCGCGAAGCCACCGAGATGCTCGACCGGGTCGGCCTCGGCGACAAGGGCGGCCGCCGACCCGCCCAGCTCTCCGGCGGCCAGCAGCAACGCGTCGCCGTCGCCCGCGCCCTGGTCACCCGCCCCGACGTGATCTTCGCCGACGAGCCGACCGGCGCCCTCGACACCACCACCGCCGCCGAGATCCTCGCCCTGCTCCGCAACGCGGTGGACGGCCTCGGCGCCACCGTCGTCATGGTCACCCACGACCCGGCCGCCGCCGCCTACGCCGACCAGGTGCTCTTCCTCGCCGACGGCGCGATCGTGGACCGCCTGCCGCGCGCCGGTGCATCCCAGATCGCCGCCCGGATGGCCGCACTGACCGCCCGGACCGCCCCCGCCCACGCAGGAGCAGCAGCCTGATGTTCAGCCCGCACGCCCCGAACGGCCTCGCCCGCGCGGCCGTCCGCTTCAAACCCTCGTCGTTCATCGGGACCTTCGTCGCGCTCCTGCTGGCCGCGGCCGTCGTCTCGGCCTGCGGCATCCTGCTGGAGACCGGCCTGCGCGCCTCCGTCCCCGCGGACCGCTACGCGAAGGCCCCCGTGGTGGTCGCCGCCGACCAGAAGGTCCACATGACGGTCGGCAGCGGCGAGGGCGCGTACGACGCCGCCCGCCCCGTACCGGACACCGCGCGGCTCCCCGAATCCCTGGTGCGCAAGGTCGCCTCGGCCTCCGGCGCGGCGGCCGCGATCGGGGACGTGAGCTACCCCGTACGACAGGGCGGCGCCCCCCTCACTGCTCATGGCTGGGGTTCCGCCGCCCTCACCGGCACACGGCTGCTCACCGGCGAGGCGCCCGGGACCGGCGAAGTCGTCGTCCCCACCGGCACCGGGGCCCGGGCCGGCGAGCGGATCACCCTCGACACCCCCGCGGGCGCACGGGAGTTCCGCGTCGCGGGCACCACCGCCACCGATGCCACCGCCTGGTTCGCCGACCGGCAGGCCGTCGAGCTCTCCGGCCACCCCGGCCGGGTCGACGCCATCGCCGTGCTCGCCGACCGGGGCACCACCACCGACACCCTCGCCGGTCAGGTGCGCGAGGCCGTCGGCCACACCGCCGGTGCCGAGGTCCACACCGGTGACGGCCGGGGCGCCGTCGAGGACGCGGAACTCGCGGGCGCCACGGAACTCCTCGTGGGCCTCGGCGGATCCTTCGGCGGCGTCGCCACCATGGTCGCCGTCTTCACCGCCGCCGGCACGGTCGCCCTCTCCGTCGGCCAGCGCAGCCGCGAGTTCGCCCTGCTGCGCGCCATCGGTGCCACCCCGCGCCAGCTGCGCCGCTCCATCGCCACCGAATCCCTGCTCATCGCCCCGCTGGCCGGAGCGCTCGGCTGCCTGCCCGGAATCGCCCTGGCCCATTGGTGGTTCGGGCAGCTCCAGGACCGGGGAGCCATCCCGGGGCCCGTCGATCTGCACCTCTCCTGGCTGCCGCCGGCCATCGCCACGGCCGCCACGATGCTCACAGCGCTGTGCGCCGGATACTTCGCCGCCCGCAAGCCGTCGAAGAGCAAGCCGGGGCAGGCCCTCGCGCAGTCCGCAGTGGAACGCCCCCCGTTCGGCTGGGTCCGCACCCCGCTCGGCATCGCCGCCCTCGTCGGCGGCGGACTCTTCGCAGGCGTCGCCGCGTCCACGAGCGGCGAGGACGCGGCGAACTCCGCACTCGGCGTCGTCATGTTCTTCATGCTCGCGGTGGGCCTGCTCGGCCCGCTGATCGCCCGGATCTGCGCCGCCGTCATCGGCCTCCCGCTGCGCGCGGCAGGCGCGTCGGGCTCGCTGGCCGCCGCCAACTCTCTGACGAACTCGCGCCGCCTGGCCTCCGCGATCACCCCGATCGTGCTCGCCATGGCCTTCTCCTCCACGCTCGTCTTCATGCAGACCAGCGAGGAGCGGGTGATCGCCCAGCAGCAGCGCGACGCCATCACCACCGACCACATCGTCTCCGCCCCGGGCCCGCTCGCCTCCGACGCGACCGAACGGGCCGCCGCCACACCCGGTGTCACGACCGCCGTCGGGCTGCTCCGCAGCTCCGTCCTGGTGCCCACCGGATCGGGCGGGGACCGCAGGCTCCAGAGCACCTCCGCCCAGGGGATCACCGGCTCCGGCGACGACCTCACCGAGGTCCAGGACCTCGACGTCAGGACCGGATCGCTCACCGGCCTGCGGCCCGGCACCGTCGCCGTCGACACCACCCTCGCCGACTCCTCGAAGGTCGGCACCGGCGACCGGCTGCCCCTGCGCCTCCCGGACGGCACCAAGGCGAACCCGAAGATCGTCGCGGTCTACGGACGTGGCCTCGGCACCAGCCTCGTCACGTTCCCCGCGGCCGACCTGAAGGCCCATCTGACCTCGCCGTACGTCTCCGACGTGCTGGTACGGGCCACCCCCGCCGCAGCGCAGAAGCTCACCGCGCTCGGCACCGTCACCGACCGCTCCGGCTACGCCGCCGCACAGGACAAGGACCGCGAGCTCAATGCCTGGGCCAACACCGTCATGGCCTCGGTGCTCGGCGGATTCGCCGCCGTCGCCGCCATCAACACCCTGGTGATGACCGTCCTGGACCGCCGCCGCGAACTGACCATGCTGCGCCTGGTCGGCTCCACCCGCCGCCAGGTCATGGGCATGATCCACTGGGAGACACTGCTGGTCACGGTGGCCGGCGCCGCGCTCGGCACCGCGATCGCCCTGGCCACGCTCTTCCCGATGATGAAGGGCCTGACGGGCGAATCGCCCTACATCCCGCCGGTCCTGTACGGGAGCTTCGTCGCCGCGACCGTCGGCCTCGGCCTCGCCGCCACCCTGATCCCGGCCCGGGCCGCCCTGCGCACATCGGCCGCCCGTCCGTAGAGTCGGCCCATGACCGAGCCGCACGCACACCTGACCCTCGCCGAAGTCGAGGCGATCGCCCGCGAGGCCCACGCCGAGCAGCGGGACAAGGCGGGACGCCCGTACACCGAACACCTCGCCGCGGTCGCCGAGGGGGTACGGATCCGGGGCGGCAGCGACGAACAGATCGCCGCGGCCTGGCTGCACGACGCGGTCGAGGACGACGCGCTGCCGGCCCGGTGGCTGGCGGAGGCGGCGCTGCCGCAGCAGGTGAAGGACATGGTCCTCGCCGTCACCAGACGTGACGGCGAGGACCTCCGTGCGTACACCCGGCGCATCCTGGACACCCCGGGCGCCCTGCTGGTCAAGGAGTCCGACCTGGCGCACAACGCCGACCCGGCCCGCCTCGCCGTGCTGGAACCGGCGACCCGTACCCGGCTGACCGCGAAGTATGCGCAGGTACGGGCGATGCTCGGGCTCACCCCGGGCGAATCGACCGCCGAGCAATCGGTTCAAGCCAACACGGCGAAGGACTGATCCACTTCTCCGCCCGGCTCAGAGCCGGGCGGAGGCCCGCCGGAACGCCCAGTCCATGTCCGGCTCCGTCACCGGGCGCAGCACCCGCCGCACCGGCGGCGTGCACATCAGCGTCACGGCGACCGCCGCGACCACCGAGACGAGGACCAGGCCGACGGGGTCCGCGAGCCAGTCGTAGACGTCGAACACTCCGGCGTACCCGGCTCCCTTGATCAGGAAGCCGTGCAGCAGATAGCCGCAGATCGTGCCGGCGCCGAGCACCGTGAACCACATGTGGCGGCGCGGCACCCAGGCCAGGAAGCCGATGGTGAGCAGCAGCGCGCAGCCGAACATCGCCAGGGTCATCACGGCACCGGACCACCACGGCGCGCCCATCTCCTGCGCGCTGTTGCTGCGGTAGAACCAGCCCAGCTGCATCCGCGGCGCCACCCAGTACGCGAACAGCAGGGCCCCGGCGAACAGCGGCAGCGCGGCCATCCGCACCTCACGCCGGCGCACCAGCTCGAAGTGTTCGGGCCTCAGCCGCAGCCCCAGCACGAAGAACGGCAGGAACTGCAGGACACGCTGGAGATCGAGGTCGTCGCCGATCGTCGGGCAGAGGGAGGCGAGCACGGCGATGACCAGCGCCACCGGCAGCGGATGGCGCAGCGCCTGCCAGATCGGCGTGGTGATCCGCCAGACGAACAGCGCGATCAGGAACCACGTGAGGTACCAGGGGTCGAGCAGGCTGACCGACGGATCGGCCGTGTCGTCCGCGTACCGCTTGAACAGGGAATACGCCGTCTCGAACACCACATAGGGCACGGCGACGCCGGTGACCAGCCGCTTCACCTTCGCGGCGGACATGTCGAAGGAGCGGGAGAAGTAGCCGGAGACGATGATGAACGCCGGCATGTGGAAGGTGTACGCCACCATGTACAGCGCCCGGGCGGTCCGGCTGCCGTCCATCACCGGTTCCCACGAGTGCGCCACCGCGACGAGCACGATGGCCAGATATTTGGCGTTGTCGAAGTAGGCATCACGCCGCTTCGCCGGCGCGGAGCCCGGAGGCTTGTTCGCCACCGGCGCCGGGGGTGGCGCGGTGGCTGTCGTCGTCCCTCGGTGTCTGGGCTCCGACTCCCGGGTCGCCGATGGGAGCGGGGCCCTCTGAAATACGTTCGGAGCGTGGAACATCTCATGCACCTTAGACGCCTCGATTGCAATTCGTAAAACCGCTCGGAGATATCGAGTGTTCCTGCCCCATTCGAAAGTGAAACCACCTGCAACCGCCCGCTATGCACCGATTCATCCACCTTAAATGGTGCATAACGGCAGGCGGTTGGGGTGCGTGAATTTAATCGCACTCGAAGCTTGGAATTGCATGTGAATGAAGTGTGTGGGTATGGAAACCGTCACATTCGCAAGCCATTGCGAATGATCGATCCACAGTTCACTCACAGGAATGCGGAAACACCGCGCGCGGGCCCGTGGGGCGGGGGCGGGGCGCCGTGCGACCCCTCGTGCGGCTGTGCGCCCCGAGTGCGCGCGGGGCGCAAGGATGGCGCAATCCCGTCACTTCGATCCGTCACCCGGCAGCGACCACAGGGGAGTTGGTGGCACGATGGACGGGACGGAGGAGTGCCAGGCCGCACACCTCCGGGCCGGCAAGGCGGACCGACCAAGGGTGTGAGCAGTCGTGGCCATTTCACTGTCTGTGGTGCTGATGTTGGCGATCATCCTGGTGGTCCTGATCCGGGGCGGCTCGATCAAGCCCGGGCCGGCGATCGTCGCGGCGCTCTTCGGCTTCTTCCTGGCATCGACCGGCATGGCGCCGTCGATCAACAGGTTCATGAACTCGATAGCGGAGACCATCAATCAGATCTCCTTCTGAACCCGGCCGGTCCGCCGCCCGCGCTCCGGCACGGGCGGCGGACCGCGCAACGGCGAAGCGCATACGGAACGCAAAAGGCCCGGTCCGGCGAGGAATTCGCCGGACCGGGCCCAAGCATGGAGCGGGCGACGGGAATCGAACCCGCGTAGCTAGTTTGGAAGACTAGGGCTCTACCATTGAGCTACGCCCGCAAAGCCGCACCGCAGGTCCGGGGACCGGCGGCACGTGAAGCATCGTAGCGGGTCGCGGGCGCTGCCCGCACACCCGATTGCGGCCACCCGGTGTCGCGTTCGGTGACGCCCGCGCAAAGCGGCCGATGCACTGCCCGACTGCATGTACCCTACGTGTCGCACCGACGGGGTGTGGCGCAGCTTGGTAGCGCGTCCGCTTTGGGAGCGGAAGGTCGTCGGTTCGAATCCGGCCACCCCGACCACCGGCAAGATCAGGGATCATCGCGAGCAGGATCCCGGGACCACCCGCAAGATCGCAGACCACGGGCAAGATCGCATTGTGGGAGTCCGACTCCTTGCCGTTACTATGCAAAATGCGTGCCCGTGTGTCTGATGTACCGGGCTCGGTCCGCGAAGCCGCCTCCAGTGCGGTGGAGCAGAACCCCAAGAAGTCAGCCACAAGGAGACCGAACCGTGAAGAGCGCCGTGGAGACCCTGAACCCGACCCGGGTTCGGCTCACTGTCGAGGTGCCCTTCGAGGAGCTCAAGGACAGCCTCGACGCGGCGTACAAGAAGATCAACCAGCAGGTCACGGTGAAGGGCTTCCGCAAGGGCAAGATCCCTGCCCGGGTCATCGACCAGCGCTTCGGCCGCGGTGCGGTGCTGGAGGAGGCCGTCAACGACGCCCTCCCGAAGTTCTACACCGAGGCCGTCAACGAGGGTGAGCTGAACGTCCTCGGTCAGCCCGAGGTCGACATCACCGAGCTGAAGGACGGCGAACTGCTGGCCTTCACCGCCGAGGTTGACGTACGCCCCGAGATCGAGATTCCGGACTACTCCGGCATCGAGGTCACCGTCGACGCCCTTGAGGTCAGCGACGAGGACGTCGAGAAGGCCGTGGAGCAGCTCCGCGAGCGCTTCGCCTCCACCGACCCGGTCGAGCGCGCCGCCGCCGAGGGCGACGTCGTGACGATCGACCTTGAGGCCAAGGTCGACGGCGAGGTCCTGGAGGACGGCGTGGCCGAGGGTGTCTCGTACACCATCGGTTCCGGAGAGCTCCTCGACGGCATCGACGCCGCCGTCACCGGCCTGGAGGCGGGTGGCGAGGCCACCTTCACCTCCGAGCTGAAGGGCGGCTCCGCCGAGGGCAAGGAGGCCGAGGTCACCGTCAAGGTCGCCACCGTCGCCGCCCGTGAGCTCCCCGAGCTGGACGACGAGTTCGCCCAGATGGCGAGCGAGTTCGACACCCTCGACGAGCTGAAGGCGGACAGCCGCAAGCGCCTGGAGAGCACCAAGCAGTACGACCAGGCCACCCAGGCCCAGGAGCGCGTCCTGGAGGAGCTGCTCAAGCTCGCCGAGGTCCCGATCCCGGAGAAGCTGCTCGCGGACGAGGTCCAGACCCGCAAGCACAACCTGGAGCACCACCAGCTCGGCCAGATGGGTCTGACCCTCGACAAGTACCTGGAGATCCAGGGCAAGACGGCCGAGGAGTTCGACGCCGAGACCTCCGAGCAGGCGGTCAAGGGCATCAAGACCCAGTTCGTCCTGGACGAGATCGTCAACAAGGAGAAGCTGAACGTCAACCAGGAGGAGCTCACCGAGCACCTCATGCGGCGCGCTGCTTCCTCCGGCATGAGCCCCGACCAGTTCGCCCAGGCCGTCGTCGAGGGCGGCCAGGTGCCGATGCTCGTCGGCGAGGTCGCCCGCGGCAAGGCGCTGGCCGTGGTCGTCGAGGCCGCCAAGGTCGTCGACACCAACGGTGAGCTCGTCGAGCTGGAGGACGACGAAGAGGCAGCGGAGGAGGCCGTCGAGGCCGCCGAGGGCACCACCGAGGCCGCTGCTGAGGTCGCCGAGGCCGCCGAGGAGAAGAACGAGGCCTGAGCCTCGCGCTGAACCCGAACGACGGGCTCCGGACGCATGTGCGTCCGGAGCCCGTCGCCGTATGGCATACGGTGCCCCACAACCCTTGTGCGGACTGCGGACCTTGCGCTCCCAGCGAACAGTTGCGGAAGCGGGATGGCGTTGTCCCACCTGCGCGTTAGGGTCCATGAATAGGAAGGGCAGGGGAGTCCCCGCCCACCCGGTACGAAGACGCTGAGACGGCCGGAGCCGTCAGAGACGAGCAGGTGGATACGTGACGAATCTGATGCCCTACGCCGCCGGAGAGCCGTCCCTCGGTGGAGGCCTCGGTGACCAGGTCTACAGCCGGCTGCTCGGCGAGCGCATCATCTTCCTCGGCCAGCAGGTCGACGATGACATCGCCAACAAGATCACCGCGCAGCTGCTTCTTCTCGCCGCGGAGCCCGAGAAGGACATCTACCTCTACATCAACAGCCCCGGCGGTTCGGTGACGGCCGGCATGGCGGTCTACGACACCATGCAGTACATCCCGAACGACGTGGTCACCATCGGAATGGGCATGGCGGCCTCGATGGGCCAGTTCCTGCTCACCGGCGGCACCGCGGGCAAGCGCTTCGCGCTCCCGAACACCGACATCCTCATGCACCAGGGTTCGGCCGGCATCGGCGGAACGGCCTCGGACATCAAGATCCAGGCCCAGTACCTGCTGCGCACCAAGCAGCGGATGGCGGAGATCACCGCCCGTCACTCCGGCCAGACCGTCGAGACGATCATCCGCGACGGCGACCGCGACCGCTGGTACACCGCGGAGGAGGCCAAGGAGTACGGCCTCATCGACGAGATCATCACGATCGCATCGGGCGTTCCGGGCGGCGGCGGCACCGGCGCCTGATCCGGTCACCGGATCCGGCGCCACCGCCCCGCGCACCTCTCGTACGCCGAGACACCCAGCCACAGAACGCCACCAGGATGGTGAACACCCACATGAACAACTTCCCCGGCGCCTCCGCGAGCGGCCTCTACACCGGCCCGCAGGTGGACAACCGCTACATCGTGCCGCGCTTCGTGGAGCGCACCTCGCAGGGCGTGCGTGAGTACGACCCGTACGCGAAGCTCTTCGAGGAGCGCGTGATCTTCCTCGGCGTGCAGATCGACGACGCCTCCGCCAACGACGTCATGGCGCAGCTGCTGTGCCTGGAGTCGATGGACCCGGACCGGGACATCTCGATCTACATCAACAGCCCCGGCGGCTCGTTCACCGCGCTCACCGCGATCTACGACACGATGCAGTTCGTGAAGCCGGACATCCAGACGGTCTGCATGGGCCAGGCGGCCTCCGCCGCGGCCGTGCTGCTCGCCGCGGGTACGCCCGGCAAGCGGATGGCGCTGCCCAACGCCCGTGTGCTGATCCACCAGCCGTCCTCGCAGACCGGCCGTGAGCAGCTCTCCGACCTGGAGATCGCGGCCAACGAGATCCTGCGGATGCGCACCCAGCTGGAGGAGATGCTGGCCAAGCACTCCACCACCCCGCTGGAGAAGATCCGCGACGACATCGAGCGCGACAAGATCCTGACCGCCGAGGACGCCCTCGCCTACGGTCTCGTCGACCAGATCGTGTCGACCCGCAAGAGCGCGGCCGGAGCGGCCGCCTGACGTCCGCCTTCGCCCCTTGGCACACCTTGTTCGCCCGGTCTCTGCCGTGTGAACCGTGCCAAGGGGGGCCCGAACGGGGGGCAAGGCAAGGTACCGTCGGATAGAGGCACCAGGAGCCGCTGAACCAAGCTGCTCCCAGGCGAAGGGGAAGCACCTCGTGGCACGCATCGGTGATGGCGGCGATCTGCTCAAGTGCTCGTTCTGCGGAAAGAGCCAGAAGCAGGTGAAGAAGCTCATCGCGGGACCCGGTGTGTACATCTGCGACGAGTGCATCGATCTCTGTAACGAGATCATCGAGGAGGAGCTCGCGGAGACCTCCGAGGTGCGGTGGGAGGAACTTCCCAAGCCGCGCGAGATCTACGAGTTCCTTGAGGGGTACGTCGTAGGGCAGGAGCCCGCGAAGAAGGCCCTCTCGGTCGCTGTGTACAACCACTACAAGCGGGTCCAGGCGGGCGAGAACGGCGGCGCGCAGGGCCGTGACGACGCCATCGAACTGGCCAAGTCCAACATCCTGCTGCTGGGCCCCACGGGCTCCGGCAAGACGCTGCTCGCGCAGACGCTGGCCCGCATGCTCAACGTTCCGTTCGCCATCGCCGACGCGACGGCGCTGACGGAGGCCGGCTATGTCGGCGAGGACGTCGAGAACATCCTGCTGAAGCTGATCCAGGCCGCGGACTACGACGTCAAGAAGGCCGAGACCGGGATCATCTACATCGACGAGATCGACAAGGTCGCCCGCAAGAGCGAGAACCCGTCGATCACCCGCGATGTCTCCGGCGAGGGCGTCCAGCAGGCCCTGCTGAAGATCCTGGAGGGCACCACCGCCTCCGTTCCGCCGCAGGGCGGCCGGAAGCACCCGCACCAGGAGTTCATCCAGATCGACACGACGAACGTGCTGTTCATCGTGGGCGGCGCCTTCTCCGGTCTGGAGCGGATCATCGAGTCCCGGGCGGGTGCCAAGGGCATCGGCTTCGGCGCGACGATCCGTTCGAAGCGGGAGATCGAGGCGAGCGACCAGTTCCAGGAGGTCATGCCGGAGGACCTGGTGAAGTTCGGGATGATCCCGGAGTTCATCGGCCGGCTGCCCGTCCTGACCTCGGTCCACAACCTGGACCGCGAGGCGCTGCTGCAGATCCTCGTCGAGCCGCGCAACGCGCTGGTGAAGCAGTACCAGCGGCTGTTCGAACTCGACGGCGTCGAGCTGGACTTCGACCGCCCGGCCCTGGAGGCCATCGCCGACCAGGCGATCCTGCGCGGCACCGGCGCGCGTGGCCTGCGGGCCATCATGGAGGAGGTCCTCCAGTCCGTGATGTACGAGGTGCCGTCCCGCAAGGACGTCGCCCGGGTCGTCATCACGGCCGATGTCGTCCGCGACAACGTGAACCCGACGCTGGTCCCGCGCGAGCCGCGGACGATCGGCAAGGGCGACGGCGGGCGGCACGAGAAGTCCGCGTAGCGATACGCATACGGAAAAGGGGCGCCCGGCAGGGCGCCCCTTTTCCGTGCTCTGGTGGTCAATCGGGTGGCTTTTCTCGTATTCGCTCTTGGTGGATGGGAAGCGTGCAGGGGAAGGGGATTGGGGGCATATTCCCGCCATATTCGGCGGATGAGAGAGGAATCAAGACAATTCCTGCATGGCCGCTGGATTTGCGAATCCTTTCCTGATTGGCTTTTGTGTGTAATTTCTCGCGCTTGCGACCTGAGGTGTTTAAAGTGAAGTCTTTCCGTGTTCGACGTGTAATTTCTGCCGCCAGTTTGATTGCAGGGGTGTTCGCGCTCCCGATGGTGACTGCGGGGCAGGCGGATGCGAGTCCGCAGCGATGCGAGATATCCATGCACAACAACGGCTACGTTGTTGGCCCCAAGGTGAAGGCGGCTTGTGCCCTGGCGAATGCCAGCCGGACCAACCCAGTAGCGGTGGTCGACCGGGCTCGGTGTCAGGTACTTTTGATGGACCTTGGAGTTAAGAGTGGCGATGCTCACGATGCCTGCTACTCGTACTAGCGTTACCAGGATCTCGATCCGTGAATCGCCATGACTATCGGTTTTCACGTGTCGTAGCACTTTCGCTGAATAAAGGGGCGCTCGCGCTATAGGGGCGCTGGCTCTGTCGGGGATTTCAGAGTTTCCCGTGCGGCAGCGTGATCAGCGAGTATGGTCGGTCTGTTCCGCAGGCCGATGTGGTTGCCGAGATATCCGTTGTCCCTCTGTCCCCGTTCTGGTGAGCAAGTCCCGTCTTTGACCATGCAGATCACACGGGCAAACAACCCAAACGGCACGACAGTGATGTAGGTGAGAGACCGGCTGGACGAGCTGCGGGACGACCAGGACTTTGCCGACTGGTGCCCGCATGACGGTCGGCCGGGTCTCTCGCCCGTCTAGGTGGCCACCGTCTGCGTGCTCCAGTTCCTCCTGGGTCTCTCGGACCGGCAGGCGGCCGAGGCAGTGCGCTGCCGCATCGATTTCAAGTACGCGATGGCCCTGGACCTTGGCGATTCAAGTTCCACCAGGGATTCGTCGCGCATCTCACCAACACCTGTACACCCGACGGCGTCAACGCGATCAAGGATGTGGCCACCGCTAACGTAACCGGCTGCGACGCGAAGGATTTGCCCGGCATCCACACCCGGCTCAAGCGCCGGGGGCTGGTGCCCGCCGAACACTTGGCCGATGGCTGCTACACCGCACCGGTCCACCCGGAGCAGGCAGCAAGGGAACATCAAGTCACGGTCACCAGGCCACTGCCGGTCAATACCGTCCGCCAGCACCGCAAGAACAATGGCTGGGGCCGCGACGACTTCCACATTGACTTCGACCGTCGGCAAATCACCTGCCTGCAGGGCGAGATCGGCCAAGGACGGTCACCCACCGCGGCGCCTCCAGTCGTGGCAGTCTCCACCAAGAGCCAATGCCGTCCCTGCCCGGTCCGTACCCGCTGCACGACCACCGCCGACAGCGTCCGTACGGTGGGCTTTCCCCTCAGGAACTACGGGACCTGCAACTCCGTGTCCGGGCCGAGCAGCAGACTCCGGAGTCGAGGGCACCACCAATGAACTCGCCCACGGATACGGCACACGCCGCTCTTGCTACTACGAGCAGCCCAAGGCCCACCTGCAACATGTCTTCACGGCCATCGCCGTCAACATCGAACGCCTCAATGGCCGGGACCCCGCCGACGAAGTCAGCTCGGCCTGGCCACCGACTGCGTTCCAGACATATCTGGACCAGAACGGCTTCCCCTGGTCCAAACTTGGCGGACCCACGGCGCCTGATCTCAACCACTCCAAGCTCCCCGACAGAGTCAATGCCCCGGACGAGCTGGCAGACGCCGTTCCGCGTCGCAAGGGCTACTTCTTGACGCGGATCTCCTTGCGGAGGTCCGTCGTGATCTTGGCAGCGGTGTCCTTGTCCATGCTCCCCGCGACGTTGCCGGGGGAGACCATCGCCATGGTGCTGTAGTCCGACCAGGCGCAGAACCAGTCGGTCTTCGGCTTCTTGGTCATGGCGTTCGTGCCCGTGGCGGCCTGGCACTTCATGATGCCGTCCTCGAACCCGGACGGGGACATCTCCTCCGGGCTGCCGATGAGCTGGGTCTTGTCGTCCTTGTTCTCGGACGCGTTCTTCTGTAGAGAGGCGAAGAACGTGTCCAGCGCCTTGGCCGGATCGCTGATCTTGCCGTACGCGCCGATGTAGGTGATGCCCTTCGCGCTCAGGAGGCTCGGGTCGTTGGGGTTGCTGGGGTCGAACTTGGTGAGATCCGCCGTCGAATAGATCCCGGTGACGGCCTTGCCGTTCTCGATGCCGCTGTCCGTCAGCTCCTTCGTGGTCTTGTCGTCCTGCTGCTGGCTCGCACCGTCCTTGCCGACGCGCTTGTACTCGCTCAGCACCGTCGCCGGAGTCGTCAGCGTGTGCGGACCGTCGTCGCTGAGACCGCCACCCCCTGACGTCAGGAAGTACACCCCGCCCCCGATGACCGCCAGCGCCACGATCACGCCGCCGATGATCAGGCCGGTCTTCTTCTTCGGTGCCTCGGGAGGCATGCCGTACGCCTGCTGGCCGCCGTACGGGGGAGTGGGGGGCTGCTGGCCGTAGGGGCCGGGCTGCTGGGCCTGGGGGTAGCCGTAGCCCGGCTGGGGCTGCTGCTGGGGCGGGACACCCTGGGGGGCCTGCTGGGGGTAGCCGTAACCGGGCTGGCCCTGCGGGGGCTGCTGGCCGTACGGGCCCGGCTGCTGGCCGTAGGGTCCGGGCTGGCCCTGCGGCTGCTGGCCGTACGGACCGGGCTGGCCCTGGGGCGGCTGGCCGCCGTACGGGCCCGGCTGGTTGTAGCTCATCTGCGGTGTCCCCTGTTCGGAATGCTTATGCGTTCCGAACATCCTGGCGGAAGGCTCGCCCGGATGGAGCACCGGGAGCCACACCGTTACTCAACAAACCGGTTTCAACGCATGACTGTGACGGCCCTAAACTGTCCCCCGTGACCGAGAACACTCAGCAGACGCCAGCCAGCAACCCCGAACTGCCGACCCAGTACGCACCGGCCGAGGTAGAGGGGAAGCTGTATGAGCGCTGGGTAGAGCGGGGTTACTTCGAAGCCGACGAGCACAGCGAGAAGCCGCCGTACTCCATCGTCATCCCGCCGCCGAACGTCACGGGCAGCCTGCACCTCGGGCACGCCTTCGAGCACACGCTGATCGACGCCCTCGTCCGCCGCAAGCGCATGCAGGGCTTCGAGGCGCTCTACCAGCCCGGCATGGACCACGCCGGCATCGCCACCCAGAACGTCGTCGAGCGCGAGCTCGGCAAGGAGGGCAAGTCCCGCCACGACCTGGGCCGCGAGGCCTTCGTCGAGCGCGTCTGGCAGTGGAAGAACGAGTCCGGCGGCCAGATCTCCGGCCAGATGCGCCGCCTCGGCGAGGGCGTCGCCTGGTCCCGTGAGCGCTTCACCATGGACGAGGGCCTGTCCACCGCCGTCCAGACCATCTTCAAGCGGATGTACGACGAGGAGCTCATCTACCGCAAAGAGCGCATCGTCAACTGGTGCCCGCGCTGTCTGACCGCCATCTCGGACATCGAGGTCGAGTACCAGGACGACGACGGCGAGCTGGTCTCGATGACGTACGGGGACGGGGACGACACCATCGTCGTCGCCACGACCCGCGCCGAGACGATGCTCGGTGACACCGCCGTCGCCGTCCACCCCGACGACGAGCGCTACAAGCACCTGGTCGGCAAGCGGATCAGGCTGCCGCTGACCGACCGCACGATCCCCGTCGTCGCCGACCACCACGTCGACCCGGAGTTCGGCACCGGCGCCGTGAAGGTCACTCCCGCGCACGACCCGAACGACTTCGAGATCGGCACGCGCCACGACCTGCCGTTCCTCACGGTCATGAACGAGCGCGCGGTCATCACCGTCCCCGGTCCGTTCGAGGGCCTGGACCGGCTGGAGGCACGCTCCGCGATCGTCGCCGCGCTGCGGGCCGAGGGCCGGATCGTCGCCGAGAAGCGGCCGTACGTCCACTCCGTCGGCCACTGCTCGCGCTGCAAGACCACCGTCGAGCCCCGGCTGTCCATGCAGTGGTGGGTCAAGGTCGCCCCGCTCGCCAAGGCGGCCGGTGACGCCGTCCGCGACGGCAAGGTCAAGATCCACCCGCAGGAGATGGAGAAGCGGTACTTCGACTGGGTCGACAACCTCCACGACTGGTGCATCTCGCGCCAGCTGTGGTGGGGGCACCGCATCCCCGTCTGGCACGGACCCGACGGCGAGATGGTCTGCGTCGGCCCCGACGAAGAGCCCCCGACCGGCGAGGGCTGGACCCAGGACGCCGACGTCCTGGACACCTGGTTCTCCTCCGGCCTGTGGCCGTTCTCCACGCTCGGCTGGCCGGAGCGGACGGACAGCCTCGCGAAGTTCTACCCGAACTCCGTCCTGGTCACCGGCTACGACATCCTCTTCTTCTGGGTCGCCCGGATGATGATGTTCGGCCTGTACGTCAACGACGGCGTCCCGCCGTTCGAGACCATCGTCCTGCACGGCATGGTCCGTGACGAGCACGGCAAGAAGATGTCGAAGTCATTCGGCAACGTCGTCAACCCGCTGGACTGGATGGACAAGTACGGCTCCGACGCGCTGCGCTTCACGCTGGCGCGCGGCGCCAACCCCGGCGTCGACGTCCCGATCGGCGAGGAGTGGGTCCAGGGCTCCGCCAAGTTCGCCAACAAGATCTGGAACGCCACGCGCTTCGCGCTGATGAACGGCGCCACGATCGAGGGCGAGCTGCCGGCCGCCGACGAGATGTCGGTGACCGACCGCTGGATCCTGTCCCGCCTCAACAGGACCGTCGCCGAGGTCGACGCGCACTACGACGACTTCCAGTTCTCCAAGCTCAGCGAGGCGCTGCGGCACTTCGCCTGGGACGAGGTCTTCGACTGGTACGTCGAGCTGTCCAAGACCACGTTCTTCGCGGGCGGCCGCCCGGCCGAGGTCTCGGGCCGGGTCCTCGGCGAGGTCCTCGACGTGATGCTGCGCCTGCTGCACCCGGTCGTCCCGTTCGTCACGGAGACCCTCTGGACGGCGCTCACCGGCCGGGAGTCCGTCGTCATCGCCGACTGGCCGAAGGACTCCGGCTTCCGCGACGACGCGGCCGAGCAGGAGATCGCGGTCGTCCAGCAGGTCGTCACCGAGGTCCGCCGGTTCCGCTCCGACCAGGGCCTGCAGCCCGGCCAGAAGGTCCCGGCCGAGCTCACCCTGACCGGCACGCCGCTCGCCCCGCACGAGGCGGCCATCCGCCAGCTGCTGCGGCTCCAGCCCGCCGAGGAGGGCTTCCACGCCACCGCGACGCTGCCCGTCGCCGGGGCCACGGTCGCCCTCGACCTCTCCGGGACCATCGACGTCGAGGCCGAGCGCAAGCGCCTGACGAAGGACCTGGGCGCCGCCGAGAAGGAGAAGGCCCAGGCCCTCGGCAAGCTCTCCAACGAGGCGTTCCTCGGCAAGGCCCCGGACAACGTGGTCGACAAGATCCGCGGCCGGCTCGCCAAGGCCGAGGCCGACATCGAGCGGATCTCCGGTCAGCTGGCGAACCTGCCGCAGAGCTGATGACCTGAGCACGGAGCCCCCGTCCCCCTGACCGACCAGGGGGACGGGGGCTTCGCCCTTTCCGCGTACGGCAGACTGCCCGTACGGCAGCCGCCCGCGTGCGTCAGGACTCCAGCGCCACCGGGCCCTCGGTCACCGGCTCCGTGTTGCGCCGTGTCTTCGCCCAGCCGTTGCGGCCGCGCAGCCATGCGTACGAAGGCCCGCGCCGAGACGACCACGACCGGCGTCCCGTACTGCGGATCGGCGGTCACCCGGGCGAGCGCCGGATGCAGGCCGTCGGGTGCGGCGATCAGGATCAGCGGTCGGGGCACACATCTCCCCCATGCGCCCGCCCGGCGCGACATGCCGAGGGCGCTCCCCGCGCGGGCGAAAGGGGCCTGCCGCCGGGCGCTGCGTGCGATGTCCGTGCCCATCCGTAGACTGGCCCCGTGAGTGAGCCCCGCCCTTCCGACCGGCACGACGACTCCGATCCCGACGAGACCTTCGCGGAGATCGTCGACGAAGAGACCCAGCGCGACCCCGACCTGGCGGTGATCGAGGCCGGGAGCCGCACGCTGCGCACCCGCTCCGGACCCCCGCAGGGCGACGAGGTCCCGGCCCGCCCCGCCGACCCCGAGGTGGACAAGGCGCTGCGCGCCGTGGAGCAGGAGCTCGCCGGACGCTGGGGCGAGACCAAGCTGGAGCCCTCCGTCGCGCGCATCGCCGCGCTGATGGACGTGCTCGGCGAGCCCCAGCGCGCGTACCCCTCGATCCACATCACCGGGACCAACGGCAAGACGAGCACGGCCCGCATGATCGAGTCGCTGCTCGGCGCCTTCGACCTGCGCACCGGCCGCTACACCTCGCCGCACGTCCAGTCGATCACCGAGCGGATCAGCCTGGACGGCTCCCCGATCGACCCCGAGCGGTTCATCGAGGCGTACCAGGACATCAAGCCGTACGTCGAGATGGTCGACGCCCAGCAGCCCTACCGGCTCTCCTTCTTCGAGGTGCTGACGGGCATGGCCTACGCTGCCTTCGCCGACGCACCGGTCGACGTCGCGGTCGTCGAGGTCGGCATGGGCGGCAGCTGGGACGCGACCAACGTCATCGACTCCTCGGTCGCCGTCGTCACCCCCATCTCGCTGGACCACACCGACCGGCTCGGCTCCACGCCCGCCGAGATCGCCGGTGAGAAGTCCGGGATCATCAAGCAGGGCGCCACGGTCATCCTGGCCCAGCAGCCGGTGGACGCCGCGCAGGTCATGCTGAAGAAGGCCGTCGAGGTCGACGCCACGGTCGCCCGCGAGGGCATGGAGTTCGGCGTCGTCTCGCGCGAGATCGCGGTCGGCGGCCAGCTGCTGACGCTGCGCGGCCTCGGTGGCGAGTACCCCGAGATCTTCCTCCCGCTGTACGGCGCCCACCAGGCGCACAACGCGGCGGTGGCGCTCTCCGCGGTGGAGGCGTTCTTCGGTATCGGTGCCGAGCAGCCCGGATCGCTGGACGTCGACACGGTCCGCCGGGCGTTCGCCTCGGTGATCTCCCCGGGCCGCCTCGAAGTCGTCCGCTCCAGCCCCACCGTCGTCCTCGACGCGGCGCACAACCCGGCGGGCGCCCGCGCCACCGCCGACGGCCTCTCCGAGGCGTTCGGCTTCTCCCGGCTGATCGGTGTGGTCGGCGCCAGCGGCGACAAGGACGTCAAGGGGCTCCTCGAAGCCTTCGAACCGATCTTCGCCGAGGTCGTCGTCACGCAGAATTCCAGCGGCCGCGCGATGGACGCCGACGAACTGGCCGCCGTCGCGGTCGAGGTCTTCGGCGAGGACCGCGTCCAGGTGGAGCCGCGCCTGGACGACGCCCTGGAGGCGGCGATCACCCTCGCCGAGGAAGAGGACGAGTACGCGGGCGCCGGGGTGCTGGTGACCGGCTCCGTGATCACGGTCGGCGAGGCCCGGCTGCTTCTGGGAAGGCGCTGACCGCATGCGTACGCTCTGTGCATCCACGCTGATCGGCGAGTTCTTCGTGATCGGCTTCGCCGGACTCGTCGCGATGAAGTCCGACGACCTGACCGGTGCCACGGTCTGGACGGTCTGCGGCATCGGCATGCTGCTGTCCGTGCTGCTCTGCGGGATGGTCACCCGTCCCGGCGGGGTGCAGCTCGGCTGGGCGCTGCAGATCGCCCTGGTGCTGAGCGGCTTCGTCGTCCCGATGATGTTCATCCTCGGCGTGGTCTTCGCCGGTCTGTGGTGGGCCTCGGTGCACTACGGCCGCAAGATCGACGAGGCGAAGGCCCGCTGGGCGGCGGCGCAGGAAGCCGCCGAGGCGTCGGCCGGCGGCTGAGAGGCTGTCGGGTGATCTCTGATCGGGCGATCGAAGGCCACCCGACAGCCTCTGACCCGGGCCCGGTGGGCAAACCCGGCCGCCGGGCCGCCCCCGTACCCCTGTAGCCTCGGTTCACCGCACCCGCATGCCTGCAAGGAGCCGCACACCATGACCCAGCGCACCCTCGTTCTCCTCAAGCCCGACGCGGTCCGGCGCGGACTGGTCGGCGAGATCGTCGGGCGGATCGAGCGCAAGGCCGGCTGGCGGATCACCGCACTGGAGCTGCGCACCCTCGACCGCGCCACGCTGGAGCAGCACTACGCGGAGCACGTCGGCCGCCCGTTCTACGAGCCGCTCGTCGAGTTCATGCAGTCCGGCCCGATCGTGGCGCTGGTCGCCGAGGGCGAGCGGGTCATCGAGGGCATCCGTACGCTGGCCGGCCCCACCGACCCGATCGCCGCCGCGCCCGGTTCCATCCGGGGCGACTTCGGCACCATCACCCGGGAGAACCTCATCCACGCCTCGGACTCCGAGGAGTCCGCGGAGCGGGAACTGAAGCTCTTCTTCCCCGGACTCGTCTGATCCGCGATCAGCCGAACAGCGCTCATGACCTGGGGCGACCGAATTAATTCGGTCGCCCTTCGGTATAGGGTCCCAGATCGCGGGAACGCATCCCTCCGACGTAACGTCACCATGAGTGGAACGGCCACCCGTTCCGCCCACAATGGCGAAGGACCCTCGCGCGGTGTCCGTCAATACGGCACTACGATGGAATCTTCCACGCCCGCAGCGCTCAGCTCGCCGTCCAGAACAAGCCACATCGCTTTCTCGGAAGGCCCGACGCATCCTCAATGGGGAACAAGGGGAAATCAATGTCGTTCATCGGCCGTGACATGGCTATCGACCTCGGGACTGCCAACACGCTGGTGTACGTCAGGGGGCGCGGCATCGTCCTGAACGAGCCGTCCGTCGTGGCCATCAACACCAACACCGGCGGCATCCTGGCGGTCGGCTCCGAGGCCAAGAAGATGATCGGGCGTACACCGGGCAACATCGTTGCCGTACGGCCCCTGAAGGACGGCGTGATCGCCGACTTCGAGATCACCGAGCGGATGCTCCGCTACTTCATCCTGAAGATCCACAAGCGCCGCTACCTGGCCCGCCCGCGGGTCGTCGTCTGCGTGCCCTCCGGCATCACCGGGGTCGAGCGACGCGCCGTCATCGAGGCATCGACGCAGGCCGGCGCGCGCCAGGTGCACATCATCGAGGAGCCCATGGCCGCGGCCATCGGTTCCGGGCTGCCGGTCCACGAGGCCACCGGCAACATGGTCGTCGACATCGGTGGCGGCACCACCGAGGTCGCGGTCATCTCGCTGGGCGGAATCGTCACTGCCCAGTCGATCCGCGTCGCCGGCGACGAACTGGACAACGCGATCATCCAGCACGTCAAGAAGGAGTACTCGCTCCTCCTCGGCGAGCGCACCTCCGAACAGATCAAGATCACCATCGGTTCGGCATACGACATGGACAAGGACGAGCACACCGAGATCCGCGGCCGCGACCTGGTCTCCGGACTGCCCAAGACCGTGGTCATCTCGGCCGCCGAGGTCCGCAAGGCCATCGAGGAGCCGGTCAACGCGATCGTCGACGCGGTGAAGACCACGCTCGACAAGTGCCCGCCGGAGCTCTCCGGCGATGTCATGGACCGCGGCATCGTCCTCACCGGCGGCGGCGCGCTGCTGCGCGGACTGGACGAGCGGCTGCGCCGCGAGACCGGCATGCCGATCCACATCGCGGAGGACCCGCTGGACTCGGTGGCGCTCGGATCCGGCAAGTGCGTCGAGGAGTTCGAGGCGCTCCAGCAGGTGCTGGACGCCCAGCCCCGCAGGTGAGCAACTCCGCAGGTGAACAACACAATCGGTCCGCCGTACGGAACACTGCCGTTCCGTACGGCCGATCGTTGATATACAGGCACGAACATTCCGACGAGGAAGGCACGGCCGCCGCACGTGAGGGACACACGAGAGAGCCGGCTGCTCCTGGTGCTGCTGATCGCCATCGCGTTCGCATTGATCACGGTGGACATCCGCGGGGGCGAGGAGTCACCGGTGGACGGCGCCCGGCGGGCCGCCGCAGCGGCCTTCGGGCCGGTTGAGAACGGCGTCGCGGCAGCCGTCGACCCGGTGGGTAACGCCATAGGGGCGGTACGCGACTCCGGCGAACGGCACAACCGGATCGCCCAGCTGGAACAGCAGAACGCCGCGCTCAAGACGAAGCTCGGCAGCGACGACCGCAACCGCAGCAGAGTCCGCGAGCTCGACCGGATGCTGAAGAAGTCGGCCGCCGGACAGTACGGCATCAAGGGCGCCGAGGTCATCGCCATAGGAGCGGCCCAGGGCTTCTCCTGGACGGTCACCATCGACGCGGGTTCCGACGACGGAATCAAGCGCGACATGACGGTCATCAACGGTGACGGTCTGGTCGGCCGGGTCACCACCGTCGGCCCGGACACCGCCACGGTGCTCCTCGCCAACGACCCCGACTTCACGGTCGGCACCCGCATGGAGAAGACCGACGAACTGGGCTTCGCGACCGGCCAGGGCTCCCAGCCGCTGTCCGTCCAGTTCCTCAACGGCAAGGCCAAGGTGAAGAAGGGCGACCGGCTGGTCACCTTCGGCTCCAGCAAGGACAAGCCCTTCGTGCCCGGCGTCCCGGTCGGCGAGGTCGTCCGCGTCGACCCGTCCGGCGGCGGCCTGACCCGTACCGTCTACGTCCGCCCGTACGTCGGCTTCAGCAAGCTCGACATCGTCGGCGTCGTGGTCCAGGCACCGCGCGAGGACCCGCGTGACATGGTCCTGCCGAAGCAGCCCGCCAAGCCCGCGAAGCCGAAGCCCACCCCCACCGTCACCGTGACCATCTCGCCCAACGGCGACATCGTCGACACCGAAGGAAACGTGGTCGGAAACATCCACGAGAGCCCGGATCCCAGCGGCAGCCCGGATCCGAACGGCACTGCGGACGCCACACCGAACGCCGACAACGCGGTAAACGAGCAGAGGTAGAGCTGATCCCCATGCGTCTGAACCGGATTCTGCTCTCCACCGTCCTGGTCTTCGTCGCCCTCGTCGTCCAGGTCTCCGTGCTCGCCCGCCTCCAGCTCCCCGGCGCCGTGCCCGACCTGCTGCTCCTCGTCGTCCTCGCCCTCGCCTTCGTGTACGGGCATGTCAGCGGCGCCCTCATCGGCTTCGGCGCGGGGCTCCTCGCCGACCTGGCACCGCCCGCCGATCACGCCGCAGGACGCTACGCACTGGTCCTGTGTGTCATCGGCTACCTCGCTGGACTGGCGAAGCCGGAGAACGGGCAGCTGAAGTCGGCGATGGTCCCGATGATCGGGGTGGTCGCCGCGGCGATCGGCTCGACCCTGCTGTACGCGCTGGTCGGCGCGCTCGTCGGGGACACGGCGGCCCGTCATGTCGGCCTCGGCAGCCTGCTGTTCACCGCCGCCGTGTACGACCTGCTCCTCGCACCCTTCGTCGTACCGCTGGTCATGGCGATCGCCAGACGCACGGTGAACGACCCGCTCGCCGACTCCTCCGGCGGCGGCGACGTGGCCGCCGGCTGGCTCGCCTCCGGCACCGGACTGCGGATCGGCAGCCAGCGCGGCGGACTGCGCGTCAAGGCCGCCCGCAACCGCGCATCCCGCGCCGGACGGATCAAGGGGGTCAAGCGACTGTGAGGCCGCACCGCAGGCGGGACACCGCGCGTACCCCCGGCCCGACCACCACCGGGGGCGCCCCGTGACCAACATCCCCGAGACCGGCCGGACCCAGCGGGTCCAGATCCGGCTCATCGTCATCCAGGTCCTCGTCTTCTCCCTGCTGCTCACCCTCGGCGGGCGTCTCTGGTACCTCCAGATCCGCAACGGCCAGGAGTACAGCGACGAGGCGAAGAACAACCACGTACAGCAGGTCGTCCAGCCCGCCGTCCGCGGCTCCATCCTCGACGCGCGCGGTGTGCCGCTGGCCGACAACGAGACCCGTCTCGTCGTCTCCGCGAGCCGCACCGAGCTGATGAAGATGAAGGACGACGGCAAGAGCGTCCTGACCCGGCTCGCCGGCGTCCTCGGCATGAAGCCCGAGGAAGTCCTCGACAAGGTCCGGCTCTGCGACTCCAAGACGCCGCAGCCCTGCTGGAACGGCTCGCCGTACCAGCCGATCCCGGTCACCGACGAGGCCACCACCCAGCAGGCCCTGACGATCCGCGAACGCGCCGAGGACTTCCCCGGCATCACCGCCGAGCCCACCGCCGTACGCCGGTACGCAGCACCCGGCAAGGCCAACACCGCCCAGGTCCTCGGCTACCTCTCGCCGGTCACCGACGAGGAGATCACCAAGGCCCAGGACACCGACTCGCCGTACCTGCGCTCCGACCAGGTCGGCCGCTCCGGCCTGGAGCGCACCTACGACAAGGAGCTGCGCGGCAAGGCCGGCGTCACCCGCTACGAGGTCGACAACCTGGGCCGCGTCATCGGCCAGGCCAAGAACGACAAGGCGGAGCCCGGCTCCAGCGTCGTCACCTCGATCGACGCCCGGGTCCAGGCCGTCGCCGAGTACGAGCTCAACGGGGCCATGAAGGAGGCCCGCAAGTCCTTCGACAAGAACACCGGCGAGAACTACAAGGCCGACTCCGGCGCCGTCGTCGTCATGGAGGCCAAGACCGGCCGCGTCGTCGCGATGGCCTCCCTGCCGAACTACGACCCCAACTCCTGGGTCGGCGGCATCTCCGCCAAGGACTACGCCAAGCTCACCGGCAAGAACTCCAACTTCCCGCTGCTGAACCGGGCCATTCAGGGCCAGGCCGCCCCCGGCTCGATCTTCAAGGTCATCTCCTCGACCGCCGCGGTCAACGCCGGGTACCCCTTCAACGGCCACTACCCCTGCCCCAGCTCGTACAACGTCGGCGGGCAGACCTTCAAGAACTTCGAGTCCCAGGGCTACGGCGACATCACCATCGGCCGGGCCCTCGAAGTCTCCTGCGACACCGTGTATTACGGCATCGCGCACAAGGAGTGGCTGAAGGACGGCGGGATGAGCCCCAAGAAGGGCGCCAAGGACTGGTTCTACAAGACCGCCCACCAGTTCGGCCTCGGCAAGGAGACCGGCATCGACCTCCCCAACGAGGTCAGCGGCCGGGTTCCCGACCGCAAGTGGAAGCAGGACTTCTACAAGGCGAACAAGGACGCCTGGTGCAAGCAGGGCAAGAAGGGCGGCACGTACGTCGAGCAGATCGCGTACGAGAACTGCCTCGAAGGCAACAAGATGCGCGCCGGTGACTCCGTCAACTACTCGATCGGCCAGGGCGACACGCTCGTCACCCCGATCCAGATGGCCACCATCTACGCCGCGATCTCCAACGGCGGCACGCTCTACGACCCCACCGTCGGCAAGGCGGTCGTCAGCGGCGACGGCAGGACGGTCCAGGAGATCAAGCCCGAGTCGCACGGCAAGCTGCCCTTCACGCGCAAGACCCGCAACGAGATAGACGGTGCCCTCGCGGGTGTCGCGACCCGCGGTTCGGCCGCCTGGCGATTCGGCGGCTGGCCGCAGGACAAGATCCCGATGCACGCCAAGACGGGTACGGCCGAGGTCTACGGCAAGCAGACGACCTCCTGGTTCGCCACGTACACCAAGGACTACTCGATCGTCATGACGATCTCCCAGGGCGGTACGGGCTCCGGCGCGTCCGGGCCCGCCGTGCGCAACATCTACGACTCCCTCTACGGTCTCGACGACTCCGGCAAGCAGGACCTGAAGAAGGCGCTGCTGCCCACCCCGCAGAAGTCCCTGCCGAAGATCCAGCAGGACGGCTCGATCGACGCCCCGGAGATCAAGCCCTACAACCCGGACTCGCAGAAGACCCCGGAGGAACAGACCCTCGCCGCGGTGCTGGGGAGGCGTGACTGATGGCCGGCTTCTCCGTCCAGCGGTACGCCCCCGAGCGGTCCGCCTGGGGCAGACTCACCGCCCGCGACTCCGTCGTACGCAAACTCGACTGGCCGCTGCTCGGGTCCGCGCTCGCGCTCTCCTTCATCGGTTCGCTGCTGGTCTACTCGGCGACACGGGGGCGCGACTCGCTCACCCACGGCGACCCGTACTACTTCCTCTTCCGGCACGCCCTGAACACCGGCATCGGCTTCGCCCTGATGGTCGGCACGATCTGGCTCGGCCACCGCACCCTGCGCGGCGCCGTCCCGATCCTCTACGGCCTCTCGGTGCTCCTGGTGCTGGCGGTGCTCACCCCGCTCGGCGCCACCGTCAACGGCGCCCACGCCTGGATCATCATCGGCGGCGGCTTCTCGCTCCAGCCGTCCGAGTTCACCAAGATCACCATCATCCTGGTCATGGCGATGCTGCTCGCCGAGCGCGTCGACGCGGGCGACCAGCTCCACCCCGACCACCGGACGGTGGCCAAGGCGCTCGGCCTGGCGGCCGTCCCGATGGCCGTCGTCATGGGAATGCCGGACCTCGGCTCCGTGATGGTCATGGTCGTCATCGTGCTCGGCGTGCTCCTCGCCTCCGGCGCCTCCAACCGCTGGATCGCCGGACTGCTCGGCGCGGGCGTGGCCGGCGCGATCGCGATCTGGCAGCTCGGCCTGCTCGACGAGTACCAGATCGCCCGCTTCGCCGCCTTCGCCAACCCCGCGCTCGACCCGGCGGGCGTCGGCTACAACACCAACCAGGCGCGCATCGCGATCGGCTCCGGCGGGCTCTCCGGAACGGGCCTCTTCCACGGCACCCAGACCACCGGCCAGTTCGTCCCCGAGCAGCAGACCGACTTCGTCTTCACCGTCGCGGGCGAGGAGCTCGGCTTCCTCGGCGCCGGCCTGATCCTCGTACTGCTCGGCGTCGTCCTGTGGCGCGCCTGCCGGATCGCCCGCGAGACCAGCGAGCTGTACGGCACGATCGTCGCCGCCGGAATCATCGCCTGGTTCGCCTTCCAGGCCTTCGAGAACATCGGGATGACGCTCGGCATCATGCCGGTCGCCGGGCTCCCGCTGCCGTTCGTGTCGTACGGAGGATCCTCGATGTTCGCCGTCTGGGTGGCCGTCGGGCTGCTCCAGTCGATCAGGGTGCAACGGCCGATAAGCGCCTGAGCCGGTACCGCAGCACTGCCCATTCGCGCACATCACGTCTAGATTCGGGTCATGGCGGACTCGAAGCGCGAGATCGAGCGGAAGTACCGGGCCACCGCGGCCACCCGGCTCCCGGACCTGAGCCGGGTGGCCGGGGTCTCGGCCGTCGCCCACCGGGGCGTCACCGAACTGGACGCCGTCTACTACGACACCGAGGACCTCCGGCTCGCGGCGGCTTCCCTCACCCTGCGCCGCCGCACCGGCGGGAGCGACGCCGGCTGGCACCTCAAGTTCCCGGTCGCCTCCGGCATCCGGGACGAGCTGCGGGAACCCCTCTCCGACACCCTGCCCCGCTCCTTCGCGGGGCTGCTGCGCTCCCGGGTCCGTGACCGCGGCCTCGTCCCCGTCGTCCGGCTGGTCTCCGCCCGCGACGTCCACCACCTCCTCGACGCGGAGGGCGCCCTGCTCGCCGAGGTCGCCGTCGACCGGGTGCGGGCCGAACGGCTGACGGCCGGCGGCTCCACGGCCGCCTGGACCGAGATCGAGGCCGAACTCGCGGACGACGGCGACCCGGCCTTCCTCGACGCCGTGGAGCGCCGGCTGCGCAAGGCGGGGATCCGCCCGTCCGCGTCCCCGTCCAAGCTGTCCAGAGCGCTCGCCGAGACCGCGCCGAAGCAGCGGAAGAGCCGCGCGGGCCGGACCCGGCGGAAGCCCACCGCGGGCGATCACGTCCTCGCGTACATCCGTCGGCAGGCCGAGGCGATCGTCGCCCTGGACCCCGCCGTGCGCCGCGACCTCCCCGACTCCGTGCACCAGCTGCGGGTCGCCACCCGCAGGCTGCGCAGCGCACTGCGGACGTACCGGAAGATCCTCGACCGCGACATCACCGACCCGGTCGGCGCCGAGCTGAAATGGCTGGCCGCCGAGCTGGGCATCGACCGCGACCAGGAGGTGCTCGACGCCCGGCTGCGCTCCGGGATCGACACCCTGCCCCGCACCCTGGCCCTCGGCCCGGTGCGCGGCCGGCTCCGCATCTGGTCGGTGGCCCGCCGCAACGGCTCCCGCCGCCGCACCGTCGCCCTGCTCGACGGGAAGCGCTACCTGGCCCTCCTGGAGAGCCTCGACGACCTCCTCGCCGCCCCGCCCCTGCTGCCCGCCGCGTCCCGCGCCCCGGAGCGGGCACTGCCCCGCGCGGTGCTGAAGGAGTACGGGCGTCTCGCGACCCGGATCGGCCACGCCCTGGAGCTGCCGCCCGGCCACGCCCGGGACCTGGCCGTGCACGAGGCCCGCAAGGCCGCCAAACGCGTCCGGTACGCGGCGGAGGCGGCCCGGCCCGCGCTCGGCGGGCCCGCCAAGCGGTTCGCCAAACGGATGAAGGCCGTCCAGAGCCTCCTCGGCGACCACCAGGACAGCGTGGTGGCCCGCGAGGCGCTGCGCACCCTGGCCGCCCAGGCGCACGCGGCGGGGGAGCCGGCCTTCACCTGGGGACTGCTGTACGGGCGGGAGGAGGCGAACGCCGCCGCCCGCGAACGGGAGCTGCCCGAGGTGTGGAGGCGGGCGTCACGGCCCCGGTTGCGGGCGGCTCTGGAGGGCTGAGCATCGGGGTACGCTTGATGGTCACCCTTGCCGGCTCTCGAAAGTTCGCGATGTCTGTCGATTCGGTCTTCCCACAGCTCGAAGCTCTGCTCCCGCATGTGCAGAAGCCCATCCAGTACGTCGGCGGTGAACTGAACTCCACCGTCAAGCCGTGGGACGAATGCGACGTCCGCTGGGCACTGATGTACCCGGACGCGTACGAGGTCGGGCTCCCCAACCAGGGCGTCATGATCCTCTACGAGGTACTCAACGAGCGCCGGGGCGTGCTCGCCGAGCGCACCTACAGCGTGTGGCCGGACCTCGAAGGGCTGATGCGCGAGCACCAGGTCCCGCAGTTCACCGTGGACAGCCACCGCCCGGTCAAGGCGTTCGACGTCTTCGGACTGAGCTTCTCCACCGAGCTTGGCTACACCAACATGCTCACCGCCCTGGACCTCGCGGGCATCCCGCTGGAGGCCGGGAACCGCACGATCGACGACCCGATCGTGCTGGCCGGCGGCCACGCCGCGTTCAACCCCGAGCCGATCGCCGAGTTCATCGACTGCGCGGTCATCGGCGACGGCGAGCAGGCCGTCCTGGAGATCACCGAGATCGTCCGCGCCTGGAAGGCCGAGGGCCGCCCCGGCGGCCGCGAGGAGGTGCTCTTCCGCCTCGCGAGGACCGGCGGCGTCTACGTCCCGGGCTTCTACGACGTCGAGTACCTCCCGGACGGCCGCATCGGCCGCGTCGTCCCGAACAGGTCCGGCGTGCCGTGGCGGGTCTCCAAGCACACCGTCATGGACCTCGACGAGTGGCCCTACCCCAAGCAGCCCCTCGTCCCCCTCGCCGAGACCGTCCACGAGCGGATGTCCGTCGAGATCTTCCGCGGCTGCACCCGCGGCTGCCGTTTCTGCCAGGCCGGCATGATCACGCGCCCCGTGCGGGAGCGAAGCATCACCGGCATCGGCGACATGGTCGAGAAGGGCCTCAAGGCGACCGGCTTCGAGGAGGTCGGCCTGCTCTCGCTCTCCTCCGCGGACCACACCGAGATCGGTGAGATCGCCAAGGGCCTCGCCGACCGGTACACCGAGGACAAGATCGGCCTCTCGCTGCCCTCCACCCGCGTCGACGCGTTCAACGTGGACCTGGCCAACGAGCTGACCCGCAACGGCCGCCGCTCCGGTCTCACCTTCGCCCCCGAGGGCGGCTCCGAGCGGATGCGCAAGGTCATCAACAAGATGGTCTCGGAAGAGGACCTCATCCGTACCGTCGCCACCGCGTACGGCAACGGCTGGCGCCAGGTGAAGCTGTACTTCATGTGCGGCCTGCCCACCGAGACCGACGAGGACGTCCTCCAGATCGGCGACATGGCGGTCAACGTGATCGCCAAGGGCCGCGAGGTCTCCGGACAGAACGACATCCGCTGCACCGTCTCCATCGGCGGTTTCGTGCCCAAGCCGCACACCCCGTTCCAGTGGGCCCCGCAGCTGAGCGCCGAGGAGACCGACGCCCGGCTGACCAAGCTGCGCGACAAGATCCGCGGCGACAAGAAGTACGGCCGCTCCATCGGCTTCCGCTACCACGACGGCAAGCCCGGCATCGTCGAGGGCCTGCTCTCCCGCGGCGACCGCCGGGTCGGCTCCGTCATCCGCGCGGTCTACGAGTCCGGCGGCCGCTTCGACGGCTGGCGCGAGCACTTCAGCTACGACCGCTGGATGACCGCCGCCGAGAAGGCGCTGCCCGAGTACGGCGTGGACGTCGACTGGTACACCACCCGTGAGCGGAGCTACGAGGAGGTCCTGCCCTGGGACCACCTGGACTCCGGCCTCGACAAGGACTGGCTCTGGGAGGACTGGCAGGACTCGCTCGACGAGACCGAGGTCGAGGACTGCCGCTGGACCCCGTGCTTCGACTGCGGCGTCTGCCCGCAGATGGACACCAGCATCCAGATCGGCCCGACCGGCAAGAAGCTGCTGCCGCTGTCGGTCGTGAAGTAGCCGCCCGCGGGCCGGTCCCGCGAGGTGACGGCTCGGTGACGAAGGCCCGGCCCGGGAAACTCCCGGCCGGGCCTTCGCGTCATTCACGGCATGGACTACGGCAAACACCAGGCCCCGGCGCAGTACGAAGCCGGCGAGGGCTGTCTGACCACGCTGATCAGGATCCCGGTGCGGATCGTGGTGCTGGTCGTCGTCCTGCCCGTGCGGATGGTCTGGGACGCCCTGGTGGTGACGGCCCGCGCCGCCGACCGCACCCTGCTGCGCCCGCTGGGCCGCGCCCTGACCCGGCTGTACTCGACGCTGGTGGTGATCCCCGCCGTCCGGCTGTACGAGTCGGTGCTCACCCCGGTAGGCCATGCGCTGATGTGGCTGGCCGCCGCGGTTTTCGTCTGGCCGTGGGTCGCGCTCTGGCGGTACGTGGTGGTGCCCGCGGTGCGGTACGGGCTGGTGGTGCCGGTGGTGTGGCTGTACGAGTCGGTGCTCACGCCGCTCGGGCACGGGCTGCGACGGGTGTACCGGGAACTGCTCGCACCCGCCGGACGCGGGATCCGCTGGGCCGTCGGCCGATTGCTCCTCGTCCTTCTCGTCCTGCCGGTGACCGGGCTTTGGCGGTACGTCCTGGTGCCCCTCGGGCTCGGCACCACGTGGCTGGCCGAGAACCTGGTCGTACGGCCGCTGGGGTGGGTGTACCGGGTACTGCTCACACCGCTCGGCCACGGCATCAGCCGCCTGCTCGACCTGCTGACGCGCGGGATCGCGGCCGCCGGGGCCGGTCTGTGGGCGGCGGTGATGTGGCTGGTCGGGACGCTGCTGGTCGCACCGCTGCGTCTGCTGTACCGGCGGGTCCTCGCCCCGGCCGGCCGGGAGATCGTCGCCGCGATCGAGGTCGCCTGGCGGGTCGCGGGGTACATCTCGCGGGCCGTGGGCCGGGCCGTCGCCTGGCTGGCCCGGCACTTGGTCGGGGCGCCGGTGACCTGGGTCTACCGCACCGTCTGCACACCGGTGGGGCGCTTCGTGCGTGATCAGATCTGGGCCCCGGCCAGGCGGGGAGCCGTCGAGGCCGGACGCGCGGCCCGGTCCGCGCTGCGCTCGGCGCGGGAGACCGTACGCAGGGCACGCCGGGACGCCTGGCGGGCGCTGGTCGGCGGGCCGGGGGAGTCCGGTCCCCGGGAACCCGGGAGCCCTCTTGCGCGTAGGCTGGGTGCTACGCAACAAACAACGACTGTGCCCAGCGCGGCGCCCGAACCAGAGATCTCCCCGCCCGGAGCGAAAAAGGCCGGGTGGGGGTGAGCCGGACCGGGCACCCCGGGCCACCGCATTTCGAGGGCGGCGTGCCACCGCGTCCGCCCCGCACCGAGGAGAAGAACCACTGGGCAAGCGACAGCCCGAAGGCCCGCCGCCCGCACCCGCAGTGCAGCGCATCCGACTGCGCTACACCAAGCGCGGCCGCCTCCGGTTCACCAGTCACCGTGACTTCCAGCGCGCCTTCGAGCGGGCATTGCGCCGCTCCGAGGTGCCCATGGCCTACTCGGCCGGCTTCACCCCGCACCCGAAGGTGTCGTACGCCAACGCCGCCCCGACCGGTACGGGCAGTGAGGCCGAGTTCCTGGAGATCGCCCTCACCGAGGCCCGCGATCCGGCCGTCCTGCGCGACCTGCTCAACGCCTCGCTGCCGGACGGTCTCGACATCACCGACGCCGTGGAGGCCCGCACCTCGGGTCTCGCCGACCGGCTGACCGCCTCCGTCTGGGAACTCCGTCTCGACGGGGTCACCGTGGCGGACGCGGCGAAGGCCGTGGCCGCGTTCAACGGGGCGGAGACCGTCGAGGTCCAGCGCCGCGCGAAGAACGGCATGCGCACCTTCGACGCCCGCGCCGCCGTGGTCGACCTGCAGGCCCTTGATCCACAGGCTGATAGGCCCGAGGACAAGCCCTGTGCGATACTGCGGCTGGTTGTTCGGCACTTGACACCTGCCGTGCGACCTGACGACGTCCTGTCCGGTCTCCGCGTTGTGGCCGACCTGGCGCCGCCGGTCCCCGCAGCGGTGACCAGGCTGGCGCAGGGGCTCTTCGACGAGGAGTCCGGCACGGTGACCGACCCGCTCGCGCCCGACCGCGAGGCAGCCCCGGCCGCTCCATCCACAGCCGCCGGGAACGCCGTCGCGACGGCGCCGGAAGGTTCAGGTTCCGCGTAGGGCGGTCGTTGCAGCGCAGCCCTCGACTCGGGAGCCATCCGGTTCGGGCCGCGCGATGACCCATAAGACTTTCGCCAGGCCGTACGCACCACGCGTACGGAACCGGCGAGCCAGACATTGAGCTCCCGTGCGGCGCCCGCGCCCCGGACGGCGGACCCGCGTACATCACGCGGACCGTGCCGGACCGGAACCAGACGCGGCGCCCGGGAGCCTGACGGGAGAACCGCCCGCATGCCTCAGTCCAACGAACCCGGCACGACCGGGAACGCCGAAGAGAACAACGCACCCGGCGACAAGCTGCCGCCGCGCCGCAGGCGCCGCGCCGCGTCCCGCCCGGCCGGTCCGCCGGTGGCGGACGCGCAGGGCGCAGCCGCGGAAGCGGCCGCGCCGGCCATACCGGCCGTTGACGCCGCAGGGTCCGACAGCAAGCCCGCCGACGACGGGAGCGCCGCGTCGGCGGAAGCCGCGCCGCCCGCCCGTACGCGTCGTCGTGCGGTCCGTAAGGCGACGGCTCCGGCGGGTGCGCCGCAGGCCGCCGAGGTGACCGAGGCCGCTGTGCCGGTTGCCGAGGTGGAGGTCGTGGAGGCGGCGCCCGCGCGTACGCGTCGTCGTGCGGTCCGTAAGGCGACCGCTCCGGCGGGTGCGCCGCAGGCCGCCGAGGTGACCGAGGCCGCTGTGCCGGTTGCCGAGCCGGAGGCCGAGGTGGAGGTCGTGGAGGCGGCGCCCGCGCGTACGCGTCGTCGTGCGGTCCGTAAGGCGACCGCTCCGGCGGGTGCGCCGCAGGCCGCCGAAGCCGTGGAGATCGTCGAGGAGGCACCGGCCGCCGCCGAGCCCGAGCCGGCCGCCGAGATCGCCGAGCCGGAGCCCGCCGCGCCGCGCGGCCGCACCCGGCGCAGGGCGTCGGCCCCGGCCGGTGCCCCGCAGGCCGTCGAGCCGGTCGCGGAGACCGCCGTGGCGGAAGAGGCCGCCGAGGCCCCGCGCGGCCGTCGTCGGGCGACCCGCAAGGCGACCGCTCCGGCGGGTGCGCCGCAGGCCGCCGAGGCCGCCGAGGCCGTCGAGACCGTCGGGGAAGCACCGGCCGCCGCCGAGCAGCCCGCCGCCGAGAAGCCCGTGGCCGAGCAGCCCGCGGCCGAGCCCGCCGAGGCCGAGGACGCCGCTCCGCGCGGCCGTCAGCGCCGCCGGGCCACCGCCGCCGCCGGCCGCCCGGAGTTCACCGGCAAGGCCGAGGAGCCCGTACGCAAGAGCCGTCGCGCCGCGCGCCCCGCCGTGGCCGTGTTCCAGGCGCCGGTCTTCGCCGAGCCGATGTTCCAGACCCCGGAGACCGCGGCCGCCGCCGCGGCGGCCTCGCGCTACGAAGAGGTCGAGGTCGAGGCCGAGGAAGAGACCGAGACGGTCGAGGAGCCGACGGCCGTCGTCGAGGCCCCGGCCGCCGAGGCCGCGCCGCAGGCCGGTTCGCGTCGCCGTCGCCGCCGTCGCGGTGAGGCCGCCGAGCCCGAGCAGGCCGTGGCTCCCGCGGAGGAGCCGGTCGAGGAGGAGCCGGAGACCGAGGCCGACGCCGAGCACGAGCACGAGGCCGAGGGCGAGGGCGAGGAGACGGACGAGTACGGGGACCGGCCCTCGCGCCGTCGCCGTCGTGGTGGCCGTCGCCGCCGTCGTGGCGAGGCCGCCGAGGGTGACGAGGCCGCCGAGCAGCACGGCGACGAGGCCGCCGACCACGCCGAGGACGACCAGGAGCACGCCCAGGAGTCCGAGGAGGACGACGAGGACCACGAGGCGTCCGCCTCCGGATCGAGCAGCAGCCGTCGCCGTCGCCGCCGCCGTCGTCGCAGCGGGGACGTCCCCGCCGACGCCGACAACGGCACGGACGACCCGGAGCGCACGGTCGTCAAGGTCCGCGAGCCCCGCAAGAAGGAGGAGCGGGAGCCCGGCACCGGCTTCGACGAGGTCCAGTCCATCAAGGGCTCGACCCGCATGGAGGCCAAGAAGCAGCGCCGCCGCGAGGGCCGTGAGCAGGGCCGCCGCCGCGTCCCGATCATCACCGAGGCCGAGTTCCTGGCCCGCCGCGAGGCCGTGGAGCGGGTCATGGTCGTCCGCCAGAACGGCGAGCGCACCCAGATCGGCGTTCTTGAGGACAACGTGCTCGTCGAGCACTACGTCAACAAGGAGCAGGCCACCAGCTACGTCGGCAACGTCTACCTGGGCAAGGTGCAGAACGTACTGCCGTCCATGGAGGCCGCCTTCGTCGACATCGGCAAGGGCCGCAACGCCGTGCTCTACGCCGGTGAGGTGAACTTCGAGGCGCTCGGCATGGCCCACGGGCCGCGCCGCATCGAGACCGCGCTCAAGTCCGGCCAGTCCGTCCTCGTCCAGGTGACCAAGGACCCGATCGGCCACAAGGGCGCCCGCCTGACCAGCCAGGTCTCGCTGCCCGGCCGGTACCTGGTCTACGTGCCCGAGGGCTCGATGACCGGCATCAGCCGCAAGCTGCCCGACACCGAGCGGGCCCGGCTGAAGAGCATCCTCAAGAAGATCGTCCCCGAGGACGCGGGCGTCATCGTCCGTACCGCCGCGGAGGGCGCGAGCGAGGACGAGCTGCGCCGCGACGTCGAGCGGCTCCAGCAGCAGTGGGAGGACATCCAGAAGAAGTCGAAGAGCACCGGCAGCTCCAACGCGCCGACCCTGCTCTACGGCGAGCCGGACATGACCGTCCGGGTCGTCCGCGACATCTTCAACGAGGACTTCTCCAAGGTCATCGTCAGCGGCGACGACGCGTGGGAGACGATCCACGGATACGTCTCGCAGGTGGCGCCCGACCTGACGGACCGGCTGTCGCGGTGGACCTCCGAGGTCGACATCTTCGCGACGTACCGGATCGACGAGCAGCTGATGAAGGCGCTGGACCGCAAGGTCTACCTGCCGAGCGGCGGCTCGCTGGTGATCGACAAGACCGAGGCGATGGTCGTCGTCGACGTCAACACCGGCAAGTTCACCGGCCAGGGCGGAAACCTGGAAGAGACCGTCACCAAGAACAACCTGGAGGCGGCCGAGGAGATCGTGCGCCAGCTGCGGCTGCGCGACCTCGGCGGCATCGTCGTCGTCGACTTCATCGACATGGTGCTGGAGTCCAACCGGGACCTGGTGCTGCGGCGCCTGCTGGAGTGCCTGGGACGCGACCGTACGAAGCACCAGGTGGCCGAGGTCACCTCGCTGGGCCTGGTCCAGATGACCCGCAAGCGGGTGGGCCAGGGCCTGCTGGAGTCCTTCTCCGAGACCTGCGTCCACTGCAACGGACGCGGTGTCATCGTGCACATGGAGCAGCCGACCTCGGTCGGTGGCGGCGGCAATGGCAAGCGCTCGAAGAAGCGCGGCCGGGGCGGCGCGGACCACGAGCACGTGGTGGAGGCCGAGGCCGAGACCGAGGCCGAGCTGGCTGCCGAGATGGCCGCCCCGATGGCGCTGCCCGAGCCGGAGTTCGTACCGGACGAGGAGCTGTACAGCAGCCCGGCCGAGGCCGAGGCGGCCGCCACGCGCGGCCGCGGCCGGCGTCGCGCGACCCGTAAGGCGACGGCCCCGGCCGGCGCCCCGAAGGCCGCGGCAGCGGCGGCCCCGGCCGTCGTCGAGCCGGAGCCGGTCGTGGCCGTGGAGCCCGAGCCGGCCGTGGAGCCGGAGCCGGCCGCCGAGGTTCCGGCCCCGGTGGTCGAGGAGGCCCCCGCGGCCGAGGCCCCCCAGGGCCGTACGCGCCGTCGGGCGACCCGGAAGGCGACCGCCCCGGCGGGCTCGCCCGCCCCGGTCGAGCCGGTCGCCGAGGTGCCGGCCGCCGAGCCGGTCGCCGCTCCGGCCGAGCAGCCCGAGCCGGTCGCCGAGGCCGTACAGCCCGAGGCCGCACCCGAGGAGGTGGCCCCCGAGGCCGCCCCGCCGCGTGCGCGTCGCCGGGTGACCCGCAAGGTCACCGCCCCCGCGGGCTCGCCCGCGGGTACGGACGGCGCGGAGGTCGTCGTGGTGACCGGTTCGGCCGAGCCGAAGCCCGAGGCCGAGCCGGCGTCGGATGCCGAGACCGCCGAGGCGGCGGCCCCGGCCAAGAAGGCGGCCCGCAAGACCGCCAAGAAGGCCACGGCGAAGAAGGCGGCCACCAAGAAGACGGCTGCCAAGAAGACCGCCGCGAAGAAGACGACGGCCAAGAAGGCGGCCACCAAGAAGACGGCCGCCGCGGAGAAGTCGCCGCAGCCCGCCGTCTCCGCCGACGCCGAGGCGTAGGCGCGAGCCGCAGAGCGGTTGCACGGCCGGTGGGCCACACCCCGACAGGGTGTGGCCCACCGGCCGTTCCCGTTCGGCAGGGAAGCCGCCAGAAAGGGCTCCAGAGCGCCGTCAGGAGGCAGCCAGAAGGGCCCCAGAAGGGGCTCCAGAAGGCCGTCAGAAGGGCGTCGGGGGGCTTTCAGGGGGTTGCCCGGTACCTCGCGACGGCGGTCCGGCCGCAGGAGAGCGGCAAGGAAGCGGGAATGAACGGGGGAGCGGCGGGGAAGGACACAGGGCCCGGTTTGACCCTCCGGACGGCGGCCCGTAACCTTGCCCTTCGGCGTGTTTCCATGCGCCTGTCCCTGAGCACCCCCCTCCCTTCACAGGTGAGAGGCCGCTCGTCCATTCGGATCACCTCGGGCCCCGGCCTGTGTGAGCGGCTGGCATCAGGGGCCCCGTTCCGAGCGAGAGTGAGATCCGCGTGTACGCCATCGTGCGCAGCGGTGGCCGCCAGCACAAGGTTGCTGTCGGTGACATCGTTGAGGTTGACAAGATTTCCACTGCCCAGGTTGGCGACACGGTCGAGCTCTCGACCCTGCTCGTGGTCGACGGCGACGCCGTGACCAGCGACCCGTGGGTGCTGGCCGGGATCAAGGTCCAGGCCGAGATCGTGGACCACCACAAGGGCGCGAAGATCGACATCCTTCGCTACAAGAACAAGACCGGCTACCGCCGTCGCCAGGGTCACCGCCAGCAGTACACGGCGATCAAGGTCACCGGTATCCCCGCGGCTGCGAAGTAAGGGACTGAGGAGACATGGCACACAAGAAGGGCGCATCGTCCACCCGGAACGGGCGCGATTCCAATGCTCAGCGGCTCGGCGTGAAGCGCTTCGGCGGTCAGGCCGTCAACGCCGGTGAGATCCTGGTCCGCCAGCGCGGCACCCACTTCCACCCGGGCACGGGCGTCGGCCGTGGCGGCGACGACACGCTGTTCGCGCTCGCCGCCGGTGCGGTCGAGTTCGGCACGCACCGTGGCCGCAAGGTCGTGAACATCGTTCCGATCGCCGGCTGATTTTCGGCGCTCGTCGAGCGGTTTCTGCGGAGGCGGACCTCACTTCCCGAACGGGAAGCGGGTCCGCCTTTCGCGTGTTTCTCCCATGAGAGACAGCTTTCTCCTCCGTGGGGACGGCACGAGTGAGACATTTCTGCACGTATGTAACTGGAGGTTTCAACCATGACCACCTTCGTGGACCGCGTCGAGCTGCACGCCGCCGCGGGTAACGGGGGCCACGGCTGTGCCTCCGTACACCGTGAGAAGTTCAAGCCGCTCGGCGGTCCGGACGGCGGCAACGGCGGCCGCGGCGGCGATGTGACCCTGGTCGTCGACCAGACCATCACCACGCTCCTCGACTACCACCACCACCCCCACCGCAAGGCCACCAACGGCCAGCCCGGCGCCGGCGACAACCGTTCCGGCAAGGACGGCCAGGACCTGGTCCTGCCGGTGCCCGACGGCACGGTCGTGCTCGACCGGGACGGCAATGTGCTCGCCGACCTGGTCGGCCAGGGCACCACGTTCATCGCCGGCCAGGGCGGCCGCGGCGGCCTCGGCAACGCCGCGCTGGCCTCCGCCCGGCGCAAGGCCCCCGGCTTCGCGCTGCTCGGCGAGCCCGGTGAGGCCCGGGACATCGTCCTGGAGCTCAAGACCGTCGCCGACGTCGCGCTGGTCGGCTACCCGAGCGCCGGCAAGTCCTCGCTGATCTCCGTGCTGTCGGCGGCCAAGCCGAAGATCGCGGACTACCCCTTCACGACCCTCGTCCCGAACCTCGGCGTGGTCACCGCGGGCAGCACCGTCTACACCGTCGCCGACGTCCCGGGCCTCATCCCGGGCGCCAGCCAGGGCCGCGGCCTCGGCCTGGAGTTCCTGCGGCACGTGGAGCGCTGCTCGGTACTGGTGCACGTACTGGACACCGCGACGCTGGAGTCCGACCGCGACCCGGTCTCCGACCTCGACATCATCGAGGAGGAGCTGAAGCAGTACGGCGGCCTGGAGGACCGGCCCCGCATCGTCGTCCTCAACAAGATCGACATCCCGGACGGCCAGGACCTCGCCGACATGATCCGCCCGGACCTGGAGGAGCGCGGCTACCGCGTCTTCGAGGTGTCCGCGGTCGCCCGTACCGGCCTGAAGGAGCTGTCCTTCGCGCTCGCGGGCATCATCGCCGAGGCGCGTGCGGCCAAGCCGGTGGAGGTGGCGACCCGGATCGTCATCCGCCCGAAGGCCGTCGACGACGCGGGCTTCACCGTGACGCTGGAGGAGGACGGCATCTACCGGGTGCGCGGCGAGAAGCCGGAGCGCTGGGTGCGCCAGACCGACTTCAACAACGACGAGGCCGTCGGTTACCTGGCCGACCGGCTCAACCGCCTCGGGGTCGAGGAGGCGCTGGTGAAGGCCGGTGCCCGCGCGGGCGACGGCGTCGCCATCGGCGCCGAGGACAACGCGGTCGTCTTCGACTGGGAGCCGACCCTGGCGGCGGGCGCGGAGATGCTCGGCCGTCGTGGCGAGGACCACCGGCTCGAAGCACCGCGCCCGGCGGCGCAGCGCCGCCGCGACCGCGAGTCGGAGCGCGACGACGTCCAGCGCGAGTTCGACGACTTCAACCCGTTCTAGAACGGTCACCGGCCGCCGGAAGGTCCTGTTCCGCAGGCCCGTCCGGCGGCCACGCCCGCTCTCCGCGTCATACGTACGGGGGAACCGAACCCGCTCAGGGGTGAATCACGCCGCTCACTCGTGTGGCGTCGATCACCTGGCAGGGAAGCCCCGATTCCGGTATCCGCCCTGATCGCAGGGCAACAAAAGGTTTCGATACGGCATGCGGTGGCCGACGTCCACCTTGCGAGACGGTAACGGAGAGTGCAACCATCGCTGTATCTCCCAGCCCTCGCAAGGTAGGTCGTCTGTGTCTGCTCAGCACATAGCCAAAGCCCGAACCACAGCAGTCGTGCTCGCCGGCGGTACCGGCCAGCGCGTGGGTCTGTCCATTCCCAAGCAGCTGCTGAAGATCGCAGGCAAGGCTGTCATCGAGCACACGCTGTCGATCTTCCAGCAGGCCGACTCCATCGACGACGTCATCGTGCTGATGGCTCCGGGCTATGTGCCCGACATCGAGAAGATCGTCGCCAAGGCCGGGCTCACCAAGGTCACCAAGGTGATCGAGGGCGGCTCGACGCGCAATGAGACCACCGAGCGTGCCATCGCGGCGCTCGGCGAGGGACTGGCCGAGGGCGAGGACCGCAACGTCCTCTTCCACGATGCCGTGCGCCCGCTGCTCTCGCGCCGCGTCATCAAGGACTGCGTCGACGCGCTGGACCGCTACCAGGCGGTCGACGTCGCCATCCCGTCCGCGGACACGATCATCGTGACCCGCACCCACGGCGGCGACGGCGAGTTCATCACCGATGTGCCCGACCGCTCCCGGCTGCGCCGGGGCCAGACGCCGCAGGCCTTCAAGCTCTCCACGATCCGCCGGGCCTACGAGGTCGCCGCCGGTGACCCGAACTTCCAGGCCACCGACGACTGTTCGGTCGTGCTCAAGTACCTCCCCGACGTACCGATCTACGTCGTGGCGGGCGACGAGTACAACATGAAGGTCACCCAGCCGGTCGACGTCTTCATCGCGGACAAGCTCTTCCAGCTGGCCTCCACGGCGGTTCCGCAGCCGACCGACGACGCCGCCTACCGCGAGCTGCTCACCGGCAAGACCCTCGTCGTCTTCGGCGGTTCGTACGGCATCGGCGCGGACATCGCGACGCTCGCCGAGTCCTACGGCGCCACCGTCTACGCCCTGGGCCGCTCCACCACCGGTACGCACGTGGAGAACCCCGAGCACATCGACGAGGCGCTCTCCAAGGCGTACGCCGACACCGGCCGTGTCGACTACGTGATCAACACCGCCGGCGTGCTCCGCATCGGCAAGCTGGCCGAGACGGACAGCGCGACCATCCAGGAAGCGCTGAACGTCAACTACCTGGCACCCGTGCAGATCGCCCGCGCCTCGTACAAGTACCTCGCCGAGACCAAGGGCCAGCTGCTGCTCTACACCTCCAGCAGCTACACCCGGGGCCGCGCGGAGTACAGCCTCTACTCGTCGACCAAGGCCGCCATGGTGAACCTCACCCAGGCGCTCTCGGACGAGTGGGCGGCCGACGGCGTGCGGGTGAACTGCGTGAACCCCGAGCGCACCGCCACCCCGATGCGCACCAAGGCGTTCGGCGACGAGCCCGCGGGCACGCTGCTGTCCTCCGAGGCGGTCGCCCGGACCTCGCTCGACGTCCTGCTCTCGGAGATGACCGGCCATGTCATCGACGTACGCCAGCAGGACCCGACCCGGGGCGCCTCCGAGGCATCCGGCTTCGAGCAGGCGCTTGCCGCTGTCCTGGACCGACAGGCCGATGTGTAATACTGCTTGACAATCGACTATTCGGACCCCTGCAGTCGCCGAGCGCGAACTGCAGGGGTCCGAATTCGTGAAGCTCTGCCTTCACAATCCCCTCGTAAGGTAAACAAGTCGGCACCCTCGGGAGCGGTACTTCGTGATTTCGAAAGCCATGCGTTTGGCTCGGGTGGGCAGCGGCTCGGAGCTGGCCGCCGCGGTCCTGGTGGCTCTGGGGTTCCCGTGCATAATGCTCGCGGCAATAATCCCCAATCTCTGGTTCTTCGCCGCGGCCACCGCGGTCACCTATCTCGCGGACCGGTATCTGCACCACTGCGGCAGCTATCTGATCAACCGGCTCGCCGCCGTCCGGGCCGGGCTCTCGATCCGCTTCCTGGTCCGTCAGCTGCTGCTCATCCTGCTGCTCTCCCGCATGGGATACGGCGAGGAGACGCTCTTCTACGTGACGGTCGCCTGCCTCCTGGCGTTCTACGGACTCCAGGCGCCGCAGAGCGCGATGGTCACCCTGATCCGGCTCCGCCGCAAGCTTCCGGTGGTCACCAGCAACATCGACCTGTCGGCGGTGCGGATAGCGGATGCCCCGCCGCAGAGCCTGATGAGCCGGCCCGCGGAGAAGATGCTGCACCTGGACGTCTTCGCGATCGTGGGCGTGCTGGTCGCCGTCGAGACCGGCAAGGACGTCATCGCGTACGCCGGCCTCGGCCTGACGCTCGTTCTCGCGGTCTGCTACCTGGTGGCGTTGCTGCCGTACGTCCGGCCGAGCCGGCTCGTACCGCCGGAGACCAAGGTCCTCAACGCGGTGGGCGACTGGCTCGCCGAGTACCGGCCGACCGTGATGCTGTACTTCTCCGGCTCCAAGGACTCCGCCTACCAGGTCAACATGTGGCTGGAGACCATGGCCCAGCTCGGCGGCCGGCCGATGATCCTGCTGCGTGAGCGCAACATCGTGCCGCAGCTCGCCACGACCTCGGTGCCGGTGCTCTGTGTGCCCGGTGGCGTGCACCTGATGAACCTGGACCTCTCGTCGGTGCGGGTCGCGCTCTACGCGGCCAACGTCGGCAAGAACATCCACCTGCTCCGGGTGCCGACGATGAAGCACGTCTTCATCGGTCACGGCGACAGCGACAAGATCGCCAGCGTCAACCCGTACAGCAAGGTCTACGACGAGGTGTGGACCGCGGGCCGGGCCGGCCGCGACCGCTACGCGCTGGCCGACGTCGGGGTGCGCGACGAGGACATCGTGGAGGTGGGCCGCCCGCAGCTGGCCGCCATCCGGTCCTGGTCCGGTACGCCGGGGAACCCGATCCCGACCGTGCTGTACGCCCCCACCTGGGAGGGCTGGGACGACAACCCGGGCAACACCTCGCTGCTGCTGGCCGGCGAGAACATCGTCAGGCGGCTGCTGGAGGCCGAGGAGCCGGTCCGGCTGCTGTACAAGCCGCACCCCTTCACCGGTACCCGCAGCGCCAAGGCCAAGGCCGTGCACCTGCGCATCACCGCGATGATCGAGCAGGCCGCGGCCCAGCGCGCCACCGACCCCCGCTGGGCGCAGGAGTCGGCCGCGCTGCAGGGCGAGCAGGCCAAGGCGCGGGCCGAGATGGTCCGGATCGAGGCGCGGCTGGCCGAGCTGACCGGCGGCGGCCGCACCGCCCGGGACGAGGCGGAGCTGTCCCGGGACTCGCTGGCCGACCCGGCGCGCGAGGCCGAGACGGCGAAGCTCAAGGACGAGTGGAACGCGGCGTCCTGGCGTGCCCAGGGCTGGTGGGAGCACCGGGTCATCACCGGCGCCCAGATGCGGCTCTACGACTGCTTCAACGAGTCGGACGCCATGGTCTCGGACATCTCCAGCGTGGTCTCCGACTTCATCGCGAGCGGCAAGCCGTACGCGGTCACGGACTCGGCCGAACTGGGCGAGGAGGAGTTCCGCCGGCAGAACACCGCCGTGCGCGCCGCGGTGATCCTGTCCAACTCGGCGGCCGAGCTGAAGGCCCTGCTCGCCGCGGTGAAGGACCCGGCCGCGGACACTCTGGCGGACGACCGGCGCGAGCTGAAGGAGTACCTCCTGGGTCCGGACGATCCCACCTCGATCGTGCAGTTCGACACGGCCGTGACGGCGCTCGCCGCCAAGTCCGACGCGCGGAACGCCGGGGTGGCGAAGAGTCTGGGTGAGCCCGTGGGCGGCTGATGAGCCGACCGTTTGCTTTACCTGATTGAGCAAGGCCCGGCATACCCCCGAGAGGGTTGTGCCGGGCCTTTGTGATGAGTGTCACCATTTGGCGGTGTGGCGTAAGACAACCAACGACCCGGGTCGACTGTCTTCTGTTTGTGTGAACGAGACGCAAATTCCTGACGTGACCGTGGTTGTCGGTGCATATGAGGCGATGCCCTACCTCATCCGTTGTCTCGAATCCGTGGAGGCGCAGACCATCGGTGCCGAACGGATCGAAATCGTCGCGGTCGACGACGGCTCCACCGATGGCACGGGCGAGTACCTGGAAGAATTCGCGGCGAGATCGCAGGTTCCGACCAGGGTGATCAGGCAGAAGAACTCCGGCGGCCCCAGCGGTCCGCGAAATGTGGGCCTCGGTCTGGCCCGTGGCCGCTATGTGTTCTTCCTGGACGCGGACGACTACTTCGGTGACGAGGCCCTGGAGCGGATGGTGGCCATGGCCGACCGGGCGGGCACCGATGTGGTGCTCGGCAAGGTGGTCGGTGTGAACCGGGGGGCGCCGCAGTCGATGTGGCGGGCCACCAAGGACCGGGTCGACGTCTACAACTCCAAGGTCATTTACACCCTGAGCGCCCAGAAGCTCTTCCGGCGTGAACTCCTGGAGCGGCTCTCCCTGAGATTCGACGAGAATCTCAGGACCGGCGAGGATGCTCTCTTCACGATGGAGGCATATCTGCGCGGCGCCGGCGTCTCGGTGATCTCCAATTACGTCTGCTATTACCTGGTGGGCCGCGACGACGGGAAGCACGTCACCAAGAGCGGCACCTATGAATGGCGCTTCGACTCGATGCGCGCCATGATGGCGCTCATTCACCGGATCGAACCCGCGGGCCCGAAAAGGGATTTCCTCATGGTCCGGCCCTTCACGGTGGGGATGCTCCAGCAGTTCGGCCCCGTGGTGCTGAAGGATTCGGAGGAAGTCCGCCGGCACAAAATGGAACTCGCGGCTCCGCTGATGGAAAAGTACTGGGACGACGGTGTGGCCCGGTTGATCAAGGTCTCCGAGCGGCTGCGTCTCGCCTGTGTGGCGCGGGGCAGGACGGATCTGCTGATCGAGGTGGTGCGGTACGTCCGGGCGAAGACGGTCCCGGACGTGGTCGGCTCGCGCGACGGCCGGACGCTCTATCTCGCGTATCCGCACTTCCGCGACCGGTCGGCGGGGCTGGCTGATTCCAGCTACGAGGTCACCGTGCCGGACTGGCACGACGGCAAGCGCATCGACCAGCCGAAGGTCGCCGCCCGCCGGGCCTCGCTGTCCCGCCGGGTGGCCCGCAAGGTGCGTCGCGACATACTGCGGTGGAAGGAACGGCTGAACGCGGCGTGACGGCCGCTCGTCCGCCCGGTGCGCGCGAATGAGCCGACCGGGCGGATGCACTGAAGAGCACATCGAGAAGCTCAGTAAAATCGTTCGGACGTCGCGCCCGCGACGGGACCGACAGAACACCATGGGGACTGGTCACGTGAAGGCTCTCGTACTATCCGGAGGGGCCGGCACCCGCCTGCGTCCCATCACACACACCTCGGCCAAGCAGCTGGTGCCCGTGGCGAACAAGCCCGTGCTCTTCTACGGCCTGGAAGCCATCGCGGAAGCCGGCATCACCGAGGTCGGCATCATCGTGGGCGACACCGCCCCCGAGATCCGCGAGGCGGTCGGCGACGGCTCCGCGCTCGGCATCGAGGTCACCTACATCCCGCAGGACGAGCCGCTCGGCCTCGCCCACGCGGTGCTGATCGCCCGCGACTTCCTGGCTGACGACGACTTCGTCATGTACCTCGGCGACAACTTCATCGTCGGCGGGATCACCGGTCTGGTGGACGAGTTCCGTACGGACAAGCCCGATGCGCAGATCCTGCTGACGCAGGTGCCCAACCCGACCTCCTTCGGTGTCGCGGAGCTCGACGCCGACGGCCGGGTGGCGGCGCTGGAGGAGAAGCCGAAGGAGCCCAAGAGCGATCTGGCGCTCGTCGGCGTCTACCTCTTCACCCCCGCCATCCACGAGGCGGTCCGGTCGATCGAGCCGTCCTGGCGCGGCGAGCTGGAGATCACCCACGCCATCCAGTGGCTGATCGACCAGAAGCGCGACGTGCGCTCCACCACGATCCGCGGCTACTGGAAGGACACCGGCAACGTCACCGACATGCTGGAGGTCAACCGGACCGTCCTGGAGGGCGTCGAGCCGTTCCAGGAGGGTGCCGACGTCGACGCGGACAGCGAGATCATCGGCCGGGTCCGGATCGAGCCGGGCGCCAAGGTCAGCGGCAGCCGCATCGTCGGGCCGGTGATCATCGGCGCCCGTTCGGTGATCAGCGGCGCGTACGTGGGCCCGTTCACCTCGGTCTCGGAGGACGTCCGCATCGAGGACAGCGAGATCGAGTACTCCATCGTTCTGCGGGGCGCCTCCATCGCCGGTGTCCGCCGCGTCGAGGCGTCGCTCATCGGCCGTGACGTCGAGGTGACCCCCGCCCCCCGTTCCCCGTCCGCCCACCGACTCGTGCTCGGCGACCACAGCAAGGTGCAGATCTCTTCATGACCACCAACATCCTGGTGACCGGCGGCGCCGGTTTCATCGGCTCGCACTACGTCCGTACGGTGCTCGGCCCCGAGGGTCCCGGCGACATCGCTGTCACCGTCCTCGACAAGCTCACCTACGCGGGCAACCCGGCCAACCTGGACGAGGTGCGCGACCACCCCGGTTTCCGGTTCGTGCAAGGTGACATCTGCGACCCGGAGCTGGTCGCCAAGCTGATGGCCGAGCACGACCAGGTGGTGCACTTCGCCGCCGAGTCGCATGTCGACCGGTCCATCGACGGCGGCGCCGAGTTCGTCCGTACCAACGTGGTGGGCACCCACACGCTGATCCACGCCGCGCACCTCGCGGGCATCAAGACCTTCGTGCACATCTCCACCGACGAGGTCTACGGCTCGATCGACGAGGGCTCCTGGCCCGAGACCCACCCGCTCGCGCCCAACTCGCCGTACTCCGCGGCCAAGGCGTCCAGCGACCTGATCGCGCTCTCGTACCACCGCACCCACGGCCTCGACGTGCGGGTGACCCGCTGCTCCAACAACTACGGGCACCACCACTTCCCCGAGAAGGTCATCCCGCTCTTCGTCACCAACCTGCTGGACGGCAAGACGGTCCCGCTCTACGGCGACGGCGCCAACGTCCGCGACTGGCTGCACATCGACGACCACGTCCAGGGCATCGAGCTGGTCCGCACCAGGGGCCGGGCCGGCGAGGTCTACAACATCGGCGGCGGCACCGAGCTGTCCAACAAGGAGCTCACCGGCCTGCTGCTGGACGCCTGCGGCGCCGACTGGGACACCAGCGTCACCTATGTCGAGGACCGCAAGGGCCACGACCGCCGCTACTCGGTCGACTGCACCAAGATCCGCGAGGAGCTCGGCTACGAGCCCCGCAAGGACTTCCGCACCGGCCTCGCCGAGACCGTGCAGTGGTACCGCGACAACCGCACCTGGTGGGAGCCGCTGAAGGACCGGGCCGCCCTGTGAGCGCCGTCTGGCTGGTCACCGGGGCCGCCGGGATGCTGGGCCAGGACGTCCTGGCCCGGCTCGCCGGTGAGGACGTCACCGCGGTCGCCGCGGACCGGGCGGCACTGGACGTCGCCGACCCGGAGTCGGTGCGGGCGACCTTCGCGAAGCACCGCCCGGCCGTCGTGGTGAACTGCGCCGCCTGGACCGCGGTCGATGACGCGGAGTCCCAGGAGGACGCCGCGCTGCGGGTCAACGGCACCGGCCCCGCCGTCCTCGCCGAGGCCTGCCGGGAGCACGGCGCCGTGCTCCTCCAGGTCTCCACCGACTACGTCTTCGCCGGTGACGGCGTCGAGCCGTACGCCGAGGACGACCCGACCGGGCCGCGCAGCGCCTACGGCCGCACCAAGCTGGCCGGCGAGCAGGCCGTGCTGAGCACCCTGCCGGAGACCGGCTACGTGGTCCGCACGGCCTGGCTGTACGGCGCGGGCGGCGGCAACTTCGTCCGTACGATGATCAAGCTGGAGGGCGTCAAGGACACCCTCGACGTGGTGGACGACCAGCGCGGTCAGCCCACCTGGACCGTCGATCTGGCCGACCGGCTGGTCCGGCTCGGACGGGCCGCCCTCGCGGGTGGCGCCCCGGCCGGTGTCTACCACGGCACCAGCGGCGGCGAGACGACCTGGTTCGGCTTCACCCGGGAGATCTTCCGGCTGCTCGGCACCGACCCCGAGCGGGTCCGTCCCACGACCAGCGAGGCCTTCGTCCGGCCTGCTCCCCGGCCCGCGTTCAGCGTGCTGGGCCATGACCGCTGGGCCGCGGCCGGGATCGAACCGGTCCGGGACTGGCGGGCGGCACTCACGGAAGCATTTCCGGCCCTTGTTGCGGCAGAGCGGGCGTGATCATCAATTGATCGCATAGATGATCAAATCTCGTTGAATTTCGACGATATCTACAACGAAGGTTTACATCAGGGAGAACGCTTACATCACAGTACGGTCATGAGGTAACTTCGCCGGGAACCGGACCAGTTGGTTTCCTCCGAAGGGCAGCTCCACGTGAACCGCCACGACTTCCTGCGCCATCTGCACCGCGTCTACCGGCCTCGGAACTATCTGGAGATCGGGGTCAACGACGGCAGAAGCCTGGCCCTCTCACGGGTCCCTTCCGTCGCCGTCGACCCCGCCTTCCGGGTCGTGACGGACATCAGTTGTGACGTCCACCTGGTCAGGGCGACGAGCGACGACTTCTTCGCCCGCAAGGATCCGCTGCTGCACCTGCGCAACGGCCGGAACCCGTTCCGGGCGCTGGCCCGCCGCGATCCGCTCAACGTCCTCGGAGGGGACCCGAAGCTGGAGCTGTCCTTCATCGACGGCATGCACCTCTTCGAGTACGCCCTGCGCGACTTCATGAACGTGGAGAAGCACTCCCGCTGGTCGAGCGTGATCATTCTCGACGACATGCTGCCGCGCGACGTCGACGAGGCGGCCCGCGACCGGCACACCAAGTACTGGACCGGCGACGTGTACAAGGTGGTGCAGGTGCTGCGCCGCTACCGCCCCGACCTGGTGGTCGTCGAGGTGGACACCGAACCGACCGGTGTGGTCGCCGTGTTCGGCGCCGACCCGGAGAACAACGTCCTGAAGAACGAGTACGACAAGATCATCGAGGAATTCGTCGTACCCGACCCGCAGGACGTGCCCGAAGAGGTACTCGTCCGCAAGAACGCGGTCCGGCCCGAGACGCTGCTGCGCGCCGACTTCTGGCCGGCCCTGGCCCGCGCCCGCAACCTGCACCGCTCGCGCTCGGCCTTCGCGCCGCTGCGCTCGCGCATCGAGGCAGTGACGGGCTGACCGTACCCGGACGACGCGAAGCCCCCGTGATCCGTACGGACCACGGGGGCTTCGGCGTATCGGCGCGGGCGGCTCAGCCGCGGGCGCGCAGCTGCGCGTAGTACGCCTGGCACGCCTCGTACGAGGGCAGCAGGCCCTGCTCCTCGGCCTCGGCCAGCGAGGGCGCCGCGGCGTCCTTGTCGGACAGCAGCGGGGTGATGCCCTCGGGCCACTCGATGCCCAGCTCCGGGTCGAGCGGGTTGATGCCGTGCTCCCGGCCGGGCGCGTAGCCCTCGGAGCACAGGTAGCTGACCGAGGCGTCGTCCGTCAGCGCCATGAAGGCATGGCCGAGCCCCTCGGCGAGGTAGACGGCGTGGTGGTCGACGTCGTCGAGCCGGACGGCCTCCCACCGCTTGTACGTGGGGGAGCCGACCCGGATGTCCACGATGACGTCGAGCACCGCGCCGCGCACGCACTTGACGTACTTCGCCTGGCTCGGCGGCACGTCGGCGAAGTGAACCCCGCGCAGCGTCCCCCGGCTGGAGATGGAGAAGTTGGCCTGCGCCAGACGCAGCGTGTGGCCGACGGCCTCGCTCAGCTCCGACGCCTTGAACCACTCGTGGAAGCTGCCGCGGCTGTCCGGGAAGACCTTGGGCTCATGCACCCAGGCCCCTTCGATGGAGAGCTGCCGCATGCGATCACGTCCTTGTTCTGTTGCTCGTGGCCGATGCGTTCGGCCGGTGTCCTGGTGGGAAACGTACGGCGGTACGGGCGCGGGTCAGCCGGTGAACCGGGCGGCCAGGCGGCGCGCCCGCTTGCGGCTCTTGGCCGGGAGCCTGCGCACGATCGGACCGCCGACGGTGCGCAGCGCGCGGCGCAGCCTCGCCTTCCGGCGCCTGCTGGTGATGCCGAGCATGATCCCGGGGTCGATCTCCGGCAGGCTCGCGGGCAGGGTGATCCGGCCGTTCTTGGCGACGGTGACGTCGCAGAGGTGGAACGCGGGGTTCTTGTCGCCGTCCAGCCGGACCGCGAGCTTCCACGTACCGGCCGGGACGCCCGGCGCGCGGTCGGGCACCGTGAGGTGGGCCCGGCCGTCGATGGGCCGCAGGGTGGTGCGGAGCTGGTGCGAGGAGCCGCCCGCCCCGCCCGACGGGCTCAGGACCAGGGTGGTCGGGGACGTGCCGGTGCCGTCGGCGGTGAAGAGGTCCAGCCGGAGCTCGGAGCGGCCGGGGGACCGCTGGAGCGGACGCCCTTCGAGGTATTCGGCCAGCTTCTTGGCGCGCCGGGCCACATCGAGGGTGATGTTGCCGTGCGGGTCGGTGAAGTACGGGATGACGGCGCGGGCCGGCGAACCCAGCGAGGCGGGCAGGCAGGCCGCGTCCACCTCCGGGGCGCGGTCGGCGCCGAGCCGGGCCTTGCGGACCAGGCCGAGGCCGCGCAGCGGCACCCAGACGTCCCAGAAGCCGCGCGACACCCGGCCGCGGCCCTTGACCGCCTCCGAGCCGATCTGGCCGCTGCCGTGCAGGACGACCTCGCAGACGTCGTCGCCGAGCTCCTCGACCCGGGCGGTGAAGCTCGCGGGGCAGGACCACTCGACGGCGGTCTCACGGTTGCGCAGCGACAGCTCGGCGGAGAATCCGGACATGTCGTCGGTGACGTCCAGGAGTTCGCCGTCCGGCAGCAGGCCCTCGGTGATGTCGGGGTGCAGGAAGTAGCGCCCGTCGCGGCGCAGCAGCGTCAGCGGCCTCTGGTCCTCGCCGTGGACGAGGCGGCCGCTGATGGTGAGGTCGATCCGGCCGTCCGGCCGCCAGGCGAAGTCCTCCAGGCGGGCCGCCGCCTTGACCGACGCGGCGAACCGGGAGATCCGGACCAGGCCCTGGCGGTCGTTGTTGCGCAGCAGCGTGGAGCGCAGCCGGAGCACCGGGCCGAGCCCGTCGTGCACCCCGTCGTCCATGAAGTCGGTGGCCAGGCCCTGGACGGCGTCGCACATCTCGTCCAGGTACTCGGGGGCGTACTTGAGGACGGCCGGCTCGCTGAGCCGGCCGAGCATCTCGACGCGGTAGAAGCGGCGCAGCAGCATGTCCCGGAACTCGCCGGGCTCGGTGTTGTCCACGACGACGTCGAGGACCTCACGGAGGTTGCCGTAGTAGCCGGACGGCACGATCTTCGCCGATCCGGCGTTCTGGCCGTCGTCCCGCCGGGAGTAGTAGTAGCAGGTGTAGTTGCCGAGGATCGAGACGACCTTGGCGGGGAAGTACGCCTGCATCATGTAGAGCTGGTCCTCAAGTCGGCGCTTGCCCTCGGGGTAGGCGATGCCGTTCTCGCGGAGGAACTCCGTACGGAACATCTTGTGCGGCGTGAGGCTGTCGTACAGGGGCGCGTCGTGCAGGGTGCACTTCTCGCGGTTCTTCTTGAACACGCCGTGCGGGACGCCGCGGAAGTTGCTCGCCACCTTGCCGATGACGATGTCCGAACCGTTGCGGTGGCCCATGTCGTACAGCCGCTGCAGGGCGCCGGAGGCGAGATAGTCGTCCTGGTCGACGAACTGGACGTACTCGCCCTTCGCCTCGTCCACACCGATGTTGCGGGGCTTCCCGGGCCATCCGGAGTTCGGGATGGTGATCACACGGAAATGCGGATGCTCCCCGGCCAGCTTTTCGAGCCGCTCACGCGTGTCGTCCGTCGAGCCATCGTTGACGAAGAGGACTTCGAATTCCCCTGCCGGGAGGGTCTGTCGCAGCAGCGAGTCGATGCAGGGGTCGATGTACTTGCCCGGGTTGTATACAGGAATGACGACACTTACTTTGACTGGCATTGCTGCTGTCCCATGTCTGTGAGAAGTCCCTCTGGCCGGCGGCGGATGCGAGGCCTGCTGCAGAAAATGGCATAGGAAGCCACCCGCCGTTCACCCTATCGGCTGTTAGATGACTCAGACGCCTCAACGGTTGCTCATGCAGACCCGGCGCGATCCTGCCGACAGTGTGCGGACGCGAGGGTCCAGAGGGCGGAACACCCGGGCGCCGGATTCGCCGCTCGCGTAGATTGCGGGGGCTGGGCGAGGCCGAATCATTGGGGATGGACGTGGCAGGGGCAAGGCAGGGCGTCACAGAGGCCCGCAGGATCGTGGTCAAGGTCGGTTCCTCATCCCTCACCACCGCGGCCGGCGGCCTCGACGCGGACCGCGTCGACGCGCTCGTCGACGTACTGGCCAAGGTGCGCAGCGGCGGGGAGCGCGAGATCGTGCTCGTCTCCAGCGGCGCCATCGCGGCCGGGCTCGCCCCACTCGGCCTGCTGCGCCGGCCCAAGGACCTGGCGAGGCAGCAGGCCGCCGCCAGCGTCGGCCAGGGACTGCTCGTCGCCCGCTACACCGCCTCCTTCGCACGGTACGGCGTACGCGTCGGCCAGGTGCTGCTGACCAGCAACGACACCAGCCGCCGCGCCCACTACCGCAACGCCTACCGCACCCTCGACCAGCTCCTGGACATGGGCGCGCTCCCGGTCGTCAACGAGAACGACACCGTCGCCACCGACGAGATCCGGTTCGGCGACAACGACCGGCTCGCGGCCCTGGTCGCCCACCTCGTCCGCGCGGATCTGCTGGTCCTGCTCTCCGACGTGGACGGCCTCTACAACGGCGACCCCAGCACTCCGGGCACCTCGCGGGTTGCCGAAGTGACCGGTCCCGACGACCTCGCGGGCGTCACCATCGGCAGCGCCGGGAAGGCGGGCGTCGGCACCGGCGGCATGGTCACCAAGGTCGAGGCGGCCAGGATCGCCACCGCGGCCGGAGTCCCCGTCGTCCTCACCTCGGCGAGCCGGGCCGCCGACGCCCTGGCCGGCCGCGACACCGGCACGTACTTCCACCGCACCGGACGCCGCTCGGCGGACCGGCTGCTCTGGCTCGCCCACGCCTCCACCCCGCAGGGTTCGCTGACCCTGGACGACGGGGCCGTGCAGGCGGTCGTCGAACGCCACAGCTCGCTGCTGCCCGCCGGAATCGCCTCGGTCGAGGGGGAGTTCACCGCCGGTGACCCGGTGGAGCTGCGCGATCTCGAAGGCCGGCCGGTGGCCCGCGGACTCGTCAATTTCGACTCCAAGGAGATCCCGCAACTACTCGGCCGTTCCACCCGCGACCTGGCACGGGAGCTAGGCCCGGCGTACGAGCGCGAGATCGTACACAGGGACGATCTGGTCGTACTGCACGGCTGACAAACCCCTGAAACGACTGAAAGTCCAGCCTCGGGGCAGAGACCTTCACGAAAACCGCCCCATCCCCGGCCGCGGGCTGGTCAACTTTGTAACGGGGAAACAGCGGGGTACAGCACAGCGAACGCATTCACAGGAGGCCGCCGGTGAGACGAGCGCGCCCGGGGGCGCCGCCCCGAGGAACGGGTGGCCGGGCCCTGACCAGCGTCGGAGCCGGTACAGGCTTCGACGGGAGCCGGACCAAGGAGCAGGGGGACGACCGGACCACCGGGTCCGAGCAGACGGTGGTGAAGGAGGAACGCACCCCGTCGAGGCTGTGGCACATCACGCTCAGCGTCTCGGGAACCGCCACCCCGCTGACGGAGATCAGACGCGGACTCGAACAGCTCGCGCACGACCATCCCTTCCTGCTGACCAGCAGGTACGCCGACGACCACGCGGAGATCCGCTACTGGGAAGAGGCCCGCGATCTGCACGACGCGGCGGCCGTCGCGCTGCGGCTGTGGGGCGAGCACCGTTCCACGGCCAAGCTCCCGCCCTGGGAGATCGTCGGTCTGGAGGTCATCGACCGGGAGACGTACCACCAGCGCATCGCCGAGGGGTACGGGCCGCCTCCGGCAGCCCCGGTGGGGGTGCACCCGTACTGATCCCGGCGGCCTCCGGGGCGGCGGCTCCGGGGGCCGGGGTGGCGGAGCGGCGGGGTGCCGGGGCGCTGCCACCGGTGGGTCGCCGACGGGGAGCCGCCATCGGGGGAGCCGTCGGCGGGGAGCTGTCGGTGGGGAGCTGTCTCGCATCACGGGATACGTGCCGGATGCCCGTAGTGTGCGCACTACCCTGCGGACATGACCACGCTCTCGCCGTACGACAACATGTCCCCGGTCGCCCAGGCCGCCTACCGGGCACGTTCCGCCGCCGCCGACATCGCGCCGCTGCCGCGCGCGGCGAAGGACGACGCGCTGCTGGCCATCGCGGACGCGCTGGAGGTGCGGACGGCCGAGATCGTCACGGCCAACGCCGAGGACGTCGCCCGCGCCCGGGAGGCCGGTACCAGCGAGTCGATCATCGACCGGCTCACCCTCACTCCGGAGCGGATCCGCGCGATCGCCGCCGATGTGCGGGACGTGGCGGCCCTGCCCGACCCGGTGGGCGAGGTCGTCCGCGGCTCGACCCTGCCCAACGGCATCGACCTGCGACAGGTCCGCGTGCCGCTCGGCGTGGTCGGGATCATCTACGAGGCCCGGCCCAATGTGACGGTCGACGCCGCCGCCCTCTGCCTGAAGTCCGGCAACGCCGTCCTGCTGCGCGGCTCGTCCTCCGCGTACTCCTCCAACGTCGCGCTGGTACGGGTGCTGCGCGACGCCGTCGGCGGCTCCGGGCTCCCGGCCGACGCGGTGCAGCTGGTCCCGGGCGAGAGCCGTGACTCGGTGCGGGAACTGATGCGGGCCCGCGGCCTGGTCGACGTCCTCATCCCGCGCGGCGGCGCCTCGCTGATCCGCACGGTGGTCGAGGAATCCACCGTTCCGGTCATCGAGACCGGCACCGGCAACTGCCATGTGTACGTGGACGCGCGGACCGACCTCGACATGGCCGTGGACATCCTGATCAACTCCAAGGCGCAGCGCCCGAGCGTCTGCAACGCCGCCGAGACGCTCCTGGTCCACAAGGACGTCGCCGCGCAGTTCCTGCCGCGCGCCCTGGACGCACTGGCCGACGCGGGCGTGACCGTCCACGGCGACGAGCGGGTCCTCGAATACGCCGCTGGGTCCAAGGCCACCGTGGTCGAGGCGACGGCGGAGGACTGGGAGACGGAGTACCTCTCCTACGACATCGCCGCGGCCGTCGTGGAGTCGCTGGACGCGGCCGTCGCCCACATCCGGCTGTGGTCCTCCGGCCACACCGAGGCGATCGTGACCACCTCGCAGGCCGCGGCCCGCCGCTTCACCCAGCTGGTGGACTCTACGACGGTGGCCGTCAACGCGTCCACCCGCTTCACCGACGGCAGTCAGTTCGGCTTCGGCGCCGAGATCGGCATCTCCACGCAGAAGCTGCACGCCAGGGGCCCGATGGGCCTGCCGGAGCTCACCTCGACGAAGTACATCGTCACGGGCGACGGCCATGTCCGGTGACCTTCCCGGGCCGGTGAATGTTGCGGGCTCCCTGCCCAGAACGTCCCGGCGGGTCTAGTCTGTGGCCGTGCCGGACGACGTGGGGGGCAGGCCGTTCCCGGACGGCTGGGAGCCCGACGACGACCGCGGGGGCGCGGACGAGGACTTCGCCTCCGTGGTGTTCGACGAGGACTTCGTACGGGCCGCCGAGATCCATGAGCCGACCGCTGTGGAGCGGCTGCTGGCGGCCGCCCAGGCGCGTGCCGAGGCCGAGGCATCCCGGGCGCGATCGGGCGGCGGCCCGATGGACGACGAGCTCTACGACGACGGGTACGGCCCCGGCGAGTACAGCCGCGGGGGTGCCTACGACGACCCGCTGGACCCCGATGACGACGCGTACGGCAGCGGCGGCCCCTACGGGCGCCACGGCGGCGCTCTGCGGCCGTACCGGGGTGCGGCGCGCTGGCACCGGCCGGTGGCCTGGCTGCTCGCCGTGCTGATGGGCATCGGGATGGTCGCGCTGGCCTTCAGCGCCGTCTACCGCAACACCTCCGGAAGCCGCCAGGACCCCGCCCCGCCGCCCGCCACGACCGGCGTGGACAGCGCTCCGGGCTCCGCCCCCGACGCCACCCCACCGGCCCCCACGGGCTATCTGCGCCCCACAGTGTCCGCGATCCCCCACACGGACTGAGACACGCAGCGCCCGGGGAGCGGGCCAGCCGGGGAGCGTGCGGGCCGAGGCGCGGGTTGACCGGGGAGCGCGCTGGCCGAGGAGCGTACGGGCCTGCCCGCGAGCCGGAACGGGGTGCCCGCAGGGCCCCGGCGGAGCTACCGGCCGATTCTCCTGTTTCTCCCGTGGTTCGCTCGCGGCTGGGCGTTTATCGCGGTCGCAATCGACCTACCCTGAAGGTGTGACCCCTCTCTTCGAGGGGGCTTCTCACTCGTCCGTACATGCGCAGTCGTGCGACGTCATACGAACTCATGACGGGCAGGCCCTGTCCGAAGCCATTCGGCCGAAGCAGAGCGAAGCGTTCCGGCCCCGGCCGGTGACGTGCAGTCGGGAGAAGTCATGGCAGGCCGCGGAGAACCACCAGAAGGTCCGCCCGAGAGTCCGACGGGCGGCGGTGAGGACGAGTACAGGTCGCTCGTCTTCGACGAGTCGTTCGTGCGCGCTGCCCGGCTGCAGGAATTCTCCGCCCAGGAGCGCATGGAGGACCACGCCCCCGCCGTACGCAGCCTGCCGGCCCGACGCCTGCGCACCGGCCCCCGGGCCGCCATCGCCCTGGTCCTCCTGATCGCCCTGGCCTTCGGAATGGCCGTGTACATGGGCCTCCGCCACCCCTACGAGGCGCCCGTCGGCAGACGGGCCGAACCGTTGAGATCGACTGTCGTGCCCCTGGCACCACAGGGCGCCGTACCGGGCGGCACCGCTGCCGCCCTCCTCGCCAGGAGCCCCGCCGCCCACTTCGGAACAGGTGCCGAAGGCATCAATCTGCCGGCGGTCAGGCGGACCGACAACTTCTCCGACAGTCAGGTGGCGACGGCCCTGACCACCGTTAAGGACTATCTGGTGGCCTCCTCGCTCGACTCCGACGTGCTCAACGGCACCGCGGCCCGCCCGGTGGAGATGCTGCTCGACCCGGATCAGACGGCCCAGTTCGAGCGCAGCATGAACCGGCCGCGGGACGACGGGCAGCACGCCGCCACCGGGTGGCTGGTGCGATTCGACCCGGCGAAGGTGGCCCTGGCCTCCCCGGACATTCGGGTCAGCGGAACTCTGAGTTACACCGAGGAGGGCTCCGACACACTGGAGGTGGTGTCGGACCACACCTTCACCTACACGCTCCGCCCGGCCGACCCGGGGTCCCAACCGACGGACGGCGCCTCGCTCTTCACCGTACGGCGCGAGCTGCACTTCCGCTTCGACCGGGAGGACCTGCGGCTGCACCGGCTGGAGCTGCGCAGCAGCTACGTCCAGGCCGGACCGCAGTCGTGCCCGGCCGACACCACCGGTGCGCTGCGCCCGCTGCTCGCCGGGCAGCACGCCGTCTCCCGCGACCCCGCGGGCACCGACCCGTACACGACGGGCCGGCCCACGGCGGCGCTGTGCGGAACCCTGACGGTCAGCTCCCCGCAGGCCCCGACCCGGACCCCGGCCCATCAGGATTCCGGGGCTCCTCCGGCCCCGCAGAGTCCGCCGAGCCGTCCGTAGCGCCGCCCCTGCCCGCCGAGCCGTCCGTAGAGCTGCCCCTGCCCGCCGAGCCGCCCTGCCCGGTGAACTTGTCACGGAGCTTGCCGCCCAGGTCCCCGGCGCCGCCCGCTATGTCGCCCACCAGCTTCATCAGCGGATCCTTGCTGGTGCGCACCGTGTCCGCGTAGTGGGCCGCGGACTCCCGGAAGGAGTCGGTCACCGAGGTGTCCTTGTCCTCGTCGCGCCGCGGGTAGTGGCCGTCCATGATCCGCTGGTAGTCACGGGTCTCGGACCACTTCTTCAGCTCGGCCGCGCGCACCGTGGTGAACGGGTGCGAGCGGGGCAGCAGGTTGAGGATCTTGAGCACCGAGTCCCGCAGATCGCCGCCCTTCTCGTACTCGTCGGCCTGGGCGAGGAAGGCGTCCACGTTCATCTCGTGCAGATGGTTGCCGCCCGCGATCTTCATCAGACCGCGCATCGAGGCCCGCAGATCCTGGCCGACGAGCAGCCCGGCCCGGTCGGCCGACAGCTCGGACTTGCGGAACCACTCGCGCAGTGCCGTCACGATCGCCATGATCGCGACGTTGCCGAGCGGGATCCAGGCGACTTTCAACGCGATATTGGTGAGGAACAGAAGAATCGTGCGGTACACCGCGTGGCCGGAGAGCGCGTGTCCCACCTCGTGGCCGACGACGGCCCGCATCTCCTCCTCGTCGAGCAGCTCCACCAGCCCCGTCGTCACCACGATGATCGGCTCGTCGAGGCCGATGCACATGGCATTGGGCTGTGGGTCCTGGGTGACGTACATCGGCGGGACCTTCTCCAGGTCCAGGATGTAACAGGCATCGCGGAGCATGTCGTTGAGATGGGCGAACTGCGCGTCGCTCACCCGGACGGAGTCGGAGAGGAAGAGCAGTCGCAGACTGCGCTCGGGCAACAGGCCGCTCAGCGTCTTGAACACGGTGTCGAAACCGCTCAGCTTGCGCAGGGCCACCAGGGCCGAGCGGTCCGCCGGGTGTTCGTAGGCCCGGGACGAGATCCCTGCGAAGCGCCTGCGCTGCCTGCTCGGCACGTTCTCGTGGCTCTCGTGGCTGTGTTCGGTCATGAATGGGCCCCCTGTTCGTACGAGATGTCGCTCGCCCCCTGACAAATCCCAGCGTAGGTGCTGGGGCTACGGTGTGCGGGGGGCTGTGGATAACTGAGGAGACGCCCGACATGCCGCAAACCGTTGCTCTGCTCGCCGCCGCATCCGGGGACCAGGGGCCCGGCAACACGCTCCGTATCGTGCTGCTCGCCTCGCTCGTCGGAGCAGTGCTGCTCGGCTGGTTCCTGCTCCGCGGATACCGCAACGACGACAACAACGACTGAGTCGGCGTGAGCGTGCCCGGGGCGCACGCATACGATGTGCGCGACGTCTTCCTTCCGACTCCCGATCGATAGGTCCTGCCGAAGATGAGCCTCACGAGCACCGCACACCAGCTGGTCACTCTCGCCTCCGAGGGCGGCGAGCACGGTGGCAACCACGAAAGCCTCAGCCCGTACGTGACCGGCGGCGGTGCGTTCATCGCGCTGCTGCTCCTGCTGTGGATCACCACCCGTTTCAACCGCGACCGCTGAAGCGAAGGCGAACAGCTGTGCCAGTAGGCTCTGCACGCATGGGAGAGCAGGAAGTGCCTACCGGCCGCGGAAAGCGCCGACTCGGCGTGATGGGCGGGACGTTTGACCCGATTCATCATGGACACCTGGTGGCGGCCAGTGAAGTGGCCGCCCAGTTCCACCTCGACGAGGTGATCTTCGTGCCGACCGGGCAGCCGTGGCAGAAGAGCCACAAGCACGTCTCCCCGGCCGAGGACCGTTATCTGATGACGGTCATCGCGACGGCGTCCAACCCGCAGTTCTCGGTCAGCCGGAGCGACATCGACCGCAGCGGCCCCACGTACACCATCGATACGCTGCGGGACCTGCGCGCGATCCACGGCGACGCGGACCTCTTCTTCATCACCGGTGCCGACGCGCTCTCCCAGATCCTCACCTGGCGGGACGCGGACGAACTGTTCTCGCTCTCCCACTTCATCGGCGTGACGCGGCCGGGACACGTGCTCACGGACGCCGGACTGCCGGAGGGTGGGGTCTCCCTCGTGGAGGTTCCCGCGCTCGCTATCTCGTCCACGGACTGCCGTGAGAGGGTCGCGCAGGGGGATCCGGTCTGGTACCTGGTGCCGGACGGTGTGGTCCGCTACATCGACAAGCGCCAGCTGTACCGCGGCGAATGAGCGACGCAGAGGGGCACCGGTGAACGACCGACAGAACGCGTACGACCCGTACTACCAGCAGCCGCAGATCATCGGCTACGACGAGTACGGCCAGCCGGTGTACCAGCAGCCGCAGCAGAACCAGCAGCAGCCGTACGACCCGTACGCGTCCCAGCAGCCGCAGCAGAACCAGCAGCCGCAGCAGTCGCAACAGGCCGGCCAGGGGTACGGATACGACCCGTACGCCCAGCCGCAGCAGCAGCCCCAGCAGACGCAGCAGCATGTGCAGCCGCAGTCGTACGACCCGTACGCGTCCCAGCCGCAGCAGCAGCCCCAACAGCAGCACCCGCACCACCAGCAGCAGCCGCAACAGCCGCAACAGCCGCAACAGCCGCAACAGCCGCAACAGCCGCAACAGCAGGCGTACGGCGGCTATGACGGCTACGGCTACGACACCGGCCCGCAGCCCGCCGCGGTCGACACCACCCAGCAGTGGAACATCCCGCAGCAGACGGCCCCACAGCCCTCCCCGCCCGCACCTGCCGCTCCGACCCCGCCGGAATCGGCCCCCGAGCCCGGCGCCGGCGACGAGCCGGACGCCGCCGTCCCCGGGCAGCGCCGCGCCGACCGCGACTACCGCACCGAGCAGTTCTCCTTCATCGAGGAGCCCGACGAGGACTCCGAAGACGTCATCGACTGGCTGAAGTTCACCGAGAGCCGCAGCGAGCGGCGCGAGGAGGCACGGCGTCGCGGCCGCAACCGCATGGTCGCGCTGATAGTCGTGGTGGCCCTGATCGTGGTCGGCGGTGTCGGCTACCTCTGGTCCGCCGGAAAGATTCCGGGCCTGTCCGGCTCGGAGAAGGGCAACACGGCATCGACGGGCCCGCAGCAGCGGGACGTCATCGTGGTCCATCTGCACAACACCAAGAAGGGCGGCACCTCCACGGCGCTGCTCGTCGACAATGTGACGACCAAGCAGGGCACCACGGTCCTGCTCCCCAACTCGCTGGCGGTCGCCGACGAGGGCGGCGCCACGACCACCCTCGGCAAGTCCGTCGACGACGACGGCACCACCGGCACCCGCGAGTCCATCGACACCCTGCTCGGCACCGACATCAGCGGTACGTGGCGGCTCGACACCCCGTACCTGGAGACCCTGGTCGACCTGGTCGGCAACATCGAGGTCGACACCGACATCGAGGTGCCGGACGCGAAGAAGGGTGCCGCCCCCCTGGTGAAGAAGGGCGAGGCGCAGACCCTGAGCGGGCAGATGGCCGTCGCGTACGCCACCTACCGGGGGCCGGGCGAGGCTGAGACGAAGCAGCTCATGCGGTTCGGGGAGGTCATGCGGGGCGTTCTGCGGAAGCTCTCGGACGACCCGAAGGCCGCCACGGTCACCGTGCAGACGCTGGGGCAGATCCTCGACCCGTCGCTCCCCGAGAAGGACCTGGCGGCCTCCCTGGCGAAACTCGCCGAGCACGCCAAGGTCGGCGACTACAAGACGGCACTGCTGCCCGTCCAGGACGACGGATCACTCACCGACGCGGCCACCGAGAGCGTCGTCAAGGACATCCTGGGCGGCACGGTCAAGGCTCCGGCCGCGGACGCGGCGGTCCGGGTCGGTGTCAGGAACGGCACCGGGAACACGGACGGCATGGAGTCCGCGCGGATCCGGCTGATCAACGGCGGCTACACCTTCGTCGGCGGTGGAACGGCCGGGACGGCGGTGACGTCCGAGGTGGTCTACAAGACCGCGACGGACAAGGGGAAGGCGACGCAGGTCGCCAAGACCCTGGGCCTGTCGGAGAATGTGGTGAAGCAGGGCAAGCCCGCCGCGAACGCGGATGTGTCCGTCGTGCTCGGCCAGGACTACAAGATCAAATAGTCGGCGTCCGGCCGCTCGGATGATGTCGATCCGATCCGCGAACAATCGCTGCGTGGGCTGTCGGCGGTCCGTGAGACCCTAGAGGTTGACCTGACCGCCGACGAAAGCCTGCTTGTGACCGCCACGGACCGCTCCATCGAGCTCATCAACGCCGCCGCTCAGGCGGCCGCTGACCGGCTCGCGCACGACATCATTGCGTACGACGTCAGCGACGTGCTGTCGATCACGGACGCCTTCCTGCTGGCCTCGGCCCCCAACGACCGCCAGGTCAAGTCGATCGTCGACGAGATCGAGGAGCGGCTCCAGAAGGAGCTCGGCGCCAAGCCGGTACGCCGCGAGGGCGACCGCGACGCCCGCTGGATCCTCCTCGACTACGTCGACATCGTCATCCACGTTCAGCACAGCGAGGAGCGGGTCTTCTACGCGCTGGAGCGCCTCTGGAAGGACTGTCCCGAGATCGCGCTTCCCGAGGACGCCGTCAAGACCCGCGGGAAGGCCGAGGAGCACGCCCGGCTCACCGGCAGCACGGAAGGTGAGCAGAGCTGAACCGCGGCGGAAGCGGCAGGGGCCGCAGAGTCGTCCTCTGGCGGCACGGCCAGACGGCATGGAATCTGGAGCGCAGGTTCCAGGGCTCCACGGACATCGCGCTCACCGACGCCGGAGTCGGGCAGGCCCAGCGGGCCGCCCGGCTGCTGGCCTCGCTGAAGCCGGACGCGATCGTCGCCTCCGATCTGCAGCGGGCGGCGGCCACCGCCGCCGAGCTCGCCGCGATCACCGGCCTCGAAGTCGCACACGACGCGGGACTGCGCGAGACCTACGCGGGTGCCTGGCAGGGCCTCACCCATGAGGAGATCGTCGGGCAGTACGGCGAGCAGTACGCGGCCTGGAAGCGCGGCGAGCCCGTGCGCCGCGGCGGCGGCGAGCTGGAGACCGAGGTCGCCGACCGGGCCGCCCCGGTCGTTCTCGGACACGCCGACAAGCTGCCGGAGAACGGCACGCTGGTCGTGGTCAGCCACGGCGGCACCATCCGCACCACCATCGGCCGGCTGCTGGGCCTGGAGGCGCACCACTGGGAAGGGCTCGGCGGGCTCTCCAACTGCTGCTGGTCGGTGCTGGGCGAGGGTGCGCGCGGGTGGCGCCTGCTGGAGCACAACGCGGGCACGCTGCCCGAGCCGGTGCTCGGCGACGACACCTGAGAGCTGACCCGCAGCCCCTGCGGCCGGATTTCACTTTCCGGCAGGTCACAGGCTAAAGTTCTTCTTGTTCGCGGCGCGGAAACGCAGAGAAACACAGCGAACAGCGGGGCTATAGCTCAGTTGGTAGAGCGCCTGCATGGCATGCAGGAGGTCAGGAGTTCAATTCTCCTTAGCTCCACAATCAGGATCCCGTCCCCGACAGGGGGCGGGATCTTTGCGTTCTGCCCCTGCGGCTCCTCATCTCTCCCGGCGCCGCCGCAACGCGGCGACCCGTTCCCCGCTTTCCTCGTCGGCCGGGGTGTATGCCACGATCCGGCACTCCGGCAGCCCATTGACGGACAACGACACCGAGGTCATCCGGATCTCCCCGGGCAATGCCCAGTGCCGGAAGGTCTTCACCCGCGGTCCCGGCGGGGCGACGTTCCCACTGCGCCACAGCTCGGCGAAGTACGGACTGGCGGCCGAGAGCCGTTCGACGAACGACTCCCAGGCGGGCTCGCCCGCGTGGCGCCCGTACGCGCCCCGCAGCGTGGCCACCATGATCGGCAGCTCCTGCGTCCGGTGGACGACGGGACAGGCGTCCTCGGACGCCGTGAACAGCGTCCACAGCACGTTGCGTATCCCCGTTCCCACGATCTCCGGGACGGCGAACAGATCGCGATAGGCGGGGTTGGTGGCCAGGATGTCGTATCTCGTGTTGTAGACCACGGCGGGATGCGGATCGAGCGCGTCGATGATGCCCTGGATCTCCGGCCCCACCTCGAAGACGTCGGACTGCCTGCCGGGCACGCAGGCCACCTCCGCCAGGTGGTAGAGGTGCTCGCGCTCCGGCGCGTCCAGCCGGAGCGTGCGCGCCACGGCGTCCAGCACTTGCGGTGACGCGTTGATGGGACGGCCCTGTTCCAGCCAGGTGTACCAGGTGACGCCGACGCCGGAGAGCTGCGCGACCTCCTCGCGACGCAGGCCGGGGGTCCGGCGGCGCAGCCCGGGGGCCATGCCCACATCGGCGGGTGTCACCCGCGCCCGGCGATTGCGCAGAAACGCCGCGAGCTCCGGGCGCCGCCGGTGCCGGCTCGTCCTGGGCGCCGTCCGCTCACCCGCCCGCTCGCCTGTCCGCCGGCCCGCCCGGTCTGCCGCCCGATCCGCCGACTGATGTGCCGTCACCGTTGCCACACCCCCATGTTCGGTGACTCGTAAGGGAGTTGCCAGGTGCTGTCGGTACCAGCATCAGCGGGCTCTCGTTACCCGTATTCGGCCGGGGCCAGGGTCGATGTCATGACGACGGCATCCGAAGCAACTCCACGTTCCGCAACCAGTAAAGACTCCACCACTGACAACCGCTCCGGGAGAGTGCTCGCCCTGGTGCTCGCGGCCCAGTTCATGGCGCTGCTCGACATCTTCATCGTCAACGTCGCCGCTCCGACGATCCGCAGCGAACTCCACGTCTCCGGCGCAGGGTTGCAGCTCATCGTGGCCGGCTACACCATCACGTACGCGGTGCTGCTCGTCACCGGTGCCAGGCTCGGCGACCTGTTCGGACACGGCCGGGCCCATCTGGTTGGGCTCGGCGTCTTCACCGCGGCCTCGCTGGCCTGCGGACTCGCCGCGGGAACCGGGCAGCTGATCGCCTTCCGGCTGGTGCAGGGCGCGGCTGCGGCGGTGATGATTCCGCAGGTGCTCAGCCTCATCCAGCGCCACTTCACCGGCGAGGCACGGGTCCGGGCGCTCGGCGCCTACAGTGCGGTGCTCGCCACCGGGGCGGCCGCCGGGCAGGTGCTCGGCGGGGTACTGGTAAGCGCCGATCTGTTCGGTGCGGGCTGGCGGCCGGTCTTCCTGGTCAACGTGCCCATCGGGCTTGTTCTGCTGGTGCTCGGCAGCCGTGTGCTGCCGAGCGAGCCGCGCAGCGCGCCCGGCAGGGTCCAGGCCCGGGCCCGGGGCCTCGACCTGCCGGGGCTGGTACTGCTCGCCGCCGCCGTCACGCTGCTCACCGTCCCCCTGGTGCTCGGGCAGGAGCTGGACTGGCCGGTCTGGTCCCGGTTCTGCATGGCCGCCTCCGTGGGGCTCTTCGCCGTTTTCGCGGCATACGAGTCGCGGCTGGCCGCGCGCGGTGGTGCGCCCCTGATCGCCCCCAGAGTCCTGCGCGTTCCCGGTATCGCCCTGGCGGCGCTGCGCATTCTCCTGGTGATGGCGATCAACGGCGGCTTCCTTTTTGCCATGACGCTGCACGTCCAGGGAGGTCTGGGCTGTTCGCCGCTGCGGGCGGGGTTGATGTTCGCACCGACGGCGCTGGTGTTCGGCGTGGCCGGACTGACCTGGCGGCGGTGGCCCGCCGGACTTCAAGGGGCCCTGGTGCCGGGCGGGTTCGTACTCGTGGCGGTCGCCTCCGTGGCCGTCGGACTCCTGATGCGTGGCGGCGGCGACGGCGGGCCGGTGCTCTATGCGGCCTTTGCGGTGATGGGTGTCGGCCTGGCGCTGGGCTTCAGCCCCACCCTTACCAGGGCGCTGGCGGAGGTACGTCCCAAGGATGCGGCCGACGCGAGCGGCGTACTGGTGACGGTCACCCAGCTCGGACAGCTGACCGGGGTCGCCGCGTTCGGCACGCTCTATCTCAACCGCCTTGATGCGCAAGGGGTCCAGGGGCCGGGGCAGGCGTTGTGGGTGTGCGCCCTCGCGCTCTCCGTGGCCGCTGTGGCCGGTGCGGCGGCGGGTCTCGTACGACATCGGTGAGTGGCCGGTTCTCCGGCGGGCTGCCCCTCTTGCGGGCGCATGGCAGAATCGGAGCGCCGGAGGGGGCGACGGACCGAACGGGAGGGAGCGCGATGCCTGCGAGCCGCCACGAGGTCCCGGACCTGCTCCTTGTCCCCGGTTTCCGCACAGCCCCCGAGAACGGCGGGACCTTCTTCATGTGCACCGCCCGCGGCCAAAGCCGGAGCTGACCCATGGGTGCACACAGGCGGAAATGTGACTGGTGCGGCAGCGGTACGCCCATCGTCAGGGACATGGACCCGATCAATCCGGAGTACCAGTACTGGTGCGAGGAGTGCGCGCGGGCGCTGATCATAAAGGGCGACCCGATCGAGACCTATCGGGAGCTGGAGGGGGAGCCGATCTACGGTCGGCTGTTGGAGGAGCACTGCACGCTCAAACGCTTCTACTCCTTCGCCACGGCCTGACCCCTCCGGTTCCGCCGGCCCCGACCCAGGTGGTGCGGAACGGGTCAAATCGATACGGCCGGGAATCGATTTGGTGGACTGGTGGGGTCACCGGTAATGTTCTCGATGTCGCCGGGGAAACCGGGCGGAACACAGCACGGGGCTATAGCTCAGTTGGTAGAGCGCCTGCATGGCATGCAGGAGGTCAGGAGTTCAATTCTCCTTAGCTCCACAGTGAAGAACGAGAAGCGGGTCACCCACACAGGGTGGCCCGCTTCTCTCGCCTGTGCGTCTGGCGACGTATATCGATACCGGAAGGCCGGAGTTCCGTCGTACGGCCGCTCTCGCCGCCCTGTCCATGGTTCGGTCGCGCCCGGCCCGGCTCCGGGGCCGTGCGGTACCCTGACGCCATGCGTGCCGTACGCCTTCTGCTTAGCGAGCCGCGCTGATCAGTCCCGACCGGTGAGAATGCCTGGTCGGAATCGGCGCGGCGTCCCCTCCTGTGCGAGGGGATTTTTCGTTTCCGCAGACGCGTGTCCGCAGACATGGGCGCCCGGCAGATGACGATCGATGGAGCTTTGAGGATCATGAGCGAGACGAATTTCGCAGCCGAGACGGCTGCGCCGCACCGCTACACGGCGGCGATGGCCGCCGACATCGAGGCACGCTGGCAGGACTTCTGGGACGCCGAGGGCACGTACGAGGCGCCCAACCCGACCGGCGACCTGGCAGGCGATCCGGAGCTGGCCGCCAGGCCGAAGAAGTTCATCATGGACATGTTCCCGTACCCCTCGGGTGCGGGCCTGCACGTCGGTCACCCCCTGGGCTACATCGCCACCGATGTCTTCGCCCGCCACCAGCGGATGACCGGGCACAACGTGCTGCACACCCTGGGCTTCGACGCCTTCGGCCTGCCCGCGGAGCAGTACGCGGTGCAGACCGGAACTCACCCGCGGGTCTCCACCGAGGCCAACATCGAGAACATGACCGCTCAGCTGCGCCGGCTGGGCCTGGGCCACGACAAGCGCCGCTCGTTCGCCACGATCGAGTCGGAGTACTACAAGTGGACCCAGTGGATCTTCCTGCAGATCTTCAACTCCTGGTACGACGCCGAGGCCGACCGGGCCCGCCCGATCACGGAGCTGGTCGAACAGTTCGAGAGCGGTGCACGCCCCACCCCGGACGGGCGTGACTGGAGCGCGCTGAGCGCCACCGAGCGCGCGGACATCCTGGGCGAGTACCGCCTGGCGTACGCCTCCGACGCGCCCGTCAACTGGTCGCCCGGCCTGGGCACCGTGCTGGCCAACGAAGAGGTGACGGCCGACGGCCGTTCCGAGCGCGGCAACTTCCCCGTCTTCAAGGCCAAGCTGCGCCAGTGGAACATGCGCATCACCGCCTACGCGGACCGGCTGCTGAACGACCTGGACGGGCTGGACTGGCCCGAGGCGATCAAGCTGCAGCAGCGCAACTGGATCGGGCGCTCCGAAGGCGCGCGGGTCGACTTCCCGGTCGACGGCGCCGACAGCATCACCGTCTTCACCACCCGCCAGGACACCCTGTTCGGTGCTACTTACATGGTGCTGGCGCCCGAGCACGAGCTGGTCGAACGGATCATTCCGGCCGCCTGGCCCGAGGGCACCCACGCGGTGTGGACCGGCGGATACGCGTCCCCGGCCGAGGCCGTCGCCGCCTACCGCAAGCTGGCCGCCGCCAAGTCCGACGTGGAGCGGCAGGCCGAGGCCAAGGACAAGACCGGTGTCTTCACCGGCGCGTACGCGACCAACCCGGTCAGCGGCGAGAAGGTACCCGTCTTCATCGCCGACTACGTACTGATGGGCTACGGCACCGGCGCGATCATGGCCGTACCGGCGCACGACGCGCGCGACTTCGCCTTCGCGCGCGCCTTCGAGCTGCCGATGCGCTGTGTCGTCGAGCCGTCGGACGACCGCGGCACGGATCCCTCGACGTGGGAGGACGCCTTCGCCTCGTACGACGCGAAGCTGGTCAACTCCGCCAACGACGAGATCTCGCTGGACGGCCTGGGCGTCGTCGACGCCAAGGCGCGGATCACCGAGTGGCTGACGGCGCACGGCGTCGGCGAGGGCACCGTCAACTTCCGGCTGCGTGACTGGCTGTTCAGCCGCCAGCGCTACTGGGGCGAGCCCTTCCCGATCGTCTACGACGAGGACGGCATCGCCCACCCGCTGCCCGAGTCGATGCTGCCCCTGGAGCTGCCGGAGGTCGACGACTACTCGCCGCGCACCTTCGACCCCGAGGACGCCGACACCCGGCCCGAGACGCCGCTGTCCCGGAACGCCGACTGGGTCAACGTCACCCTGGACCTGGGCGACGGCAACGGTCCCAAGAAGTACCGCCGTGAGACCAACACCATGCCCAACTGGGCGGGCTCCTGCTGGTACGAGCTGCGCTATCTGGACCCGAACAACGACCAGAAGCTGGTCGACCCGGCGATCGAGCAGTACTGGATGGGCCCGCGCGAGGGGCAGTCGACCGGTGGCGTCGACCTGTACGTCGGCGGCGCCGAGCACGCCGTACTGCACCTGCTGTACGCCCGCTTCTGGTCCAAGGTCCTGCACGACCTGGGGCACATCTCGTCCGCCGAGCCGTTCCACAAGCTGTACAACCAGGGCATGATCCAGGCGTTCGTCTACCGGGACAGCCGCGGCATCGCCGTTCCGGCGGCCGAGGTCGAGGAGCAGGACGGAAAGTTCTACTACCAGGGCGAGAAGGTCAGCCGCGTCCTGGGCAAGATGGGCAAGTCCCTGAAGAACGCCGTCACGCCGGACGAGATCTGCACCGAGTACGGGGCGGACACGCTGCGCCTGTACGAGATGGCGATGGGCCCGCTGGACGTGTCGCGGCCGTGGGACACGCGCGCCGTCGTCGGCCAGTACCGGCTGCTGCAGCGGCTGTGGCGCAATGTCGTCGACGAGGAGACCGGCCGGGTCACCGTCGTCGATACGGAGCCGGACGAGGAGACGCTGCGCGCGCTGCACAAGGCGATCGACGGGGTCGGCCAGGACATGGCCGGGATGCGCTTCAACACGGCGATCGCCAAGGTCACCGAGCTGAACAACTACCTGACCAAGGCGGGCGGGCCGCTGTCCCGGTCCGTCGCCGAGGCGCTGGTGCTGCTGGTCGCGCCGCTGGCACCGCACATCGCCGAGGAGCTGTGGCGCCGGCTGGGCCACACCGGGTCGGTCGTGCACCAGGACTTCCCGGTCGCCGATCCGGCGTACGTCGTGGACGAGACCGTGACCTGTGTCGTGCAGGTCAAGGGCAAGGTCAAGGCGCGCCTGGAGATCTCCCCGTCGATCGCGGACGAGGAGCTGGAGGCGCTGGCCCTGGCCGACCCGGCCGTGGTGGCGGCGCTGGACGGCGCGGGCATCCGGAAGGTGATCGTCCGGGCACCGAAGCTGGTCAACATCGTCCCGGCGTGATGACACGGCGTTCCTCGTGAGGCGCTGAGCGCGCACACGCGGCGGTGTGGGGGTGTTCCCCTACGGGCAGGTTGAGGGTTCCGATGGAACCCTCAACCTGCCCTTTCCGTTTACGGTGGAGGGGCCGGCACCGGCGGCCGAAACGACTTCGAGGGGCGCTCATGGAATCCGTGATCCTGATTCTGGGGTTGCTCTTTTTCGCGTTCGTGGCCCTGGGCGTGTACGCGGGTGTCAAAGCCGTAGGCGCGGCGAAGCGCGGTGTCGACCGGACGATCAGACAGGCGCGCCGCACCGTCGAGGAGACCACGCTGCGAGCGAAGAGCTACGGGCAGACGGGCGTGGGCGGAGAGCTGGCACAGCTGCGGCTGGCACTGCGGACATCCATGCGGGCCACGCAGGAGGCGTTGCAGGCCGGAGCTGCCGAGGACGCCTCGCTCTCGGAGTCGCTGGGCCTCTTCAAGCGGCTGAGTGTGCACGGCCGGGAGCTGGACGAGGAGCTGAAGAAGCTGGAGCGCGAGCCCGACCGGGCGACCGTCGCCTCGCTGCTGCCGAGCCTGAAGCAGCGTACGGAGCGGATCACGCACTCCGCGGATTCGCTGCGGTGGGCCGCGCGTGACCGGGCACGGCAGTTCTCCGACGACTCGCTGGACGCGTTGAACGCACAGATCGATGTGGAGGCGGGGGCGCTCCGGCACTGGACGGTGGAGCCGGACGCACCGGTCCAGGGGCAGGGCGGCGGGCCGCAGGGCGGCGCGAGCGGCCGGAGTCAAGGACAGAGCCAGAGCCAGAACCAGGGTCAGGGCCAGAGCCACCGAAGCCAGGGGTCGGGGCAGGAGCAGCGGCCGGGACCGGGGGAGGGGAGCGGGCCGGGCGAGGGTGCGGCTCGGGCGATCACTGCTTCCGACCCGCGAGGCCGTACCGGATACCCGTGGCAGAAGGCGCCCCGGCCCGAGACGACGAACTGACACATTCGGCGACCGGCGGTGACCGGATGCGGTCCGAGGAGATCAGGAGAGATCATTCGGTCGGGGCCGGACTGCCAGGACACGGACTCGCCAGGTAACCTCCCGCTCATGTCCCGCCATGTCGCGATCGTCACCGATTCCACGGCCTACCTGCCGCCCGAGACGATGGAGCGGCATGGCATCACCGCGGTGCCGCTGACCGTCGTCCTCGGAGATCAGGCTCTGGAGGACGGTACCGAGATCTCGGCCCGTTCCCTCGCGGTGGCGCTCCAGAAGCGTCGTCCCGTGACCACGTCCCGGCCGAGTCCCGAGGTGTTCGCCGCCGCGTACCGGGCGGCGGCCGAGGCGGGGGCCACCGGCATCGTCTCGCTGCACCTCTCGGCCGAGATCTCGGGCACGTACGATGCCGCCCTGCTTGCGGCGAAGGAGGCGCCGGTTCCGGTCCGTGTGGTGGACACCGGGATGGTCGCCATGGCCCTCGGATTCTGTGCCCTGGCATCGGCGGAGACGGCGGAGGCGGGCGGAAGCCTGGACGAGGCGGTTGCGGCCGCGGAGAAGCGGGCCGCGGGGACCTCGGCGTACTTCTACGTCGACACGCTGGACTACCTGCGGCGCGGCGGCCGCATCGGTGCAGCACAGGCGCTGCTGGGATCGGCTCTCGCGGTGAAGCCGCTGCTCCAGCTCGACGGCGGCCGCATCGAACTGCTGGAGAAGGTACGGACGGCCTCGAAGGCGATCGCGCGCCTGGAGGAGATCGTCGCGGAACGGGCGGGCAGCGGCCGCGTGGATATCGCCGTGCACCACCTCGCGGCCCCCGAGCGGGCGGAGCGGCTCGCTGAGCGACTGCGCGAGCGGGTGCCGGGGCTGGTCGATCTGCATGTGAGCGAGGTGGGCGCGGTGATCGGTGCGCACACCGGACCCGGTCTGCTGGGGGCAGTGGTCTCGCCGCGCTGATCGGCCGACTGTTGGGGCGGTCGGGCGGTCGGGCGGTCGGGCGGTTGGTCGGGCCTGGTGGCGTCTTGCGTGTTCCGGGTGTCCTGAGCGTCGTGGGTGCCCTGCGTGGGCTGGGGGCCCTGTGTTCCCCGGTCGCCCTGGTTGCCCCGGTTGCCCTGGGCGTCACTCCCGTGGGTGGTCGAGATATCCACAACTGGTCGATTGTCCACCGAAATTGGTCCTGCTCAGCCGATTCGGGCGGATGTGCCTAACGTCGTGAGGCATGGCACCCCGATCACATCGTGCAACCAGCGGAAGCGGAAGCGGCAGCGGCCCCGGCCGGGCCCCGGCCTCGGACGGCCGTGTCCGTAGCGGCCCCGGCACCGGACCAGGTGTCGGCGCCGGACCGGGCTTGGGGCCGGGCCTCGGGCCCGGTCGGCGACGGACGTCGCGCCGGGGTGCGGACACCGTGGCCGCGGCGTCGCGACGTCGGGCGGACGCGCTGATGACGGGTGCGTACGGAGGGCGGGTCGCGCGGCCTGTGCTGGGGGTTGTCCCGGCTCCGGTCCCGGGGCCGGCCTTGTCTCCGGTCACGCGCCCGCGCCCGAGTCCGGGGCCGAGTCCGGGTCGGAGTTCGGGTCCGAGTCCGAGCCCGGGGCCGGGTCCGGTTGGGGCTGCGGCTGGTGCGTCCATTTCTGGGCGGGGCGCGGCTTCGGCCTCGGTCACCGTTCCGGTTTCCGGAGGGGCGGGGCGGTGGCGGGAGAGGGTGGTTCCCGCGCTGCGGGAGCGGCTCCCGGTGTGGCTGCAGCTCAGATGCGGTCTGGAGCCAAAGACCCTTGCGGCGTTGGCCGTTGTACTGGTCGCTGCCGGAGTCTTTGCCGCAGTGCACTTCTGGACCGCGCGGCCACACTCCGTGCGTGCGCCCGATCCGGTCGAGGAGGCTGCGCACGCCCGGACATCGCCTCCGATGCCGGACGGTGCCGGGGAGCCGGAGCCGGAGCCGTCGCCGGGACCGCCACCCGGGGCAGGGCCGGGCGGACACGTTGTCGTTGATGTGAGCGGAAAGGTGCGCAGGCCCGGTATCCGTCAACTGCCTTCCGGAGCAAGGGTCGCCGATGCGTTACGAGCGGCGGGCGGAGTCCGGGACGGAGCGGACCTCACCGGGCTCAACCGGGCGCGGGTGCTCATGGACGGAGAGCAGATCGTGGTGGGCGCCCCGCCAGGACCTTCAACTGCCGGTGGGGCGGCGGGTGTCGCGACGGGCAGCGGCAGCGGGGGCGCTGCGGCCGGCCCGGTCAGCCTCAACACCGCGACCGTCGAACAGCTGGACACGCTGCCGGGTGTCGGCCCGGTTCTGGCCCAGCACATCGTCGACTACCGCACACAGCACGGCGGTTTCCGGTCCATCGATGAACTGCGTGAGGTCAACGGGATCGGTGACCGCAGGTTCGCTGACCTCCAACCATTGGTGGGGCCATGAGCCACCTGGACGTCCATGCGGCGTCCGGCAGTCGGCTCGGCGCCTCCGAACCTCGGCAGGAGGGTCCGGCCGATCTCCGCCTGGTCCCGCCTGCCATGGCGGCCTGGGCCGGTGCGGCCCTGGCGCTGAGCGCGCCAGGGCGGTGGACCACGGGGGGTGTGATCCTCTGCGTGGGTGCGGCCATGGTGCTCCTGGCCATGTCGGCGGCGTCCGCAACCCGTGTACTGCGCAGAGGGGCGGCCGGTGCCTCACCAGGCAGACTTTCCTCCGATGCGGACGCCGACGCCGACGCCGACGCCGACGCCGTAGGCGGGGCTGCGGCAGGCGGGCGGTGGTGGTCACGGGCCACGGCTACCGCCACCGCTGCGGCGTTGCTCTGTGCGGCGGCCGGTGCCGCGGCGGCCGGGTTGCACAGTGCGGACGTACGGCAGGGGCCGGTTCACGAGCTGGCCGAGCGGTTCGCGACGGTCGAGGCGGAGGTCACGGTGACGTCCGATGCCCGGCGGACCACGCCCCGGGTGCGGGGCGACCACAGCACACCCGCCGCCCTCCTCATGGATGCCGAGATCACCCGGCTGACCGGGCCCGACGGTGCGGTCACCGGGCTGAGCACACCAGTGCTGCTGATCGTCTCGCCCGGCGGATCGACGGGACCGTGGCAGCAGCTGCTCCCCTCCACACACCTGCGCTTCGGTGGCCGGCTGTCACCGCCACTGCACGACGGGGAGCGCAGTGCCGCCGTGCTGCGGCCCGAGGGCAAGGGGCCGCCTCGCATCATCGGGCCTCCCTCCGCCCTCCAGCGCACGGCAGGCGCGTTGCGCGGCGGACTGCGGCAGGCGACCGAGCGGCTCGATCCCGATGCGAGGGCTCTGCTGCCGGGCCTGGTGGTCGGCGACACCTCACGGATCACCCCCGAGCTGCACGAGGCGTTCAAGGCTGCCGATCTCACCCACTTGATGGCCGTCTCCGGATCCAACCTGGCGATCCTGCTCGTTCTCCTCATCGGACCGCCAGGCATGGCACTTCGTGCCGAACGCCGCGGGCTGGCACCCCGGTTGGGGATTTCGCTGCGGCTCACGGCGTTGCTCGGCGGCGGGCTCACGCTGGCCTTCGTCATCGTCTGCCGGCCCGAGCCGAGCGTTCTGCGGGCGGCGGCGTGCGGGCTGATCACTCTGCTGGCCATCGGTACGGGGCGGCGGAGGTCGCTGATCCCGGCGCTGGCCGCCGCGGTCCTGTTGCTGGTCCTCTACGACCCGTGGATGGCGTGCAGTTTCGGCTTCATCCTCTCCGTGCTGGCCACCGGCGCTCTGCTGACCATCGCCCCGAAGTGGAGTGATGCGCTGCAACGGCGCAGGGTTCCGGCCCGGCTCGCCGAGGCGCTGGCCGCGGCGGCCGCCGCGCAGGCGGTGTGCGCGCCGGTGGTCGTGCTGCTGGCCTCGCGGGTCAGCCTGGTGGCGATCCCGTGCAATCTGCTGGCCGAGCTGGCGGTGGCACCGGCCACGGTCCTCGGGTTCGCCGCGCTCGCCCTGGCGCCGGTGGCCATGCCGGTGGCGGAGCTGATCGCCCGGATCGCGGGGTGGCCTACCGGTTGGATCGCTTCGGTGGCCCGCACCGGGGCGGCCCTGCCCGGAGCGGAGATCGACTGGCCCGACGGTGGGGCGGGCGCGGTGCTGCTCACCGCGCTGACCGCTCTGGTGGTGCTCTTCGCCCGCCGGATCGTGCGCCATCCCTGGGTCTGCTCGGCCGCCGCGCTGCTGTTGGTCCTGGCGGTGCTGCGGCCGGTGCCGCTCACCCGGGTGCTGACCGGATGGCCGCCGCCGGGCTGGGCGTTCGCGATGTGCGACGTGGGGCAGGGGGACGCCCTGGTGCTGGCGGCGGGCGACGGTGCGGGGGTGGTCGTCGATGCCGGCCCCGATCCTTCACTCGTCGACCGGTGCCTCCGTGAACTGGGCGTCACCGAGGTGCCGTTCCTGGTCCTCACACACTTCCACGCCGACCATGTGCGGGGCCTGCCCGGGGTGTTGCGGGGCAGGGCGGTGGGTGCGATCGAGACGACGAGCCTGGACGAGCCGCCGGACCAGGTCGCGTTCGTACGGAGAACGGCGGCCGAATCGCACGTCCCCCTGATCCGGGCCGTCCCGGGGGAGCGCCGCCGGATCGGGGCACTCGACTGGCGGGTCCTCTGGCCGACGAGCGCCACTGGGCCCGGCGGAATACCGACGGGCCCGGGTGCCGGTCCCGTACCGCTGGAGCCGAACGATGCCAGTGTCACCCTGTACGTCCGGGCCGGCGGGCTGACCCTGCTGCTCCTGGGGGACCTCGAACCGCAGGCCCAGCAGGGGGTGCTGCGCAGATACCCCGCGCTGCCGAGGGTGGACGTGCTCAAGGTCGCACATCACGGCTCCGCCCATCAGGACCCAGCGCTGCTGCGCAGCGCGCACCCGAGGTTCGCCCTGGTGAGTGTGGGGAGGGACAACCCGTACGGCCATCCGGCGCCGCGTACCGTCGATGCGCTCAGAGCGGTCGGCGCCGTGGTGCTGCGCACGGACACCGATGGTGCGATCGCCGTGACGGGCACCGGGCCGGGGCTGCGGGCGGTGGGCCGGACGTGACTACCGGCCCCGCGACCGCACGGCCGCACGGACCGCACAGCCCCACAGCCGTACGACCACGCGGCCGCACGACTCCGCAGCCCCACGACCACGCGAGCCCGACCAACCCCATGGCCACCGCCCCCGTGGTGACGGTGATAGCAATTCGGACCTTCGGTAACACCTCCACCCAAGCTATTTCAAGCCCCTCCGAGCTGCGCTGTTTGCCTCGAACGGCACAATGGTGATCGAATGCATGCTCGTCGGTGGGCCGCTGCTCCGACAGAGACGTCCAGCCGCCGGGCCCCAAGGTGAATCGTCCCCGGGGGAAGGTGGAACGAACATGTTCGGTCGTTGGCTGAACAGCAGGCGAGCGGCGGGTTCGGCGCAGGGCAATGCCCTGGCCGGGCTGGAGGTGCCACGTACTGCCGGATTGCTCAGTTGCCGGGTGCTCGACCCGGTCAACGAGGTCGTGCCGCTGGCCGAGTTCGTGGTCACGGACAGCGCGGGCCGCAAGGTCTTCGGCGGTGAGACCGACCCGTTCGGCAACGTCCTCGCCACCGTCCCGGCCGGTGAGTACCGGCTCGCCGTCACGGCCGAGGGCTTCACCCCGTTCCACGCGTCGGCCACGGTCGTCGAGGGCGGCCACGCGAGCCTGGGCGATGTGACCCTGCAGCTGTCCGCGCCTCCGCAGCTCCCCGCGCCGGGGGAGTGGGAGGTCGAGCCGACGCACTCGCAGATCGGCTTCACGGCCCGGCACATCGGTCTGGCTCGCATCCACGGCCGGTTCAACAACTTCGCGGGGGCCGTGCGGATCGCCGACCGCATGGAGGACTCGGCCATGCACGTGATCATCGACGCCGCGTCGATCGACACGAATGTCCAGATGAGGGACGACCATCTGCGCTCCAGCGACTTCCTCGACGTCGGGCGCTACCCGACGATGGAGTTCTACAGCGAGCGCTTCGTCCACCGGGGCGGCACCCGCTGGGGCGTGACCGGTGCGCTCACCCTGCACGGCGTCAGCCGCACGGTCACCCTGGACACCCAGTACCTCGGTCTGGGCAACGGCCTTGAGGGCGAGACGCGTGCCGCCTGCCGGGCCACCACGGAGCTGCACCGTGAGGACTTCACCCTCACCTGGCAGACCATGCTCGCCCGCGGCATCGCGGCCGTGGGCTCCAGCATCTCCATCGACATGGACATCCAGATCGTCCCCAAGACCTGAGCCGCGGGCGCCCCGTCAGGGCGCTTCGAGCCACCCCTCGTACTCCGCGGCGAAGGCATCCAGCGCCGAGGAGTCCAGCCGCCCGGCCGGGTCCTCCACGACCACCAGCCACTGGGCGTCCTCGGCGTCGTCCTCGCCGGCCAGCGCGTCGCGTAGGAGCTGGGGTTCCTCGGCGACCCCGAACCGGTCGGCGAGCTCCCCGGCCACCTCCTCCGCAGCATCGCGGTCGGGCAGCACCAGTACATGTCTCACATCGCTCACCGGCCCATTCTCCCGTACGGCGGCGTGACGGCCCCGGCCCGGTGGACAGGGTGGCCGGGGATGTCATCGGGGGTTGTCGGTGGTGCATGGGATGCTGGACGGCGATGGCCACCAGAAGGAATTCCACCGACGACCCGCTCGCCCCCCTCACGCTCGCCGTGGGCCAGGAGGACCTGCTCCTCGACCGCGCCGTGCAGCAGGTGGTGGCGGCGGCCCGGGCCTCCGACCCCGACACGGATGTCCGCGACCTCACCTCCGACCAGCTCCAGCCCGGCACCCTCGCCGAGCTGACGAGCCCGTCGCTCTTCGCCGAGCGCAAGGTGGTGATCGTGCGCAATGCGCAGGACCTCTCCGCCGACACGGTCAAGGACGTCAAGGCGTATCTCGACGACCCGGTCGAGGAGATCACCCTCGTCCTCCTGCACGCGGGCGGTGCCAAGGGCAAGGGATTGCTGGACGCGGCGCGCAAGGCAGGGGCGCGGGAGGTCGCGTGCCCGAAGACGACCAAACCGGCCGAGCGGCTCTCGTTCGTACGGTCCGAGTTCCGGGCGCTGGGGCGCTCGGCGACGCCCGAGGCGTGCCAGGCGCTGGTCGACTCCATCGGCAGCGATCTGCGGGAGCTGGCGAGCGCGGTCTCGCAGCTCGTCGCGGATGTCGAGGGCACTATCGACGAGGCCGTGGTCGCCCGTTACTACACGGGCCGCGCCGAGGCGTCGAGCTTCACGGTCGCCGACCGCGCGGTGGAGGGACGCGCCGCGGAGGCGCTGGAGGCGCTGCGCTGGTCGCTGTCGACCGGAGTGGCGCCGGTGCTGATCACGAGTGCGCTGGCGCAGGGCGTACGGGCGATCGGCAAGCTGTCCTCGGCCCGTGGCGGCCGGCCCGCCGACCTCGCCCGTGAGCTGGGCATGCCGCCGTGGAAGATCGACCGGGTGCGGCAGCAGATGCGTGGCTGGACGCCGGACGGGGTGGCCGTCGCGCTGCGCGCGGTCGCGGAGGCCGACGCGGGAGTCAAGGGCGGCGGCGACGACCCGGAGTACGCCCTGGAGAAGGCCGTGGTCGCGATTGCGCGGGCGGCGCGGTCGGGACGCTGAGCGCGGGACGGGACGGCCGGTGCTCGAACCGAACCCCGTCCTCGGACCCCGACCCCGAACCCCGCCCCTCCCCGTCCCCGAACCCCGGCCAAGCACAGCCCCGTCCGCGCACGCCGAAGGCCCCGGTCATAGCTCTGGGGAGAGCTGAGGCCGGGGCCTTCGGTTCAAGCTTTGGTGCGCCGCACCCGCGTGGCGAACGCAGGTTCGGTGTGCGGCGCGGGGTGCCGGTCAGGAACGGGAGAGAGGGCCCGCTGGGTCCGTCCCGGCGATCACATCAGAATGCTCAGCCCTGGAGGGAGGCAACCTTGGAGGCCAGCGCCGACTTCTTGTTGGCGGCGGCGTTCTTGTGGATGACACCCTTCGAGACGGCCTTGTCGAGCGCGCGGGAGGCGTCGCGAGCGGCCGAGGTGGCCTTCTCGACGTCACCGGCGGCGGCAGCCTCACGGGCCTTGCGGATAGCGGTCTTGAGCGAGGACTTGACGGCCTTGTTGCGCAGGCGCGCCTTCTCGTTCGTCTTGTTCCGCTTGATCTGGGACTTGATGTTCGCCACGAAAGAGCCTTTTCAGGTTCGTTGGATCTTCGATGTGCGCCCCACGGCCTGAGAGAGTCGCGAGGCACAGCTGTCAACGGTACCAGCCCCACTCCGACCGGCCCAAACCGGTCTCCGCCCCACAACCATGGGACGATGGAGGCTACGTATCGATCCGACCGACCCGACATCGACCCGAGACACGGCGTTCGGCGTCTCAAGAATCAGGACCCTGCGTGCCCGCGACTCCTACCAACGTGCCCGAGCCGAGCCGTACCGACCCGGCGCTGATCCGCAACTTCTGCATCATCGCGCACATCGACCACGGCAAGTCGACCCTTGCCGACCGGATGCTCCAGCTGACCGGTGTGGTCGACCAGCGGCAGATGCGTGCTCAGTACCTCGACCGGATGGACATCGAGCGCGAGCGCGGCATCACCATCAAGTCCCAGGCGGTGCGGCTGCCCTGGGCGCCCACCACGGGCGAGGGCCAGGGCAGCACCCATGTCCTCAACATGATCGACACCCCGGGCCACGTGGACTTCACCTACGAGGTCTCCCGTTCGCTCGCCGCCTGCGAGGGCACGGTCCTGCTGGTCGACGCCGCGCAGGGCATCGAGGCCCAGACCTTGGCCAACCTCTATCTGGCGATGGAGAACGACCTCACCATCGTCCCGGTGCTCAACAAGATCGACCTGCCGGCCGCGCAGCCCGAGAAGTTCTCCGAGGAGCTGGCCAACCTCATCGGCTGCCAGCCGGAGGACGTGCTCAAGGTCTCCGCGAAGACCGGCGTCGGCGTGGACGCGCTGCTCGACCGGGTGGTCAGGGACGTCCCGGCCCCGGTCGGCCGGGCGGACGCCCCCGCCCGCGCGATGATCTTCGACTCGGTCTACGACTCGTACCGCGGCGTCGTCACGTACGTCCGGGTGGTCGACGGCCAGCTCAACAAGCGCGAGCGCATCCGGATGATGTCCACCGGCGCCACCCATGAGCTGCTGGAGATCGGGGTCTCCTCCCCGGAGATGACCCCGGCCGACGGCCTCGGCGTGGGCGAGGTCGGCTACATCATCACCGGTGTGAAGGACGTCCGGCAGTCCAAGGTCGGTGACACCATCACCTCCCTGCACAAGGGCGCGACCGAGGCGCTGGGCGGCTACAAGGACCCCAAGCCGATGGTGTTCTCGGGGCTGTACCCGCTGGACGGATCGGACTACCCGGACCTGCGCGAGGCGCTGGACAAGCTCCAGCTCAACGACGCCGCCCTGGTGTACGAGCCGGAGACCTCCGCGGCCCTCGGCTTCGGCTTCCGCGTCGGCTTCCTCGGACTGCTCCACCTCGACGTGATCCGGGAGCGGCTGGAGCGCGAATTCGGCCTCGAACTCATCGCCACCGCCCCCAACGTGGTCTACCGCGTCGACATGGAGGACGGCACCGAGCACACCGTCACCAACCCGAGCGAATTCCCCGAGGGCAAGATCGACAAGGTGCACGAGCCCGTCGTGCGCGCCACGGTCCTGGCCCCGAGCGAGTTCATCGGCGCGATCATGGAGCTCTGCCAGCAGCGGCGCGGCACCCTGCTCGGCATGGACTACCTCTCCGAGGACCGGGTCGAGATCCGCTACACCCTGCCGCTCGCCGAGATCGTCTTCGACTTCTTCGACCAGCTGAAGTCCAAGACCCGGGGCTACGCCTCGCTCGACTACGAGCCCACCGGCGAGCAGACCGCCCAGCTCGTCAAGGTCGACATCCTGCTGCACGGCGACAAGGTCGACGCGTTCTCCGCGGTCACCCACAAGGACAAGGCGTACGCGTACGGCGTCCGGCTGGTCGCCAAGCTGCGCGAGCTGATCCCGCGGCAGAACTTCGAGGTGCCGATCCAGGCCGCCATCGGCTCCCGGGTCATCGCCCGTGAGACCGTCCGCGCCATCCGCAAGGACGTCCTCGCCAAGTGCTACGGCGGTGACATCTCCCGTAAGCGGAAGTTGCTGGAGAAGCAGAAGGAAGGCAAGAAGCGGATGAAGATGGTCGGCAACGTGGAGGTGCCGCAGGAGGCCTTCATCGCCGTGCTGTCGACGGACGAGTCCGGCGGCGAGGGCAAGGGCAAGAAGTAGCCCGCCACTCCCCGGTGACAGCCCTACGGGCCCCCGTGTCGCGCCACCCCGCGACATGGGGGCCCGTTTGTTATGAAGCGGCGGCCCGTTGCCTCTTACGCGGTGGACGCGGGCGCTCTACCCTGATCACGGCTTCGTAGTTACTCGCCAGTTAAACAAGGCGGGTCCCCGAGCAGGACGAGCAGACGGACGTACGCAGGAACAGGCACAGGAACAAGCGGTACACAGCAGCCATCAGCAGCCATCAGCAGCCGGTCGTGAAGCACTGCCGCAGGCCCGGAGGACGTCGTGAGCGACACACTGACCTTGATCGAGAACCGACCGCCCTCCGTGGCGAACCTCTTCATCGACCGCGTGGCGGCCACCCCGGACGGGGAGGCGTACCGCTACCCCGTCCCGGCCGCCGGCCACGGACCCGACGAGTGGAAGTCGCTGAGCTGGGCGCAGGCCGCCGAGCGGGTCTACGCCGTAGCCGCCGGACTCATCGGTCTGGGCGTGCAGCCGGAGGAGCGGATCGCGCTCGCGGCGAGCACGCGGGTGGAATGGGTCCTCGTCGACCTCGGTGTGATGTGCGCGGGTGCCGCCACCACCACGATCTACCCGTCGACCAACGCGGAGGAGTCGGCGTTCATCCTCTCCGACTCCGGGAGCCGGGTGCTCATCGCCGAGGACGCCGCCCAGCTGGCCAAGGCCCGCGAGCGCCGTGCCGAACTGCCGGACCTCGCCCATGTCGTCGTCATCGACCCCGAGGGTGCCGGCCCCGCCGAGGGCGACCCCGAGGGCTGGGTGCTCACCCTCGCCGAGCTGGAGGCCCGCGGCGCCGAGCACCTGGCGAAGCACCCCGAGGCGATCAAGGAGCGGGTCGCCGCCATCACGGCCGACCAGCTCGCCACCCTGATCTACACCTCGGGCACCACCGGCCGCCCCAAGGGTGTGCGCCTGCCGCACGACAACTGGTCGTACATGGCCAAGGCCACCGTGGCGACCGGCCTCATCACCCCGGAAGACGTGCAGTACCTCTGGCTGCCGCTCGCGCATGTCTTCGGCAAGGTCCTCACCTCCGGCCAGATCGAGGTCGGCCACGTCACCGCCATCGACGGCCGGGTAGACAAGATCATCGAGAATCTGCCGGTGGTCCAGCCGACATACATGGCCGCCGTCCCCCGCATCTTCGAGAAGGTCTACAACGGTGTCGCCGCCAAGGCACGGGCCGGCGGCGGGGCCAAGTACAAGATCTTCCAGTGGGCGGCCGGGGTCGCCCGCGAGTACGCGACGGTCTCGCAGGACAACTTCCGGCGCACCGGCACGGCCTCCGTCCCCTTCGCCCTCGGCGCCAAGCACAAGGTCGCCGACACCCTGGTCTTCGCCAAGATCCGCGAGGCCTTCGGCGGCCGGCTGCGCGCCTGCATCTCCGGCTCCGCGGCGCTCGCCCCCGACATCGGTCTCTTCTTCGCGGGCGCCGGGATCCACATCCTGGAGGGCTACGGTCTCACCGAGTCCAGCGCCGCCTCCTTCGTCAACCCGGGCGAGGCCTACCGCACCGGCACCGTCGGCAAGCCGCTCCCCGGCACCGAGGTACGGATCGCGGACGACGGCGAGATCCTGCTGCGCGGCCCCGGGATCATGCAGGGCTACCACGGGCAGCCGGAGAAGACCGCCGAGGTGCTGGAGTCGGACGGCTGGTTCCACACCGGCGACATCGGCGAACTGTCCGTGGACGGCTACCTCCGGATCACCGACCGCAAGAAGGACCTGATCAAGACGTCCGGCGGCAAGTACATCGCCCCGGCGGAGGTCGAGGGACAGTTCAAGGCGGTCTGCCCGTTCGTCTCCAACATCCTGGTGCACGGCGCGGACCGAAACTTCTGCACCGCCCTGATCGCACTCGACGAGCCGACCATCCTCGGCTGGGCCGCCGAGAACGGCCTGGGCGGGAAGCCGTACGCCGAAGTGGTGGCCTCCCCGCAGGCCGTCGAGCTCATCGAGGGCTACGTGAAGCGGCTCAACGAGGGACTGCAGCGCTGGCAGACCATCAAGAAGTTCCGGCTGCTGCCCCGCGACCTGGACATCGAGCACGGCGAGCTGACGCCCAGCCTCAAGCTGAAGCGGCCCGTCGTCGAGCGCGCGTACCAGGGCCTCATCGACGACATGTACGCGGGAAGCCGCGAGGCATAGACAGCTCCTCGCGGACCGGCCGCACGGTGCGGCCGCTCCTGCCCGTTCCCCGCTCATTTTCTCCGCTCACTTCGGCAACTCGCTGCTTATGGGCATGGTCCATCTGTCACTCTGTCGGTGTCGCCAGCGCCGCCCAACGAGAACAGACAGACAGCAACGAGAACAGACAGAGCGAGAACAGGTCAGGAGCCGCACCGTGGGGCCCATTCCCTTGCAGCGGGACATCGCCGAGCGTCCCGGTGATCCCGCAGGCCGTGCGGACGCGCGGCCGGTCGCCCATACGTCCCTGCCCGGGAACCTCCTCGCCCCCTCCGCCGCCCGCCGGTTCGTCCGGGCCGCCCTCGGTGAGTGGGCCGGGCTGGGGCTGCCGGCGGCCGTGGGCTTCAGCGAGCGGGTGGCCGACGACGCGGAGGTCGTCGTCAGCGAGCTGGTCACCAACGCGGTCGTGCACGCCGGGACCAACGTGGAGGTGCTCGCCCGGCTGGAGGAGGCCACCGAGGGCGAGGTGGCGGCCCTGGTGGTGGAGGTCTCCGACCACCACCCCGCCCGCGCCGTGCGCAGCGACCGCCCGGAGTCCGGAAGCGCGGCCGACGCCGCGGAGGGCACCAGCCTCGTCGGACCTGACGAGCCCGCCGAGTACGGTCGCGGGCTCCAGCTCGTCGGCACCCTCGCCGAACGCTGGGGCATCACCTACCGCACCGGCCTCAAGACCGTCTGGGCCAGGCTCCCCGTGGACGACTGGAACCCGTTCCCGGAAGCGGCCGCCGAGCCCGGCTTCCAGCAGGGGCTCCGCGCCGCCGAACTGCTCGCACCCAACGCCCGGCGCGCGCTGCGCGACGACGCGGACTGGGCCGGCCGCGGCGCGCTCTCCTTCCTCGCCGAGGCCTCGGACCTGCTCGCCGGCCAGCTCGACGAGGACATCGTGGCGGCGCTCTCCGGGCAGTTACTGGTTCCCAGACTCGCCGACTGGTGCGCGATCTGGCTGGAACCCGAGAACGGCGGCCCCTCCGCCGTCCCCCGGCTCGCCAGCGTCTGGCACCGGGACGAGGCCGAGACCGGGCAGCTGCGCACCCTGCTGGAACAGGGCCCGATCCGGCTTCCCGAACGGGTCGGGACCGGACCCGTCTCCATGCCGTGGCCCGGCGGAGAGGAGGAGGACGGCGAGAAGGCCGACGAGCCCGCCGCGTCCGTCCTCGCCTACCGGATCACCTCCGGCGGCCGGAACCTCGGCGCCGTACTCCTCGGCCGGGAGGGCCTCGCCCGCGTCCCCGACGAGGTGACCGCGCTCATCGAGGACTTCGTACGCCGGGTCGGCCTCGCCGTCGGCGCCGCCCGCGAGTACACCCGGCAGGCCACCATCAGCCGCATCCTGCAGCGGGCCCTGCTGCCCGGCAAGGTCGCCGACATACCCGGCGTCACCAGCTCACTGGTGTACGAACCCAGTGACGACGGCGTCGTCGGCGGCGACTTCTACGACATCTTCCCGTGCCCCGGCGACCGCTGGTGCTTCGTCCTCGGCGATGTGCAGGGCAGCGGCCCGGAGGCCGCCGTCGTCACCGGCCTCGCCCGCCCCTGGCTGCGGCTGCTGGCCCGCGAGGGCTTCGGAGTCGGCGAGGTCCTCGACCGGCTCAACCGGCTGCTCCTCGACGACGCGATGGAGGCCGCCGAGGCGGCCGCGCTCATGGTGGCGGCCGCAGGAGGTCAGCAGACCGCGGACACCGGGCAGTCCCGCTTCCTGTCCCTGCTGTACGGAGAACTCGTACCGCTGCCCGGCGGCGGCGTGCGCTGCACCCTGGCCAGCGCCGGCCACCCGCTGCCGCTGCTGCTGCGGCCCGACGGCGAGGTGCGTCCGGCCGCCGAGCCGCAGATGCTGCTCGGGATCTTCGACGACGTCGCGTACGAGAGCCAGTGCTTCGAGCTGGCGCCCGGCGACAGCCTGCTGTGCGTCACGGACGGTGTGACGGAGCGGCGCTCCGGGACGCTGATGTTCGACGACGGGGACGGACTGTCCCGGGCGCTGGCCGGCTGTTCCGGTCTGTCGGCGGACGGGATCGCGGACCGGATCAAGCGGGCGGTCCATGAATTCGCCGAGCGGCCGCCGGACGACGATCTGGCGCTGCTGGTGCTCCAGGCGGGGTGAGGCGGTACGTGTTCGGGGCGGCCGGCGTCCGTGATCATGGGCATGTCCGGGAGGCTCCCGGCGGCGAGCGACAATGGACGGTATGCCTTCCGTACTGCCCGATGGTGAACCCGTACCCGACGACGGGGCGCTGCCCCGCCATGCCCTGGAAGGCGCCGCCGACCGGCCGCTCGGCTTCTACCTGCACGTGCCGTACTGCGCGACCCGCTGCGGCTACTGCGACTTCAACACCTACACCGCGACCGAGCTGCGCGGTTCCGGCGGCGCGCTGGCCTCCCGGGACAACTACGCGACCCACCTGATCGGCGAGGTCCGCCAGGCCCGCAAGGTCCTCGGGGACGACCCCCGGCCGGTCCGCACGGTCTTCGTCGGCGGCGGTACGCCGACCCTGCTGGCGGCCTCCGACCTGGTCCGGATGCTGGGGGCGGTCCGGGAGGAGTTCGGGCTCGCGGACGACGCCGAGATCACCACCGAGGCCAATCCGGAGTCCGTCGGCCCGGCGTATCTCGCGGAACTGCGGGAGGGCGGCTTCAACCGGATCTCCTTCGGAATGCAGAGCGCCCGGCAGCACGTGCTGAAGATCCTCGACCGTACGCACACGCCGGGGCGGCCCGAGGCCTGTGTCGCCGAGGCCCGCCGGGCGGGCTTCGAGCACGTCAACCTCGACCTGATCTACGGCACGCCGGGGGAGTCCGACGACGACTGGCGGGCCTCGCTGGACGCGGCGATCGGGGCGGGGCCGGACCATGTGTCGGCGTACGCGCTGATCGTCGAGGAGGGCACGCAGCTGGCCCGCCGGATCCGGCGCGGCGAGATCCCGATGACCGACGACGACGCCCACGCGGACCGGTATCTGATCGCGGACGAGGCGATGGCCGCGGCGGGCTTCTCCTGGTACGAGGTGTCGAACTGGGCCCGTACGCCGGAGGGCCGCTGCCTGCACAACGAGCTGTACTGGCGCGGCGCCGACTGGTGGGGCGCCGGGCCGGGGGCGCACAGCCACGTCGGCGGGGTGCGCTGGTGGAACGTGAAGCATCCGGGCGCGTACGCGCAGGCGCTGGCCGAGGGGCGCTCGCCCGGGGCCGGGCGCGAGGTCCTCTCCGAGGAGGACCGGCGGGTGGAGCGGATCCTGCTGGAGCTCCGGCTCCAGGACGGGTGCCCGCTCGGCATCCTGGCTCCGGCCGGGCTGGCCGCGTCCCGCCGCGCTCTGGCGGACGGGCTCCTGGAGCCGGGGCCGTACGAGCGGGGGCGGGCGGTCCTGACCTTGCGGGGGCGGTTGCTGGCGGACGCGGTGGTGCGGGATCTGGTGGACTGAGGTGCGGGGGCGGGTGCCGGGGCGGTGCGGTGGGGTGGGGTGCGCCTGCGGCGGGCCTGGTCCCCTTGCCCGCCCCTTCCCGTAACCGGGGGCTCTGCCCCCGGACCCCCGCTCCTCAATCGCCGGAGGGGCTGGGATGGTGTCTGCCGGGGGACGGGGGGATGGTGTCCGCCGGAGAGGCAGAGGGCGGCCGGAGGGGCTGCCGGAGGGCTACTCCGCCGGCGCCGTCACGAAGTCGATCAGGTGTTCCACCGAGCCCAGCAGAGCCGGTTCCAGGTCGCGGTACGAGTGGACCTTGGACAGGATGTGCTGCCAGGCCGCGCCGGTGTTCTCCGGCCAGCCCAGGGCGCGGCACACGCCCGTCTTCCAGTCCTGGCCGCGCGGCACCACCGGCCAGGCCGTGATGCCCACGGAGGACGGCTTCACGGCCTCCCACACGTCGATGTACGGGTGGCCGACCACCAGTACGTTCTCGTCCGTGACCTGATCGGCGATCCGGGACTCCTTGGAGCCGGGGACCAGGTGGTCGACCAGGACGCCCAGCCTGGCGTCCGGGCCGGGGGAGAACTCGCGCACGACGGCGGGGAGGTCGTCGACGCCCTCCAGGTACTCGACGACCACGCCCTCGATCCGCAGGTCGTCGCCCCAGACCCGCTCGACCAGCTCCGCGTCGTGCCGGCCCTCCACGTAGATCCGGCCCGCCCGCGCGACCCGGGCACGCGCGCCGGGGACCGCGACCGAACCCGAGGCCGTGCGCGCGGGGCGCACCGCAGCGGCGGCCGAGGGGCGTACGAGGGTGACCACCCGGCCCTCCAGCAGGAAGCCGCGCGGTTCCATCGGGAACACCCGGTGCTTGCCGAAGCGGTCCTCCAGGGTCACCGTCGGACCCTGGGCCGTCTTCTCACAGCGGATCACCGCACCGCAGTATCCGGTGGAGATCTCCTCCACGACCAGATCGGCTTCGGCGGGGACCTCGGGAACGGGGGCGGACCTCTTCCACGGCGGGGTCAGGTCCGGCTGGTAGCTGCGCATCGGACGACGATAGGACGGCGAGGGCCTGTCCGGTGGACCGGGGCCGGTCACGACACGCCGAAGCGCACGGCCAGTTGTTCGCGCTGATCGCGTACGAACGCCGCGTCCACCACCGCCCCGTGCCCCGGCACGTACACCGCGTCCTCGCCGCCCAGCGCCAGCAGCCGGTCCAGCGAGGCCGGCCAGCGGGACGGGAAGGCGTCCCGGCCCGCCTGCGGTTCGCCGGACTCCTCGACCAGGTCCCCGCAGAACACGACCGCGGGGGAGCCGGGGACCACCGCCACCAGGTCGTGGCCGCTGTGCGCGGGGCCCACGTCGGCCAGCAGCACCTCGCGCCCGCCGCCCAGGTCGACCGTCCACTCGCCGCACACCTCGTGCCGCGGCGCGACCAGCGCGTCCACGGCCTCTGCCGCGTCGTGCTCGCCGACCCCGTGGCGCACGGCCGAGGTGTGCAGCTCGTCCGCCCCGTCCTTCAGCAGCGCGGTCATGCCGACCGCCCCGTACACCTGGGCGCCGGAGAACGCGGCGGTGCCCAGCACATGGTCGAAATGGGGATGGCTGAGTGCGATATGCGTCACCCTCCGGCCGAGCAGAGCCTGCGCCTGGGCCCGCACCTCGGCGCCCTCACGGAGCGTCGATCCGGTGTCGTAGAGGAGCACGCCGTCCGTTCCGGCCACCAGTGCCACCGTCGCGTCCCACCCGGGAAGGCGCCGCCGGCCCACTCCGTGACCGAGTCGTTCCCAGCCGAACTCTTCCCAAGAGGCGTCCATACCGTGACGCTATCGGCAAACCACCTGGGAGGTCTCGCGGTAGCGTGGCCGGTCGCCCTTGCTAGGTCCCCACTCGGCCGCCGTACACTGGCCGGGGGGTTGCTGGCACTCGCGATGACAGAGTGCCAGGCGGATTCCTGGGCAGAGAAACGGGAACGACCCGAGAACCAACGAGGAACACAGCTGGAGGTGTGCGCGATGCTCAGCGAACGCAGACTCGAAGTGCTTCGCGCCATCGTCCAGGACTATGTCGGCACGGAGGAGCCCGTCGGCTCCAAGGCGCTCACCGAGCGGCACAAGCTGGGGGTCTCCCCGGCGACCGTCCGCAACGACATGGCGGTGCTGGAGGACGAGGGCTTCATCGCCCAGCCCCACACCAGCGCGGGACGCATCCCGACGGACAAGGGCTACCGGCTCTTCGTCGACAGGCTCGCGGGGGTCAAGCCCCTCTCGTCGCCGGAGCGCCGCGCCATCCACAATTTCCTCGACGGCGCGGTCGACCTCGACGACGTCGTGGGCCGCACCGTACGGCTGCTCGCGCAGCTGACCCGGCAGGTCGCCATCGTGCAGTACCCCTCGCTGACCCGGTCGACGGTCCGGCACGTGGAGCTGCTCTCGCTGGCCGCCGCCCGGCTGATGCTCGTGCTCATCACGGACACCGGCCGGGTCGAACAGCGCATGATCGACTGCCCTGCCCCGTTCGGCGAGACCTCTCTCGCCGATCTGCGGGCCCGGCTCAACAGCCGGGTCGTCGGACGCCGCTTCGCGGACGTCCCGCAGCTGGTGCAGGACCTGCCGGAATCCTTCGAGAGCGAGGACCGGGGAACCGTGTCCACCGTGCTCTCCACCCTGCTCGAAACCCTCGTCGAGGAGACGGAGGAGCGGCTGATGATCGGCGGCACCTCCAACCTCACCCGCTTCGGACACGACTTCCCGGTGATGATCCGGCCGGTGCTGGAGGCACTGGAGGAGCAGGTCGTGCTGCTGAAGCTGCTCGGCGAGGCCAAGGACTCGGGCATGACCGTACGTATCGGGCACGAGAACGCCCACGAGGGGCTCAACTCCACGTCCGTCGTCGCGGTCGGCTACGGTTCGGGCGACGAGGCAGTCGCCAAACTCGGCGTGGTCGGACCGACCCGCATGGACTACCCCGGAACGATGGGAGCGGTACGCGCAGTGGCACGTTACGTCGGACAGATCCTGGCGGAGTCGTAAGTGGCCACGGACTACTACGCCGTACTCGGCGTGCGCCGCGACGCATCTCAGGACGAGATCAAGAAGGCATTCCGTCGGCTCGCCCGCGAGCTGCACCCGGATGTGAACCCCGATCCGAAGACCCAGGAGCGGTTCAAGGAGATCAACGCCGCCTACGAGGTGCTGTCGGACCCGCAGAAGAAGCAGGTCTACGACCTCGGCGGCGACCCGCTGTCCGCCTCCGGCGGCGGTGGCGCGGGCGGATTCGGACAGGGCGGCTTCGGCAACTTCTCCGACATCATGGACGCGTTCTTCGGCACGTCGTCGCAGCGCGGACCCCGTTCGCGCACCCGGCGCGGCCAGGACGCGATGATCCGGCTGGAGATCGATCTCGCCGAGGCGGCGTTCGGCACCACCAAGGACATCCAGGTCGACACGGCAGTCGTCTGCACGACCTGCAGCGGCGAGGGGGCCGCCCCCGGCACCTCCGCGCAGACCTGTGACATGTGCCGCGGCCGCGGCGAGGTCTCCCAGGTCACCCGGTCCTTCCTCGGCCAGGTCATGACCTCGCGGCCCTGCCCGCAGTGCCAGGGCTTCGGCACGGTCGTGCCGACCCCGTGCCCGGAGTGCGCCGGCGACGGCCGCATCCGCTCGCGGCGCACGCTCACCGTGAAGATCCCCGCCGGAGTCGACAACGGCACCCGCATCCAGCTCGCGGGTGAGGGCGAGGTCGGCCCCGGCGGCGGCCCGGCCGGCGATCTGTACGTGGAGATCCACGAGCTCTCGCACGCGGTGTTCCAGCGCCGCGGCGACGACCTGCACTGCACGGTCACCATCCCCATGACGGCGGGCGCGCTCGGCACCAAGGTGCCGCTGGAGACGCTCGACGGCCTGGAGGAGGTCGACATCCGGCCGGGCACCCAGTCCGGCCAGTCGGTCCCGCTGCACGGCCGCGGCATCACGCATCTGCGGGGCGGCGGGCGCGGCGACCTGATCGTGCACGTCGAGGTGATGACCCCGACGAAGATGGAACCGGAGCAGGAGCGACTGCTGCGCGAGCTGGCGAAGATGCGCGGCGAGGAGCGGCCCACCGGCCAGTTCCAGCCCGGCCAGCAGGGGCTGTTCTCCCGGCTGAAGGACGCCTTCAACGGCCGCTGACCAACCCCGCAAGCCGTTCCCGGACGCCGGACGGACCCGCTCGACGGGACCGTCCGGCGTTTGAGTTCCGACCCGTCCGGCGTTTGAGTACAAAGCGGACCCCGGGCCGGGCGTCCCGGGCGGCCCGGGACGTGACACGATGCGGTCATGTCATCCGCGTTGACCGATCTCTGCCGGTATCCGATCGTGCAGGCCCCGATGGCGGGGGGCACGTCCTGTCCCCAGCTCGTCGCGGCCGTCTCCGAGGCGGGCGGGCTCGGTTTTCTCGCCGCCGGGTACAAGACGGCGGACGGCATGTACAACGAGATCAAACAGCTGCGCGGGCTGACCGGCCGGCCCTTCGGCGTCAATCTCTTCATGCCGCAGCCGGGACTCGCCGACCCGAGCGCAGTCGAGGTGTACCGGCACCAGCTCGCGGGCGAGGCCGCCTGGTACGAGACCCCGCTCGGCGACCCGGACTCCAGCGGCGACGACGGCTACGACGCCAAGCTGGCCATACTCCTGGACGACCCGGTCCCGGCCGTCTCGTTCACCTTCGGCTGCCCGACCCGCGACACCCTCGACGCGTTCGCCGGCGTCGGCACGTACACCGTCGTGACGGTCACCACGCCCGAGGAGGCCCAGACCGCCCAGTGGGCGGGCGCCGACGCGGTCTGCGTCCAGGGCGTCGAGGCGGGCGGCCACCAGTCCACCCACCGCGACGACCCGCAGACCGACGGCGCCGGAATCGGGCTGCTCTCGCTGGTGTCGCAGGTCCGCGAGACCGTGCAGATACCGATCGTCGCCACCGGCGGGCTGATGCGCGGATCCCAGATCGCCGCGGTGCTGGCCGCGGGCGCGGAGGCGGCGCAGCTCGGCACGGCGTTCCTCATCTGCCCCGAGTCCGGGGCGAGTCTGCTGCACAAGCAGGCGCTGACCAATCCGCTGTTCGTACGGACCGCCCTGACCCGGGCGTTCTCAGGCCGCCCGGCCCGCGGCCTGGTCAACCGCTTCATGCGCGAGCACGGCCCGTACGCCCCCGCCGCCTACCCGCAGGTGCACTATCTGACCGCCGGGCTGCGCAAGGCGGCGGCGAAGGCCGGGGACGCGCAGGGCATGGCCCTGTGGGCGGGCCAGGGGCACCGGATGGCACGCGAGCTGCCGGCCGGCCCGCTGGTCAGGCTGCTCGCCGAAGAACTGGACGCCGCACGGACGGCAGTGAGCACAGGGAGTACGCAGTGACCGCACCGGTCTTCGTCGTCGAACAGGTCCCCGGCGGGCCCGAGTTCGTCCTGGAGGGGCCCGAGGGTCGGCACGCCGTGTCGGTGAAGCGGCTGCGCGCCGGTGAGGCCGTCGTGCTCACCGACGGGCGCGGCCACTGGGCGAACGGCGTCGTCTCGGCCGCGGAGGGCAAGGACCGGCTCGTCGTCACCGGCCTGACCGAGATCCTGGAGGAGCCCCGCCCCGCCCCCCGCATCACCGTCGTCCAGGCCCTGCCCAAGGGCGACCGGGGCGAGGTCGCCGTCGAGACGATGACGGAGACCGGCGTGGACGCGATCGTGCCCTGGCAGGCGTCGCGCTGCATCACGCAGTGGAAGGGCGACCGGGGCCTCAAGTCCCTGGCGAAATGGCGCAACACCGCCCGGGAGGCGGGCAAGCAGTCCCGCCGGGTGCGCTTCCCCGAGGTGGCCGACGCGATGACCACCAAACAGGCGGCCGCGCTGGTCGCCGCGGCGGACTTCGCCGCCGTCCTGCACGAGGACCGGGAGCACGACAGCGAGCCGCTGGCCTCCGTCCCGCTCCCCGCCGAGGGCGAGATCGTGCTCGTCGTCGGCCCCGAGGGCGGGGTGTCGCCGGACGAACTGGCGGCCTTCACCGCGGCGGGCGCCCGGACCTGCCGGCTCGGCGCGAGCGTGCTGCGCACCTCCACGGCGGGCACGGCGGCGACCGCATTGCTGCTGGGGCGCACCGGCCGCTGGTCGTGAGTCCGATCGCATTGCTGTTGGGGCGCACGGGCTGTTGGTCGTGAGTCCGATCGCACCGCTGTTGGGGCGCACCGGCCGCTGGTCGTGAGCCCCCGCTTGTGCTCCGGCGCCACCCCGGTTGTCCCCGCACGCCGTCTACCGCGCGGTGGTGCAACGGTGGGAAGCTGCCCGTATGGGGACATCAAGGGCATGGGGTCAGGGAAGAGAACGGCGCTTTCTGGCCGCGTCCGCACTCGTGGTCGCGGCGGTCGCGGGAGCTGCCGCCTGTGACCCCCAGGGCGGGCTGAACTCCGCGTCCATCGCCGTGACCACCGACCGGGTCGGCACCGGCGCACTGGAACGCAACGGGGTCGACGTGCAGTGGCTGAACTGCACGGCCGGTGTCGACGGGGACCGGGCCGGGGGCGCGCAGCCCTCGGCGTCCGTGCGCCGGATCGCGGACGTCGACTGCACCGGCAAGACCGGACAGGGCGAGGCCATCACCCTCACCGGCAAGGTGACCCAGGAGCTGGGCGGCCGGTGTGTGCGGGGGGACCTGACCGCGAAGACGGGCGGGAAGTCGGTCTTCCGGGCGGATGTGCTCGGCAACTGCGACGCCGCCCCGTCGACCGCGGTGGTGAACCCGCCACCGGCCGGCGGCCCCGGGCCGGTGGTCACCGTCACGGTGACGGTGACCGAGACGCCCATGGGCAAGTGAACCGGTCCGCCCCGGCGGCCCGTCGAACTCCGGCCAACCCGCTTACGCGGAACGGGACCGCGACCTAGGGTGACCGGTGTGACGCAGTCTGCCTACCTCAGATACCCCCATGTCCAGGGCGATTCGATCGCCTTCACCGCCGAGGACGATGTCTGGCTGGCGCCGTTGGACGGCGGCCGAGCCTGGCGCGTCTGCGCCGACAACCGGCCGGTCGCCGGCCCCCGGATATCGCCCGACGGAACCCGGGTCGCCTGGACGACCACCCGGGACGGGGCCCCGGAGGTGCACATCGCACCGGCCGACGGCGGCCCCGCCCAGCGGCTCACCCACTGGGGCGACGCACGGACCGCCGTGCACGGCTGGACGCCCGAGGGCGAGGTGCTGGTCGTCAGCTCCCAGGGACAGGCATCGCTCCGGCGTACCTGGGCCAGGGCCGTCCCCGTCGACGGCGGACCCGCCCGGACCCTGCCGTACGGGCCGGTCGGCTCGGTCGCGTACGGGCCCGGCGGCCGGGTCCTGCTGCTCTCGGTCACCATGGGGCGCGAGGCCGCCGCATGGAAGCGCTACCGGGGCGGCACGGCGGGCAAGCTGTGGATCGAGCAGGAGTCCCCGGCGGACGGCCCGGCGGAGTTCGTACGGCTCCACGGCGACCTCGACGGGAACATCGAATGCCCGATGTGGGTGGGCGAGCGGGTGGCCTTCCTCTCCGACCACGAAGGCGTCGGCGCGGTCTACTCCTCGCTCCCCGACGGCACCGACCTGCGCCGCCACACCGGAATCGAGGGCTTCTACGCCCGCCACGCGTCCACCGACGGCACCCGCGTCGCCTATGCCTCGGCCGGTGAACTCTGGCTGCTGGACGACCTCGCGGGCGACGGGCCCCGCCGCGTCGACATCCGGCTCGGCGGCCAGCGCGCCGACCTCCAGCCGCACCACGTGCACGCCGGCAGCCACCTCGACGCCGCGTCCCCGGACCGCACCGGCCGGGGCAGCGCCGTCGGGACGCGCGGCGCCGTCCACTGGGTCACCCACAGCGGGGGCCCGGCCCGCGCGCTCGCCGTCGAACCGGGCGTACGGGCCCGGCTGCCCCGCACCTTCCAGGCCGACGGCGACCAGCACGTCGTCTGGGTCACCGACGCCGAGGGCGACGACGCCCTGGAGTGCGCGCCCGCCACCGGAACCGCCCCCGGCGCCGTGCCGCGCCGCCTCGCCGCAGGCCGTATCGGCCGGGTCCTCGACCTGACCCCGGCCCCCGACGGCAGCCGGTTCGCCGTCGCCGCGCACGACGGGCGGATCCTGATCGTCGAGCGGGAGAGCGGCGAGGTCCACGAGGTGGACCGCAGCGAGCACGGCGAAGCCTCCGGCCTCGTCTTCTCGCCCGACTCCTCCTGGCTGGCCTGGTCCCACCCCGGGCCCGAGCCGCTCAGCCAACTCAAGCTCGCGCACCTCGCCGATCTGTCGGTCACCGAGGCCACCCCGCTGCGCTTCCGGGACTTCGCCCCCGCGTTCACCGGCGACGGCAAGCACCTCGCGTTCCTCTCCGAGCGCTCCTTCGACCCGGTCTACGACGCCCATGTCTTCGACCTGGCGTTCATCGGCGCCTGCCGCCCGCACCTGCTGACGCTCGCCGCCACCACACCCTCCCCGTTCGGACCGCAGCGCCACGGCCGCCCGATCGAGAAGAGCGGCGGCGAGGGTGACCAGGACAACCCGACGGCGCTGCCCGTCACCCGGATCGACCTCGAAGGGCTCGCCGACCGGATCGTGCCGCTGCCCGTCGAGGCCGCCAGCTACTCCACGCTGTGCGCCGCGAAGGACGGGCTGCTGTGGCTGAGCCACCCGGTGACCGGGGTACTCGGCACCAGCGGCCCCACCCCCGACGCCCGGCACCCCGAGACCGTCCTGGAGCGGTACGACCTGGAGAAGCTGCGCTGCGAGCAGCTCGCCTCCGGCGTCGAGGACTTCGCGGTCAGCGGCGACGGCAAGCGGATCGTCATGCAGACCCGGGGCAAGCTGCGCGCCGTACCGTCCGACAGCCATGTCGCGGCCGATGACGACGACGGCGGCAGCGACGGCGGCGTCACCGTCGACCTCTCCCGGATCCGGCGGATCCTCGAACCGGCCGCCGAATGGCGCCAGATGTACAACGAGGCCGGGCGCATCATGCGGGACAACTACTGGCGCTCCGACATGGGCGGCCTCGACTGGAGCGGGGTCCTGGACCGCTACCGCCCGGTGCTGGAGCGGGTCGCCACCCACGACGACCTGATGGACCTGCTCTGGGAGGTGCAGGGGGAGCTCGGCACCTCGCACGCCTATGTGAGGCCGTCCGGCGGATGGGGTGACGACTCGTCCCGGCAGGGGCTGCTCGGTGCGGACATCTCCCGTACGGACGAGGGCAGTTGGCGGATCGACCGGATCCTGCCGTCCGAGACCTCCGACCCGGACGCCCGCTCCCCGCTCGCCGCGCCCGGCGTGGCGGTGCGCGCCGGGGACGCGATCATCGCCGTCGACGGTCACCCGGTCGACCCGGTGACCGGGCCCGGACCGCTGCTCACCGGCTCGGCGGACAAGCCGGTCGAGCTGACCGTCTCGCCGGTGGACGGCGGAAACGCCCGCCATGTCGTCGTCGTACCGGTCGCCGACGAGGAGGCGCTGCGCTACCACGCCTGGGTCGCCGACCGGCGGGCCTACGTGCACGAGCACTCCGGCGGACGCCTCGGCTACCTCCACGTCCCCGACATGGTCGGCTCGGGCTGGGCGCAGCTCCACCGCGACCTGCGGATCGAAGTGGCCCGCGAGGGGCTGGTCGTGGACGTCCGGGAGAACCGGGGCGGCCACACCTCGCAGCTGATCGTGGAGAAGCTCGCCCGTCGTGTCGTCGGCTGGGACCTGCCGCGCGGCAGGCGGCCGTTCAGCTACCCGCAGGACGCGCCGCGCGGCCCCGTGGTCGCCGTGGCCAACGAGTTCTCCGGCTCGGACGGCGACATCGTGAACGCCGCGATCAAGGCGCTGGGCATCGGGCCGGTCGTCGGCACCCGGACCTGGGGCGGTGTGGTCGGCATCGACAGCAAGTACCGGCTGGTGGACGGGACGTCGGTCACCCAGCCCAAGTTCGCGTTCTGGTTCGAGGGCTACGGCTGGGGCGTGGAGAACCACGGGGTCGATCCCGATGTCGAGGTCGTGATGACACCGCAGGACCATGTGGCGGGCCGGGATCCGCAGTTGGACGAGGCGATCCGGATCGCGCTGGAGTCGCTGGCCGGGACGCCGGCGAAGCGGGCGCCGGAGTTGCCGGGGCTGCCGGAGGCGTAGGGGGCGTAGGGGGCGGGTGAGGGTGGGGTGCGCCTGCGGCGGGCCTGGTCCCCTGCCCGCCCCTTCCCGTAACCGGGGGCTCTGCCCCCGGACCCCCGCTCCTCAAGCGCCGGAGGGGCTGGGATACGAGCGCCGGAGGGGCCGGGTTTCGGGGTCCGGAAGGGCTGGTTTCCGGGCCCGATAGCATGCCGTACAACGATCACCACCACCGTCACCACCTACCGAGGAGCCTCCCCATGGCAGGAGAACCGCAGCCCGACTGCCTGTTCTGCAAGATCGTCTCGGGTGAGATCCCGGCAACCATCGTCCGCGAGACCGAGACCACCGTCGCCTTCCGGGACATCAACCCGCAGGCCCCCACGCACGTACTCGTCATCCCCCGCGTCCACCACCCGGACGCCGCCGCGCTCGCCGCCGCCGAGCCGGGCATCGCCGCCGACATACTGCGTGAGGCCGGACAGGTCGCCGCCGACGAGAAGATCGTGGACACCGGCTACCGGGTCGTCTTCAACACCGGCGCCGGTGCCGGCCAGACCGTCTTCCACGCGCACGCCCACGTCCTGGGCGGCCGCGGACTTCAGTGGCCCCCCGGCTAGCGCGGCCCGCACACCGTGTCCGTACGCGAACTCGTGGTCCTCGGCACCGCCAGCCAGGTCCCGACCAGACACCGCAACCACAACGGCTACCTGCTGCGCTGGGACGGCGAGGGCATCCTCTTCGACCCCGGTGAGGGCACCCAGCGCCAGATGCTGCGGGCCGGTGTCGCCGCGCACGACATCGACCGGATCTGCGTCACGCACTTCCACGGCGACCACTCGCTGGGCCTGGCCGGGGTGATCCAGCGGATCAACCTCGACCAGGTCCAGCACCCGGTCACCGCGCACTACCCGGCGAGCGGGCAGCACTTCTTCGAGCGGCTGCGGTACGCCACCGCCTACCGCGAGTCCGTCGAGCTGACCGAGGCCCCGGTCGCCGCCGACGGGGTGCTCGCCACCACCGACGCGTACACGCTCAGTGCCCACCGGCTCTCGCACCCCGTCGAGTCGTACGGCTACCGGCTCGTCGAACCCGACGGGCGCCGCATGCTGCCCGGGAAACTGGCCGAGCACGGCATCAAGGGGCCCGACGTCGGCCGGATCCGGCGCGAGGGAGCCATCGGCGGCGTCACGCTGGACGACGTCTCCGAGCGCAGGCGCGGCCAGCGGTTCGCGTTCATCATGGACACGAGGCTCTGCGACGGCGTGCAGGTGCTCGCCGAGGGCTGCGACCTGCTGGTCATCGAGTCGACCTTCCTCGACGAGGACGAACGGCTCGCCACCGACCACGGCCATCTGACCGCCGGGCAGGCGGCCCGGGTGGCCCGGGAAGCGGAAGTGCGGCACCTCGTGCTGACGCACTTCTCGCAGCGGTACGACGACCCGGCCGTCTTCGAGACCCAGGTCCGTGCGGCGGGCTTCGAGGGCGAACTGACCGTCGCCCAGGACCTCAGCCGTATCGCCGTGCCCACCCGGCACCTCTGAACCCACCAGCACCACATCAGCACCACACCAGCACCACCGTCTGTGAGCGTGAAATACCCGTGCCCCTTCCCAAAGCCGAGCTCCACCTGCACATCGAAGGCACCCTCGAACCCGAGTCGGCCTTCGCGCTCGCCGCGCGCAACGGCGTTCAGCTGCCGTACGCGGACACCGAGGAGCTGCGCACCGCCTACCTCTTCGACGACCTGCAGAGCTTCCTCGACCTGTACTACGCGCTGATGGCGGTGCTGCGGACCGAACAGGACTTCGAGGAGCTCGCCGACGCCTACCTCGCCCGCGCCGCGGCGCAGGGCGTCCGGCACGCGGAGATCTTCTTCGACCCGCAGGCGCACACCGCCCGCGGCGTCCCGATCGGCACCGTCGTCGAGGGGCTCGGCCGGGCGCTGGACCGCAGCGAGGAGAAGCACGGCATCTCCACCCAGCTGATCATGTGCTTCCTGCGCGACGAATCCGCCGAGTCGGCACTGGAGACGCTGGAGGCGGCGAAGCCGTATCTGCACCGGATCAGCGCGGTCGGCCTGGACTCGGCGGAGGTCGGCCACCCGCCCGTCAAGTTCCGTGAGGTGTACGAGGCGGCCGGGGCGCTCGGGCTGCGCAAGGTCGCCCACGCCGGCGAGGAGGGCCCGCCCGAGTACATCCGGGAGGCGCTGGACGTCCTCGGGGTCGAGCGCATCGACCACGGACTGCGCTGCATGGAGGACCCGGAGCTGGTGGAGCGGCTGGTCGCGGACCGGGTGCCGCTCACCCTGTGCCCGCTGTCCAACGTACGGCTGCGCGCCATCGACACCCTGGAGGAGCACCCGCTGCGGGCCATGATGGACGCCGGACTGCTCTGCACGGTGAACTCCGACGACCCCGCCTACTTCGGCGGATACGTCGGGGACACCTTCCACGCCGTCCACGAGGCGCTCGCCCTGGACCGGGAGCGGCTGCGCACCCTGGCCCGCAACTCCTTCGAGGCGGCCTTCCTCGACCACGACGAGGAGCGCAGGGCGCGCTATCTGTCCGAGGTCGAGGCGTACGCGTTCGACTGACCGGCCCCGCCCGCCGGGCCGGCCGTCCGGAACGCGGTCCTGACCGGGCGCCTGCGGCGCACCGGCAGGCTGATCTCCGTGACGGCCTGCTCGGGCGCGCCCAGCCTGGGTACGGCGCCGGGCACCGCTCCGGTGGTGACGGCGAGCAGCGCGGCCGGGGCGCCGCCCCTGCGGCGCACCGATCCCGGCACCAGCGGACGGCCACCGGTGTGCAGGGCGACGGCTGTGACCGGGGCCGCGACCAGGAGCGTCACGGCGCCCAGGATCAGGCCCATGACCGGGTAGCCGGCCTGCTCGGAGAGCACACTGCCGAGGACCGGTCCGCAGGCCACCCCGACGGACGAGGCGGAGCCCGCGAGGACCGCCCAGCGGCCGCGTACGTCCAGGGAAGCGGCCAGGCCGATCAGGTACGACAGGACCACGGGGTAGACCGTGTTCCAGAGGATCTCGCCGGTCGCGAACTGGCCGAGGTTCCCGGCCGACGAGCTGAGCACGATGCTCGCCGCGATGATCATGGTGCCCAGGCCGATCGGCACCGCCCGTCCGAGCCTGGCGCCCAGCATCCCGGCGCCCATCACTCCGAGCAGACCCGCACCGAGCGCGGCGGCGAACACCGCGCCGATGGTGACCTCGGAGAGCCCGACCCGGTCCACCCCGATCCGGCTGCTGACGCCCCACAGCGCGTTCTGCGCCATCGACCAGACGAGCATGCCGCCCGCGAGCACCAGCCCGGAGCGGCGGTGCGGCAGCCGGCCGGCGACCGGGGCGGCCGGACCGGCCGGCGTGACACCGCCGAGCCGCGCCGTGGCGGGCCAGACGAGCAGCGCGACCACGGCGATCGAGGCGAACGGCAGCCGGTGGCCGCCGCCGAGGTGCGGGATCGACAGATACAGGGCGCCCGCCGTCGCGGAGACGCTGAGCAGCCCGAGCGACGAGGTGCGGTGCGGATCGCGCTGGGCGGCGATGCCCGCGGCGGCCACCGCGGTCGCCGTGCCGGAGCCGAAGCCGCCGATCATCGCGCCCATGACCACCAGCGGCACCGACCCGGCCAGGGCGGCGCAGCCGTACCCCACCATGGCCAGCACCAGCCCGATCCGGGCCGGCCGCCGCGGGCCGTAGGTCTCGACCCGGCCCGCCAGCGTGAACCCGGCGGTCGCCGAACTCACCAGCAGGGCGCTGCCGACCAGGCCGGCCTGCGCCGTACTGAGGCCCAGATAGACGGAGAGCCGCCCGACGATGGTGGGGAGCAGATAGGCGGCGAGGTAACCGGCGGTGAACACGGCTACCAGGGGCCACGCGGCGCGAGGGCGCGAGGACATGGGCGTTCCTGAGGACATGCCTGAGGCGGCAGAGAAGGCAGGGGAGGGCAATGCGGGAAATATGAGGAATTCGGGCCACTCTTCGGTAACTGTCACCGACTGGGCTCGCGGGCCAATTTGTATCAACTGCGGCCAGTCGACCGAAAGCCGCCCCAGTGTGATCCGGGTCACATATGCGTTTACCCTCCGGAAGCCCGGGTAGCAGCGCATGTTTATGCAGGTCGAAGCCCACATATGAGGCGCCCTGACAAGCCCTTCGCGGTCGGCGGCGCGCACCCTCCGGTTACGGCGACGAATCGGGCACACTGGCCAGATCTGCCACGACCGGGGAGTGCAAGGTGAGCACGGACATTCCAGCGGACATTCCAGGTATCGACCCACTGGACGGGCTGCGCGCCCCGCAGGACCCGGACTGCGACGTCTTCCTCACCGGCACGGTCTTCCTCGACATCATCTTCACCGGCCTGGACAGCGCCCCGGTGCGCGGCACCGAGTCCTGGGCGCGCGGCATGGGCTCCAGCCCCGGCGGGGTCGCCAACATGGCGACCGCCCTGGCGAGACTGGGGCTGCACACCTCGCTGGCCGCCGCGTTCGGCGACGACCACTACGGGGAGTACTGCTGGGACGCCCTCGAACAGGGCGAGGGCATCGACCTGTCCATGTCGCACACCGTCCCCGGCTGGCACTCGCCGGTGACCGTCTCTATGGCGTACGAGGGCGAGCGGACGATGGTCTCGCACGGCCACGAGGCCCCCGGCCCCGCGGTCCCCGCCGGGGAACCCGCGTTCCCGTGCTGTCCGCCCCGCGCCCGTGCCGCCGTCGCCTCGCTCGCCCCCGGCCGCAGCGAGCCCTGGGTCGCCATCGCGGCCCGCAACGGCGCCCGGATCTTCGCCGACGTCGGCTGGGACGACACCGGCCGCTGGGACCTGGACGCCCTCACCGACCTGGAACACTGCCAGGCCTTCCTGCCCAACGCCGAGGAAGCGATGCGCTACACCCGCACCGACTGCCCCCGCGCCGCCGCCCACGCCCTGGCCGAGCGGGTGCCGCTCGCCGTGGTCACACTCGGCGCGGAGGGCGCCTACGCGGTGGACTCGGCGACCGGGGCGAGCGCCGAGGTGCCCGCGATCGAGGTCGAGGCGCTCGACCCCACCGGCGCGGGCGACGTCTTCGTCGCGGGCTTCGTCACGGGAACCCTGGCGGACTGGCCGCTGGCCGACCGGCTGGCCTTCGCCGGACTGACCGCGGCGCTCTCCGTCCAGGAGTTCGGCGGATCGCTCTCGGCGCCCGGCTGGGCGGAGATCGGCGCCTGGTGGCAGCAGATCCGCACCTTCGCCGACCAGGACCCGGCCGCGCTCCAGCGGTACGCCTTCCTGGACGAGCTGCTGCCCGCCGCCGCCCGGCCCTGGCCGCTGCGCCGGGCGGTCCCCACGATCGGTTTCCGCCACCCCGTCTGACCGGCGGGCGCGCCCGCCGGTCGCGAGCCTGTGCGAAAAAGCCCTCGGTGTTGCCGGTGCGGAGTCGTAGGCTTGGTAATCCGAGAGGTTGTCGATCGGCGAGAGCCTTGTAACGGGAGGAATGTGCAGGCCACAGAGCCGGCCCATGACTCAGACACCCACAGCCCAGACCCCAGCGCCGAGGCAGGCGCGAGCCCACTTCACCGTCCCCGCCAACCATCCGATGGTGACCGTTCTGGGCTCCGGTGACGCCTTGTTGCGCGTGATCGAGACGGCCTTCCCGGCGGCCGACATCCACGTCCGGGGAAACGAGGTCAGCGCCGCCGGTGACGCGGCGGAAGTCGCGCTGATCCAGCGCCTGTTCGACCAGATGATGCTGGTGCTCCGCACCGGTCAGCCGATGACGGAGGACGCAGTGGAACGCTCGATCGCCATGCTCAGGGCGACTGAGAACGGCGAGGGGGACGGCCAGGAGACCCCGGCCGAGGTGCTCACCCAGAACATCCTCTCCAGCCGCGGTCGCACGATCCGCCCCAAGACGCTCAACCAGAAGCGGTACGTCGACGCGATCGACAAGCACACGATCGTGTTCGGCATCGGCCCCGCCGGTACCGGCAAGACCTATCTCGCCATGGCGAAGGCCGTCCAGGCCCTCCAGTCCAAGCAGGTCAACCGGATCATCCTGACCCGCCCCGCCGTCGAGGCGGGCGAGCGGCTCGGCTTCCTCCCCGGCACGCTCTACGAGAAGATCGACCCGTACCTGCGCCCGCTCTACGACGCGCTGCACGACATGCTCGACCCCGACTCGATCCCGCGGCTGATGGCAGCGGGCACCATCGAGGTGGCGCCGCTGGCGTACATGAGGGGCAGGACCCTCAATGACGCCTTCATCATCCTCGACGAGGCGCAGAACACCAGCGCCGAGCAGATGAAGATGTTCCTGACCCGGCTCGGCTTCGACTCGAAGATCGTCATCACCGGTGACGTCACCCAGGTCGACCTGCCGAACGGCACCAAGAGCGGTCTGCGCCAGGTCCAGGAGATCCTGGACGGCGTCGAGGACGTGCACTTCTCCCGGCTCACCTCCCAGGATGTCGTCCGGCACAAGCTCGTCGGCCGTATCGTCGACGCGTACGAGAAGTACGACAACCGAGACAGCCACAAACGGAAGTAGTCGCAGCGCACCATGTCGATCGACGTCAACAACGAGTCCGGAACCGAGGTCGACGAGCAGGCGATCCTCGACATCGCCCGCTACGCGCTCGCGCGGATGCGGATCCACCCGCTCTCCGAGCTCTCGGTGATCGTGGTGGACACCGACGCCATGGAACAGCTCCACATCCAGTGGATGGACCTCCCGGGCCCGACCGATGTCATGTCCTTCCCGATGGACGAGCTGCGTCCGCCGGCCAAGGACGACGAGGAGCCCCCGCAGGGGCTCCTCGGTGACATCGTGCTCTGCCCGGAGGTCGCCAAGAAGCAGGGCGAGGACGCGGAGACCGGGCACTCCATGGACGAGGAGCTCCAGCTCCTCACGGTCCACGGAGTGCTGCATCTCCTCGGGTACGACCACGAGGAGCCGGACGAGAAGGCCGAGATGTTCGGCCTCCAGGCCGCGATCGTCGACGGCTGGCGCGCCGAGCACGGCCTGACCGGCCCGTCGCCCGCCCCCACCGTCTCGTGAGCGTTCCTCTCGTCCTCGGGGCCGTCCTGCTGGTCGTCGTCGGCTGGCTGGCGGCCTGCGCGGAGGCGGGCATCGCCCGGGTCTCCAGCTTCCGGGCCGCCGAGGCGGTCCGTTCCGGGCGGCGCGGCAGCGGGAAGCTGGAACAGGTCGCGGCGGACCCGACCCGCTATCTCAACGTCGCCCTGCTGGTGCGGGTCGCCTGCGAGATGTCGGCGGCCGTGCTCGTCACGTACGCCTGCCTGAAGGAACTCCCGGAGACCTGGGAGGCGCTGGCCGTCGCCATGGGCGTGATGGTCCTCGTCTCCTACGTCGCCATCGGCGTCTCGCCGCGCACCATCGGCCGCCAGCACCCGCTGAACACGGCCACCGCCGCGGCGTACGTCCTGCTGCCGCTGGCCAGGGTCATGGGCCCGATCCCGCAGCTGCTGATCCTCATCGGCAACGCGCTGACCCCGGGCAAGGGGTTCCGCAAGGGCCCGTTCGCCAGCGAGGCCGAACTGCGCGCGATGGTCGACCTCGCCGAGGCGGAGTCGCTGATCGAGGACGAGGAGCGCCGCATGGTGCACTCCGTCTTCGAGCTCGGCGACACGCTCGTGCGCGAGGTCATGGTGCCGCGGACGGATCTGGTCTGCATCGAGCGCTACAAGACGATCCGGCAGGCGCTGACCCTGGCGCTGCGCTCCGGCTTCTCGCGGATCCCGGTCACCGGGGAGAACGAGGACGACATCGTCGGCATCGTGTATCTCAAGGACCTGGTCCGCAAGACCCACATCAACCGCGAGTCGGAGGCCGATCTGGTCTCCACCGCGATGCGGCCGGCGTCCTTCGTGCCCGACACCAAGAACGCCGGCGATCTGCTGCGCGAGATGCAGCAGGAACGCAGCCATGTCGCCGTCGTGATCGACGAGTACGGCGGCACGGCGGGCATCGTCACCATCGAGGACATCCTCGAAGAGATCGTCGGCGAGATCACCGACGAGTACGACCGCGAACTCCCGCCCGTCCAGGAGCTGGGGAACGACTGCTTCCGGGTGACCGCGCGCCTCGACATCGGCGACCTCGGGGAGCTGTTCGGCCTCGACGAGTACGACGACGAGGACGTGGAGACCGTCGGCGGACTGCTGGCCAAGGCGCTGGGGCGGGTCCCGATCGCCGGGGCCTCGGCTGTCGTCGACCTCCCGGACGGCCGCCGGCTGCGGCTGACCGCGGAGTCCCCGGCGGGCCGCCGCAACAAGATCGTCACGGTGCTGGTGGAGCCCGTGGCGGCCCAGGGGGAGGACGAGGGGTGACCCCGCAGCAGCTCAGGGCGTTCTGCCTGGAGTTCAACGCGAGCGCCGAGGAGTTCCCGTTCGGCCCCGAGATCTCGGTCTTCAAAGTGCTCGGCAAGATGTTCGCGCTCAGCACGCTGGACGCCCGGCCGCTGACGGTGAACCTGAAGTGCGACCCGGACGAGGCGGTGCGGCTGCGGGAGAAGTACGACGCGGTGGTGCCGGGCTGGCACATGAACAAACGGCACTGGAACACGGTGACGGTGTCCGGGGTGCCGGACCGGGTGCTCCGCGAGCTGATCGAGGACTCCTACGACCTGGTGGTGGCGGGGCTGCCGAAGGCGCAACGGCTCCGGCTCGACCGGCCGTAGGCGGTGCGCGTGCCCGTGCGCCCGGTTCGTATGCTCGGCACATGACTGAGAGCACCGACCTCGGCCCCGAGGACCGCAAGATCGTCACGCTGGCGCGCAGCGCCCGCGCCCGCAACGGTGTGCCGGAGGGCGCGGCCGTACGGGACGAGACCGGACGTACGTATGTCGCGGGCACCGTCCGGCTGGAGTCGCTGAAGCTCAGCGCGCTGCAGACCGCCGTGGCGATGGCCGTGGCCAGCGGGGCCACCTCGCTGGAGGCGGCCGCGGTCGTCTCCGAGGCCGAGACCCCGTCGGACGAGGACCGCGCCGCGGTACGGGACCTGGGCGGCCCGGACACCCCGGTCCTGCTCGCCGGGCCCGACGGCACCCTGCGGATCAGCGTGACGGCCGGCTGACGGCGGATGCGGTCGGGATCCCTCCGGCACAGGGATCTTGACAGCATCTGATGGACCATCAGTCGATGCGTTTCGCTGCCATTGACTTCTTTTCGGCCGGAGCCGTCAATGGGCCCCCGTCGGCGCGGAGAGCCGCTGCGCCGCATCCGCAGGAGGGGGCTCCATGCGTCCGACCGACCGAAGAATCAGCATGCGAAGATCCGGCGTCCGGGGGCGGCCCGGACACCGCCGCCGCTGGGCCGCCGCGCTGGGCGTGGGCGCGCTCGTCGTGGCCGGGGGAGGGGTGCTCGCGGGTCCCGCGCAGGCCATGGTCACCGCCTCGGTGCCGGTGGACTTCCCCACCCACTGCATCCCGCCGGCCATCGCGGGCATCCCGCCGATCGACGGGATGACGAAGGCCGAGATCACCGTCGACAACGCCGCCCCGAAGGTGGGCGACACGGTCACCGTCACGTACACCGTCGTCGAGCCGGCCGCGGGCAACCCGGTCGATCTGGCACTGCCCGCCGACATCATGACGCCGACCGGCAAGGTCACCGTCGGCGGTGCGCAGAGCGCGAGCGTCACCGTCGCGGGCCCGAAGAAGAACGACCCGGTGCCCGGCAAGGGCGCCTTCCCGTCGTTCTCGATGACCGGCACCTTCACGGTCACCGCGCCCGGCTCGATCACCCTGTCGCCCGGCGACTACAACATCCACACCAGCTACATCATGGAGCTGGACACCCCCTGCACGGTGACGGACCCGCCCGCCCCCGTCTCCGAGACGATCATCGCGACGGACGGCGGCGGCCAGGTCAACGAGCGTGCCATCCAGCTCGGGGCCGCGTCCGGCAAGGCGGGCGACGAGGTCGCCGTCACCGGGTCGAAGTTCACCCCGGGCGCGGACATCACCCTCGCCGGCCGGGCCGGTGGCACCCAGACCGCGGACACGGCCACCGTGAAGGCGGACGGCTCCGGCAACTTCAGCGGCCGGCTCACCGTCGCCGACCCGGCGACCACCGGCATCGTCGCCTACGAGGGCGGCGCCTGGGACGCGGCCAAGGGCGCGGGCCCGCAGGCCTACACCGTCACCGGTGGCGGCGGCGAGATTCCGGACGGCAGCCAGAAGCTCAACACCTCCATCGAGGCGGGCACGCTCTCCATGGTGCAGGCCGGGGACACCGTCGAGATGTCGGCGGTCGACTTCGGCCGGGGCGGCGCCTCCCGGGGCTCCCTGCAGACGGTGACGGTCGAGGACTTCCGCGGCGGCCCCGCGGGCTGGTCCCTGACCGGAAAGGTCACCGACTTCACGGGCCCCGGCGGCGCGACGATCGGCGCGTCCGCACTCGGCTGGACCCCGGTCTGCGCGACGAAGCCCGGCAGCCCGAGCACCTGTGCGGCGGGTTCCGAGGGGTCGGTCGGCAGCGCGGGCGCCACGCTGGCGTCCACGCCGAACGGGACCTTCACCGGCGGCGAGTTCACCGTCGACGCCCGGCTCGCGCTGAACGTACCGGCGTACACCGCCCCCGGCGCGTACTCCGGCGTGCTCACCCTCACGCTCACCTGAACGAGAGGCCCGAGCGCTCCTGAGCAACCGGCGGACCGGGCGCGCACCCGCCCGGACCGTCCGTCCCGACCACCACCCGGGGGTTTCGCACCGTGCGCCACATCCACGTACTGCTCCTGGCCTGCGTCCTGCTGCTGATCGGCGCACCCGCCGCCGACGCCGCGGACAACGGCAGCTGGTCGGTCTTCCCGGCCACCGCACGGGCCGGCCAGCGCCCGTACTTCTACCTCTCGGCCGACCCCGGCGCCACGCTCCACGACAAGGTCACCGTCACCAACAGGACGGACCGGCCGCAGACCTTCCGGCTGTACGCCGCAGACGCCTACAACACCGCCCGCGACGGCGGCTTCGCCGTCCGCACCCGCGACGAGAAGCAGCGCTCGGTCGGCGCCTGGGCGAGGACCGGACGCGACCGCGTCACTGTGAAGCCGCACGGATCGGTCACCGTCCCGGTCACCATCGCCGTCCCCGAGAACGCCGAACCGGGCGACCACCCCGGCGCGCTCGTCGCACTGGACGAGCGCATCGACCCCGCCGACGCCGGTGCCGTCGCCGTCGGCATCCAGAAGGCGGTCGGCGCCCGGATCTACCTGCGGGTCAACGGTCCGACCATGCCCGCGCTCTCCGTGGACGACATCCGGATCGAGCACACCCAGCCACTGGTCCCCGGCACCGGGAAGAGCCGGGCCGTGATCTCGTACACGCTCCACAACCGGGGCAATGTCACCCTCAGCCCCAAGGTCGCACTCAAGGCCGAGGGTTTCTTCGGCCGCACCCTGCTCGCCCGCGACCTGAAGAAGATCCCCTCCGAACTGCTGCCCCGCCAGCAGGTCCGGCTGACCGAGCAGTGGGCCGGCGCACCCCAGCTGGAATGGGGCGAGATCCGGCTGACCGCGAGCGCCCGCGAGACCCGCGAGTCCGCCACCGCCTCGTACTTCGCCCTGCCCTGGCTGGTCGCCGGGATCCTGCTGGTGATTGTCGGCGGCGGTACGGGGATGTGGGTACGGGCCCGCCGCGGCCGTCCCCGCACCGCCTGAGACGACATCCGACAGGCCCCGCCGCGACCCTTGGTGCGGCGGGGCCGCCGGGATCGGGGACAATGGGCGCCATGAGCGTTCGACCTGACACAGATGCCGCCGCGCGGCAGGCCGCGGGCAAAGCCCCCCACCGGGCCGGCTTCGCCTGCTTCGTGGGCCGCCCCAACGCGGGCAAGTCCACCCTCACGAACGCTCTGGTCGGCCAGAAGGTGGCGATCACCTCCAACCGGCCGCAGACCACCCGGCACACCGTGCGCGGCATCGTGCACCGCGACGACGCGCAGCTGATCCTGGTCGACACGCCCGGCCTCCACAAGCCGCGCACGCTGCTGGGCGAGCGGCTCAACGACGTCGTACGCACCACCTGGGCCGAGGTCGACGTCATCGGCTTCTGCCTGCCGGCCGACCAGAAGCTCGGCCCCGGCGACAAGTACATCGTCAAGGAACTCGCGGGTATCAAGAAGACCCCGAAGATCGCCATCATCACCAAGACCGACCTGGTCGACTCCAAGCAGCTCGCCGAACAGCTGCTGGCCGTCTCCCGCCTCGGCGAGGAGCTCGGCTTCGAGTGGGCGGAGATCATTCCGGTCTCCGCGGTCAAGGACACCCAGGTCGGTCTGCTGGGCGACCTGATCGCCCCGCTGCTGCCCGAGAGCCCGCCGCTCTACCCGGAGGGCGACCTCACCGACGAGCCCGAGATGGTCATGGTCGCGGAGCTGATCCGCGAGGCCGCGCTCGAAGGCGTACGGGACGAGCTGCCGCACTCCATCGCGGTCGTCGTCGAGGAGATGCTGCCGCGCGAGGGGCGTCCGGCGGACAAGCCGCTGCTCGACATCCACGCCAACGTCTACATCGAGCGCCCGAGCCAGAAGGGCATCATCATCGGCCCGAAGGGCAAGCGGCTGAAGGACGTCGGCACCAAGTCCCGCAAGCACATCGAGGCGCTGCTCGGCACCCCGGTCTTCCTGGACCTCCATGTGAAGGTCGCGAAGGACTGGCAGCGCGACCCCAAGCAGCTGCGCAAGCTGGGGTTCTGAGCCCCGCCCGGTCCGGCGGCCGGAGGGCGGCGCAGCCGCCCGAAGCCGCCGAGGCCCCCGGGGCCGAAGGGTGCGAGGGCGGCAGCCGAGACGGGCCCCGAGCAGTTGCGCAAGCTCGGCTTCTGAGCCGGGCTACCGGTAGCCCGGTCTCACGCGCCCTCCTTCAGGACGCGTGAGACCAGTGCCCGCTGGGCGTCGGTCAGCTTCGGATCCGCGCAGTGGACCGTCCGGTCGCCGACCGTGATCGCGTACCGGAAGCCGTCCGGCACACCGCCGGGCGGGGTGTCGTGGCCCGCGGCGAGCGCCGTCTCGGCCAGCGCCTCCCACTCCGGCGCGTCGGTCAGCCCGGCGGTGTCGACCTCGCGGCGGCGTGCGATGCCGGCGAAGCCGCCGGTCCTGCTGACCTGGATCCGCATGTGTGTCCTCCAACGCCGGGCGGGCCGGAACCGCGTTATGCGGTCGGTACGCCCACTTCCGACCACGCCTTCAGGACGGCCTCGGCCTCGTCGCCCTCGCCGAAGCGGCTGCGGGCGGCGGCGACCGTCAGCCGGGCGAAGTCCGCGAAGTCCGCGTCCACGGCCAGTTGACCACCTGTGAGCACATCGAACCAGAGTTGCCCGGCCCGCTCCCACGCATTGCCGCCGAGCGCCGTCGCCAGCAGATAGAACGCGCGGTTCGGAATGCCCGAGTTGATGTGCACCCCGCCGTTGTCCTCGCTGGTGTGGACGTAGTCCTCCATCTTCGCGGGCTGCGGGTCCTTGCCCAGCACGTCGTCGTCGTACGCCGTGCCCGGCACCTTCATCGAGCGCAGCGCGACGCCCTGGACGCTGGGCGCGAGCAGCCCGGCGCCGATCAGCCAGTCCGCCTGGTCGGCGCTCTGGCCCAGCGTGTACTGCTTGACCAGGGAGCCGAAGACGTCGGACATGGATTCGTTGAGCGCGCCGGACTGGCCGTAGTAGCTCAGATTGGCGGTGTACTGGGTCAGGCCGTGGGTCAGCTCGTGACCGATCACGTCGATGGCGACGGTGAAGTCCAGGAAGATCTCGCCGTCCCCGTCGCCGAAGACCATCTGCTCGCCGTCGAAGAAGGCGTTGTTGTACTTCTCGTCGTAGTGCACGGAGCCGATCAGCGGCAGTCCGTTGCCGTCGATCGAACGGCGGCCGTACGCCTTGAGCAGCAGTTCGAAGGTGGCACCGAGGCCCGCGTACGCGCGGTTGACGCTCGCGTCCTGCGTCGGCTCCTGGCCCTCGGCACGGACCTTGGTGCCGGGCAGCTGTGTGCCGTTGCGGCAGTCGTACAGGACGCGCTCGGGCTTGTCGGACGCCTCTTCGTCGGACGCTGGGGCGACGGGGACGGTGACGACCGTGGCCATCTGGCGGCGGGTGCGGCGGGCCGCGTCGCCCTCCAGGGTGCGACGGGAGGGCCCGGCGAGATCGGGGTTGTCGGACTGCGACAGCTTGTCGAGGACATGAGGCGGCACGATCGTGCAGAAGACGGGCTGGAACCCGTGCTGAGACTGAGGGTGCATGCAGCCGACTGTGGCACCAGGTAACGGCGTTGTCACTGGTTGCGATCAGGATTGACGAAATGGAGTGATCGATCACGGTTGGGCGTTTCCTGCGCCCGGTCCCGCATACTGATACGGGACCGACGCATCAGGCACCTCTCGGTTAGTCTCGTCGCATCATGCGTTTCGGGCTGCTTCTTCTTAGCTGCCGCGGCGAGGGCCTGTAGTCGTAGGCCGACCCCCTCCCCGCGGAGTCTGGTGTTGCAGCGACACAGTCGGCCGTCCCACCTGGTTGGACCCCGAGGAGCCGTACGCCATGACCGCCGCAAATCCCGCTCAGTCCCCCGCTGGAACCGCTGTCGGCCGCCCGACGCCGGTCACCAACGCGACTCGGCTGCAGAAGCCGTCCGGGATGCCGATCCACAAGTACGGCAGCTACGAGGCCGTCGAGATCCCCGACCGCACCTGGCCGGACAACCGGATCACGGTCGCGCCCCGCTGGCTCTCCACCGATCTGCGTGACGGCAACCAGGCCCTGATCGACCCGATGTCGCCGGCCCGCAAGCGCGAGATGTTCGATCTGCTCGTACGCATGGGCTACAAGGAGATCGAGGTCGGCTTCCCGTCCTCGGGCGAGACCGACTTCGCGTTCGTCCGCTCCATCATCGAAGAGGGCGCGATCCCCGAGGACGTGACGATCTCCGTCCTGACGCAGGCCCGTGAGGACCTGATCGAGCGCACCGTCGAGTCCGTCGTCGGCGCCCACCGCGCCACCGTGCACCTGTACAACGCGACGGCGCCCACCTTCCGCCGGGTCGTCTTCCGCGGCTCCAAGGACGACATCAAGCAGATCGCCGTGGACGGCACCCGGCTGGTCATGGAGTACGCGGAGAAGCTGCTGGGCCCGGAGACGACCTTCGGCTACCAGTACAGCCCCGAGATCTTCACCGACACCGAGCTGGACTTCGCCCTGGAGGTCTGCGAGGCGGTCTGCGACGTCTGGCAGCCGGAGGAGGGGCGCGAGATCATCCTCAACCTGCCCGCCACCGTGGAGCGTTCGACGCCGTCCACACACGCGGACCGGTTCGAGTGGATGTCGCGCAACCTGTCGCGCCGCGAGTACATCTGCCTGTCGGTCCACCCGCACAACGACCGCGGCACCGCCGTCGCCGCCGCCGAGCTGGCCGTCATGGCCGGCGCGGACCGGATCGAGGGCTGCCTGTTCGGCCAGGGCGAGCGCACCGGCAACGTCGACCTGGTCACCCTGGGCATGAACCTGTTCTCGCAGGGCGTCGACCCGCAGATCGACTTCTCGCAGATCGACGAGATCCGCCGCACCAGCGAGTACTGCAACCAGATGGAGGTCCACCCGCGCCACCCCTACGCGGGCGACCTGGTCTACACCGCCTTCTCCGGCTCCCACCAGGACGCCATCAAGAAGGGCTTCGACGCCATGGAGGCCGACGCGGCCGCCCGGGGCAAGACGGTCGACGACATCGAGTGGGCGGTGCCGTACCTGCCGATCGACCCCAAGGACGTCGGCCGCAGCTACGAGGCCGTCATCCGGGTCAACTCGCAGTCCGGCAAGGGTGGAATCGCCTATGTCCTGAAGAACGACCACAAGCTGGACCTGCCGCGCCGGATGCAGATCGAATTCTCCCGGATCATTCAGGCCAAGACGGATGCCGAGGGCGGCGAGGTCACGCCGACGCAGATCTGGTCCACGTTCCGCGACGAGTACCTGCCGAACCCGGAGAACGCCTGGGGCCGCGTACAGATCCGCACCGGCCAGACCACGACCGGCTCCGACGGCAAGGACACGATCACCGTCGAGGCGACCGTGGACGGCGCGGACACCGTGCTGACCGGTACCGGCAACGGGCCGATCTCCGCGTTCTTCGAAGCGCTGCAGGCCATCGGCATCGACGCCCGGCTGCTGGACTACACCGAGCACACCATGAGCGAGGGCGCCAGCTCCCAGGCCGCCTCGTACATCGAGTGCGCGATCGACGGCAAGGTCCTGTGGGGCATCGGCATCGACGCCAACACCACCCGGGCCTCGCTGAAGGCGGTCGTCTCCGCGGTCAACCGCGCCACCCGCTGATCCGGCGCCCGCGAGGGCGCTCAGCCGCACGGCCGAAGACCCCGTCCACCCGCTTCCGGGGGGCGGGGTTCGGCCATCTCCGGGCGGTTGTGGCGGGCGAGGTACTGACGCCACATCGCGACTGTGGTTAACATCACGTTCACACGGCAATGTTGCCGGAGGGTGCACCTCCCGTGCCCTTGGGGCCACGGGGGGAGTTACGGAGGTGTGCGACGTGCGGTCGGCCCTGGGACAACGCGCCATGAAGCTGCGCATCTGCGGCATCCGCACCGTCTGGGATCCCGTCGGCGACGGGGAGTTCTTCTGCCCCGGCTGCGGCGGCGACCGCAACTACCGCAGGCTCACCGGCCGTCGGCGCTTCACGGTGCTCGGCGTGCCGATGCTCCGGCGCGGCACCGTCGGCCCGGTCGTCGAATGCGCCGCCTGCCGCGAGCACTTCGGCACCGACGCCCTCGACCACCCCACCACCACCCGGCTCTCCGCCATGCTCCGGGACGCCGTCCACACCGTCGCGCTCGGCGTCCTCGCGGCCGGCGGCACCACCTCCCGCACCGTGCTGGAGACCGCGGCCGCCATCGTGCGCGGCGCCGGGTTCGACGACTGCACCGAGGAACAGCTCTGCACCGTCGTGGAGGTCCTCGCCGTCGACACCGGCCACGGCTCCGCCTTCGACCCCGCGGCCGATGCCTGCGGAGCGGCCCTCGCCATCGAACTGCACGAGGCGCTGGAACCCCTCGCCCCGCACCTGGCCCCCGCCGGACGCGAATCGATTCTGCTCCAGGGCGCCAGGATCGCGCTCGCCGACGGCCCGTACGGACAGGCGGAGCGCGAGGTGCTGACCACGGTCGGCGGCGCGCTCCAGCTCTGCGCCCAGGACACCGCCCGGCTGCTCGCCGAGGCGGCGCGCACGCCTTCCTGACCGGCCGCCTGCGGGGGCGGGCCCACCGAGCCGTCCCCGTACCGGACAATGGACGCATGAGCTTGTTCCGGGACGACGGCGTGGTGCTGCGCACGCAGAAGCTGGGCGAGGCCGACCGGATCATCACGATCCTGACCCGCGGCCACGGCCGGGTGCGCGCCGTCGCGCGCGGGGTGCGCCGCACGAAGTCCAAGTTCGGGGCGCGACTGGAACCCTTCTCCCACGTCGACGTGCAGTTCTTCGCCCGGGGCAGCGAGCTGGTCGGCCGCGGGCTGCCGCTCTGCACCCAGAGCGAGACGATCGCTCCGTACGGTGGCGGCATCGTCACCGACTACGCCCGCTACACCGCCGGCACCGCGATGCTGGAGACCGCCGAGCGGTTCACCGACCACGAGGGCGAACCTGCGGTCCAGCAGTACCTGCTGCTTGTCGGCGGGCTGCGCACCCTCGCCCGCGGCGAACACGAGCCGCATCTCATCCTCGACGCGTTCCTGCTGCGCTCGCTGGCCGTCAACGGCTACGCACCCAGCTTCGAGGACTGCGCCAAGTGCGGAATGTCCGGGCCGAACCGGTTCTTCTCGGTCGCGGCGGGCGGCGTCATATGCGGCGACTGCCGGGTGCCCGGCAGCGTCGTACCCTCGGCTGAGGCCGTCACACTGCTGAGCGCACTGCTCAGCGGCGACTGGGAGACGGCGGACGCGTGCGAGGCGCGTCATGTCAGGGAGGGGAGCGGACTGGTGTCCGCCTATCTGCACTGGCATCTGGAGCGCGGGCTGCGCTCACTGCGGTACGTAGAGAAGTGACACGGGCACATCAAGCACAGGCAGATCTGGCACAGGGAGCGAGACAGTTCATGGCAGTACGCGGGATGCTCGGCGGCCGTAACCGGCGCGACTACAAGACCCCGGAGCCGCACCCCTCCGGTGCCACGCCCCCGAAGTTCCCCGGCGAGCTGGTGCCCAAGCACGTGGCCGTCGTGATGGACGGCAACGGCCGCTGGGCCAAGGAGCGCGGCCTTCCGCGCACCGAGGGCCACAAGGTCGGCGAGGGCGTCGTCATGGACGTGCTCAAGGGCTGCATCGAGATGGGCGTGAAGAACCTCTCGCTGTACGCGTTCTCCACCGAGAACTGGAAGCGGTCGCCGGAAGAGGTGAAGTTCCTGATGAACTTCAACCGGGACGTGATCCGCCGCCGCCGCGACGAGATGGACGAACTGGGCATCCGCATCCGCTGGGTCGGCCGCATGCCCAAGCTGTGGAAGTCCGTGGTCCAGGAGCTCCAGGTCGCCCAGGAGCAGACCAAGGACAACGACCGGATGACGCTGTACTTCTGCGTCAACTACGGCGGCCGGGCCGAGATCGCCGACGCTGCGCAGCGCATCGCGCAGGACGTCGCGGCCGGGAAGCTCGACCCGTCCAAGGTCAACGAGAAGACCTTCGCGAAGTACATCTACTACCCGGACATGCCGGACGTCGACCTCTTCGTCCGCCCCAGCGGCGAGCAGCGCACGTCCAACTACCTGATCTGGCAGAGCGCCTACGCCGAGATGGTCTTCCAGGACGTGCTCTGGCCGGACTTCGACCGCCGTGACCTGTGGCGGGCCTGTCTGGAATTCGCCCAGCGGGACCGGCGCTTCGGCGGTGCGGTGGAGGCGGGTACCGCCGAGCCGGCCGTCTGACCCTGCCATTACGATTCCGCCCCATGACAACTCAGGGGTGGGAACTGGAAGGGGCCGTGGTCGAGCTGGAGTACCAGCCGACCACGGCCGACTTCGCGGAGGCGCTGAACGCCCGCGCGAAGATCAGTAGGAGTGGCCGTATGCAGCGCAAGCTGCTGATCCTGATGCCGGCGCTGGCCGTGCTGATGGGCATCACGATCGCGAGCGGCCGGCACGGCCCGGGTGCGCCCGTCTGGGTGGGGCTCGTCTTCGTGATGGTGTCCGTGATCCTGACGCCCTGGCTCCAGGCCCGGCAGTTGTACCGGTTCGCCGAGCGCCAGGGCACCTGCCGCACGGTGGTGCGCGAGACCGGCATACAGGTGGTCACGGACCACAGCGCCACGACCGTCAACTGGGCGATGGTGCCCCGCTACCGGGAGACTCCGCAGCTCTTCGTGCTGTTCAGCGGTGACAAGCAGGCCACCGGGGTCACCGTGCTGCCCAAGCGCGGTGTGCGCGGGCCGGACGACCTCGACCGGCTGCGCAGTGTGCTCGACCGCAACATACGAAGGCTCTGAGACGGGCAGGGGTCCGGGGGCGCCGCCCCCGGACCGTCATTCCTTCGCGCTCGCGCACTCCGCGCAGGTGCCGAAGATCTCCACCGTATGGGCGACGTTCACATACCCGTGCTGGGTGGCGATCGTCTCCGCCCACTGCTCCACCGCGGGCCCCTCGACCTCCACGGCCTTGCCGCACATCCGGCACACCAGGTGGTGATGGTGGTCGCCGGTCGAGCAGCGGCGGTACACGGACTCGCCCTCCGTGGTGCGCAGCACGTCGACCTCGCCGGCGTCGGCGAGGGACTGGAGGGTGCGGTAGACGGTGGTGAGCCCGACCGAGTCGCCGCGGTGTTTGAGTACGTCGTGCAGCTCCTGGGCGCTGCGGAACTCGTCCACCTCGTCGAGCGCCGCCGCCACCGCCGCCCGCTGCCGGGTCGACCGGCCGCGTACCGGAGCCGCGTTCGTTCCACTGATCGGCGCCGTCGCCACAGCAGCCTCCTCGTGTCGCCCGTACGTGTGTCGGGCCATTGTGCCAGCCCGTCCGGGCGGCACGGTCAGACCTGGAGCCCGTCCGGGGCCGGACGGGTGGCCGGTACTTCCAGGGTGCACTCCTCGGAGGCCGCTTCGCTCCGGCGGGCGCGGCTTCTGGCCAGCGGGGCCGCCAGCAGCGTCAGGGCGACGAAGACCGCGATGGCCAGCAGCACGATCGTCGCGCCGGGCGGGACGTCCTGGTAGTACGAGGTGACGGTGCCGGCCAGGGTCACCGCCGTACCGATGACGACCGACAGCACGAACGTCACCTTGAAGGACCGGGAAATCTGCTGCGCGGCCGCGACCGGCACCACCATCAGGGCGCTGACCAGCAGCAGCCCGACGACCCGCATCGCGACGGTGACGGTCACCGCCGCCGTCACGGCGACCAGCAGGTTCAGCGCGCGCACCGGCAGCCCGGTGACCCGGGCGAACTCCTCGTCCTGGCTGACCGCGAACAGCTGGCGGCGCAGCCCCAGCGTCACCAGCAGCACGAAGGCGGCCAGCACGCAGATCGAGGTGATGTCCTCGGAGGAGACCGTGGAAAGGGAGCCGAAGAGGTACGAGGTGAGGTTGGCGTTGGAGCCGGTGTCGGAGAGGTTGATCAGCAGCACACCGCCCGCCATACCGCCGTAGAACAGCATGGCCAGCGCGATGTCGCCGCGGGTGCGTCCGTACCAGCGGATCAGTTCCATCACGACGGCACCGGCGACGGCGACCGCCGTGGCCATCCAGACCGGGCTGGTGGAGAGCAGGAAGCCGAGGCCGACACCGGTCATCGCGATGTGGCCGATGCCGTCGCCCATCAGGGCCTGGCGGCGCTGGACGAGGTAGATGCCGACGGAGGGCGCGATGACGCCGACGAGCACGGCGGCGAGCAGGGCCCGCTGCATGAAGGGAGGGTCGAGGAATTCCATGATCAGCTCAGCAGTCCCGTCCGGACGGGCTCGGAGGCCGCGTGGGGGTGTACGTGGTCGTGTCCGGGCAGCGCGTGCTGGCCCAGGGCCTTCGGCGGCGGCCCGTCGTGCATCACACAGCCGTCGCGCAGCACGATCGCGCGGTCGATCAGCGGCTCCAGCGGGCCGAGCTCGTGCAGTACGAGCAGCACCGTGGTGCCGGCCGCGACCTGCTCGCGCAGGGTCGTGGCGAGGATCTCCTGGCTGGCCAGGTCGACGCCGGCCATCGGCTCGTCCATGATCAGCAGCTCGGGTTCGGCGGCCAGCGCGCGGGCGATCAGCACCCGCTGGTGCTGTCCGCCGGAGAGGGCGTTCACCGAGTCCCCGGCCCGGTCGGTGAGGCCGACGAGCTCGATGGCCCGGTCGACGGCCGCCCGGTCGGCCCTGCGGAGCAGGCCCAGCTTCGTACGGGACAGCCGCCCGGAGGTGACGACCTCGCGGATCGTGGCGGGGACGCCGCCGGCCGCCGTGGTGCGCTGGGGCACGTAGCCGATCCGCGCCCAGGAGCGGAAGCGGCGCAGCGGGGTGCCGAACAGCTCGACGGAGCCGCCGGTGAGCGGGACCTGGCCGATGACGGAGCGTACGGCGGTCGACTTGCCCGAGCCGTTGGCGCCGAGCAGGGCGGCGACCTCGCCGCGGTGGACGGTCAGGTCGATGCCGCGCAGCACCGGACGCGCGCCGAGGGTGGCGGTGGCGCCCCGCACGGCTATCACGGGGTCGGTCGTGGTGCTCCCGGTCTCGGGCATGTGCGCCTCCGATGCTGCTGTGGCGGGGGGTACGAGGGTCACTTCGCGCCGAGCGCCTTCTGCAGGGCGGCGAGGTTGGACCGCATGACCTCGATGTAGTCGGCGCCCTTGGACTTGGGCGTGATGCCTTCGAGCGGGTCCAGGACGTCGGTCTTCAGGCCGGTGTCCTTGGCGAGGGTCTTCGCCGTCCGGTCGCTGGCGAGCGTCTCGAAGAACACGGTGGTGGCCCGGTCCTTCTTCGCGATGGTGTGGATCTCGCTGATCCGGGCGGGGCTGGGCTCGGCCTCGGGGTCGACGCCGGCGATGCCCTCCTGGGTGAGGCCGTAGCGCTCGGCGAGGTACCCGAAGGCGGAGTGGGTGGTGATGAACGTCTTGGTGGCGGTGTTCTTCAGGCCGTCCGCGTACGCCTTGTCCAGCGCGTCGAGCTTGCCGACCAGCGTGTCCGTGTTCTTCCGGTAGTCCGCGGCGTGGCCGGGGTCGGACTTCTCCAGGGAGGCGCCCACGCCCTTGGCGACCTCGGCGTACTTCACCGGGTCCAGCCAGATGTGGGGGTCGGCGCCGGCCTCGTCGCCGTGGTGCTCGTGGCCGTGCTCCTCGCCGCCGGCCTCGGTGCCGTGGTCCTCCAGCGTGGTGAGCTTCGCGGCGTCGACGGCGTCCTTCGCGCCGGACTGCCCGATGGCGTCGTCCACGGCGGGCTGGATGCCCTTGAGGTACAGGATGTAGTCGGCGTCGGTGAGCCCGCCGATCTGCCGCGGGCTGAGCTCCAGGTCGTGCGGCTCGACGCCCGGCTTGGTCAGCGTGGTGACGGAGACGTGTTCCCCGCCTATCTGCTCGGCCAGGAACTGCATCGGATAGAACGAGGCCACCACGTCCAGTTTGTCGCCGTTCTTGTGGTCCGCGGTGTCCGAGGAGGAGCAGGCGGTGAGCGCGGTGAGGCCGAGGGCGACTGCTCCGGCGACCGCGGCGGTGGGTATGAGGCGGCTGACGTTCATGACAGTCATTTTCAACAAAACTGGAAACGATTGTCAACAAGGCTTATGAGATGACTTTCGGGCCGACGGCGCCGATACCGATTTGATCCAAGGGCCGTGCCCGCCGGTAATCTGAGGCATTCGCCCGCCCGTCTCCGGATCACCACCCCCCCACTGAGGCGCTTCGCGCCGCCCCTGTCCCATTTCGTCGCAATGAAGAGAGCACCGTGGCCGCCGACAAGATCGACTCCATCGTCAGCCTGAGCAAGCGCCGTGGCTTCGTCTACCCGTGCAGTGAGATCTACGGCGGTCAGCGCGCCGCCTGGGACTACGGGCCGCTGGGTGTCGAGATGAAGGAGAACCTCAAGCGCCAGTGGTGGCGCTACATGGTCACCTCGCGCGAGGACGTGGTCGGTCTCGACTCGTCGGTCATCCTCGCCCCCGAGGTCTGGTCCGCCTCCGGCCACGTCGCCACGTTCACCGACCCGCTGACCGAGTGCACCTCCTGCCACAAGCGCTTCCGCGCCGACCACCTGGAGGAGGCGTACGAGGAGAAGCACGGTCACGCTCCCGCGAACGGCCTGACCGAGCTCAACTGCCCCAACTGCGGCAACAAGGGCACCTTCACCGAGCCCAAGCAGTTCTCGGGCCTGCTCTCCACCCACCTCGGCCCGACCCAGGACTCCGGCTCGGTCGCGTATCTGCGTCCCGAGACCGCCCAGGGCATCTTCACCAACTTCGGCCAGGTGCTGCAGACCTCGCGCAAGAAGCCGCCGTTCGGCATCGCCCAGATGGGCAAGTCGTTCCGGAACGAGATCACGCCGGGCAACTTCATCTTCCGCACCCGCGAGTTCGAGCAGATGGAGATGGAGTTCTTCGTCAAGCCGGGCGACGACGAGGAGTGGCAGCAGTACTGGATGGACCAGCGCTGGAGCTGGTACACGGGCCTCGGCATGCGCGAGGAGAACATGCGCTGGTACGAGCACCCGGCGGAGAAGCTCTCCCACTACTCCAAGCGCACCGCCGACATCGAGTACCGCTTCCGCTTCGGCGGCAGCGGGTGGGGTGAGCTGGAGGGCGTCGCCAACCGCACGGACTACGACCTCAAGGCGCACTCCAAGGCCTCGGGCACCGACCTGGTGTTCTTCGACCAGGAGGCCGGTGAGCGCTGGACCCCGTACGTCATCGAGCCGGCGGCCGGTGTCGGCCGCGCGATGCTCGCCTTCCTCCTCGACGCCTACATCGAGGACGAGGCGCCCAACGCCAAGGGCGTCATGGAGAAGCGCACCGTGATGCGTCTCGACCCGCGCCTGGCGCCGGTCAAGGTCGCCGTCCTGCCGCTGTCCCGCAACCCGCAGCTGTCGCCGAAGGCCAAGGGCCTCGCGGCCGACCTGCGCAAGAACTGGAACATCGAGTTCGACGACGCGGGCGCCATCGGCCGCCGCTACCGCCGTCAGGACGAGATCGGTACGCCGTTCTGCGTCACCGTCGACTTCGACACCCTCGACGACAACGCGGTGACCGTGCGCGAGCGCGACACCATGAAGCAGGAGCGCGTCTCCCTGGACCAGATCCAGGCCTACCTCGGCGCCCGTCTGCTCGGCTGCTGACGTATCGACCGCACCGACGAAGCCCCCGGTTCCCCGTACGGAACCGGGGGCTTCGTCGCTCGCACCGGGCACCCCCACCCAGGAGGTCCGATGCCGTCAATGACCAGCAGCAGGGTCACCCGATGGGACCGGAAGGGCCGGTGAACACACCGCCCATGTGCGGAAGCCGGGGGTGCGGCGGCGGCTGAGCCGCGACACCTGCGGCCGGGGCGAACGGGTGGGGTTCCTGCCCCGGCTCAAGGCCGGGGAGCACCTGGCCGAGGCCCGTCGGGCGACGGCCGACCCGTCCGCCCGAGCACCCGGCGCGGGCCCCGGGCCCAAAAGCCGGTGCGGGTGCGCGCCGGACCGGGGTACGGTTCCGGCATGTCTTCGTTCTTCCAGATCTACGAGTGAGAGCGCGGCGGGTTCGACCACCCGCCGCCCACCGGACCCCTTCCAGGTCGCCTGAGACCTCACTTCGCACTACGAACCGGAGAACGCCGTGGCCAAGAGCCGTAACAACCTTCTCGGTGTGGGCGGACAGCGCAAGAAGCTGTCCCGCGCCGATCAGCAGGGCGCGGGCGCCGCCCGCGACACCGACCGCAAGGCGGCGGCCGACCAGAAGCAGGAGCTGCTGCGCAGGATGCGCGAGCGTGCCCAGTCCGGCACCGCCCCCGAGGCGGCCCCGGCGGACGGCGCCGCGGACGCGTCCGGGCAGGACGCCCCGGCCCAGAGCTGACACCTCCTCACCACCCGTACGACCGTGGGCCCGGATCACCCCGTGATCCGGGCCCACGTCCGTGTCCGCGCCCCGTGTCCGCCCCGCGCTCACGCCACCCTGCGCGGCAGCCGCAGGCTCAGCAGCGTCGTCAGCACCACCGCGGCCAGCTGCACCAGCAGCGTCACGGCCAGCGCGTCCCGCATTCCGGCGCCCGGGACCAGGGCGAGGAACAGCGTGCCGAGCGTGGCGACCCCGAGGGCCAGCGCGGCCTGCTGGGTCGTCGTCATCACCCCGCCGCCCACCCCGGCCCGCGCGGCCGGTACGTCGGAGAGCACGATCCGGAACAGGACGGGCAGCTGGAGCCCCTGCCCGAACCCCGCGATCGCGACCCCCGGCAGCAGTCCCAGCGCCCCGAGACCGGACCACTCGCGCCACACGGTGATCGCCAGCACCAGCACCCCCGTCGCCTGGATCAGCCCGCCGGCCGTCACGACCCGGCTGCCGTACCGCAGGATCAGCCGCGGACCGGCCAGCGACGCCACGAAGAACGCCGCCGCCATCGGCGCCATCGACAGCCCGGCCGCGGCCGGACCCAGTGCCAGCCCCTGCTGGAGGGCCACCGCGATGACGAACATGAAGCCGCCGAAGCCGATCGAGAACGGCACCACCAGCGCCAGCCCGCGGCGCAGCGACTCCAGCCGCAGCAGACTCGGCGGCACCAGCGGGGTCAGCCCACGACGGTCGGCCCGCCGCTCCACCCGGTAGAAGGCGTAACCGGCGAACGGGAACAGGGCCAGCGAGACCCAGGTCCACACCGGCCAGCCCGCGGCCCGCCCCTCGGTCAGCGGGGCGAGCAGCGTCACCAGCGACACGGTCAGCAGCAGCGTGCCCGGTACGTCGACCGGCGCGGGCCGCTCGGAGCGGGTCTCCGGCACGACCCGGGCGGCCAGCACCAGCCCCACCGCCGCCACCGGAACGTTCACCAGGAACACCGACCGCCAGCCCGCGCTCTCGCCGAACACCGACGACAGCGGCGCGGCGGCGACGAGGACACCGCCGAGGATCTGGCCCGCGACCATGGAGAGCCCGGCCGTCGCCCCGTACAGGCCCATCGCACGGGCCCGCCGGTGGCCCGAGGTGGCCGCCTGGATGGTCGCGAGCACCTGCGGCAGCATCAGCGCGGCCGCGGCGCCCTGTGCCACCCGCGCCGCCACCAGCGTCCAGGCGTCCGGGGCGAGGCCGCAGGCGAGCGAGGTGACCCCGAAGGCGGCCATGCCCAGCAGGAAGAGCCGGCGCCGCCCGGCCATGTCGCCGAGCCGGCCGCCGAGGACGAGCAGCACGGCGTAGGAGAGGCCGTAGCCCGCGACGACCAGTTCGAGCAGGGCGGGGCCCGCGGCCAGATCGTGGTCGATCGTCGGCAGGGCGACGTTCACGATGAAGAAGTCGATGAGCGGCAGCGCCGCACCGAGCAGCACGGTGAACAGTCCGAGCGCGCCGAGCACCGGAGCGGGGTGGTCGTGCCGCACCACGGCGTCGGCGGTGGCGGATGGTTGCGTCCGTACAGTTGATTCACTCACGCCATCGAGAATCGCGGCCTTGTCAGCCTGGTACCAGAGTGTCTTTATCCTGGTACAAGGAGCACCTGGCAGAGCGCCGGGCAGTTCGGCAGGCTGGAGGCATGGCGACGATGGCGAGCGAACTGCCCGAGGTGCGCGTGGTACCCGGGGTTCCGCCGGCCCAGGGGCGCGGCGGGCCCTTCGAGCCCGATGTCCGGCGGCACGAACTCGCGGACTTCCTGCGCAGCCGCCGCGAGCGCATCACCCCCGAACAGGTCGGCCTGCCCCGGGGCCGCCGCAGGCGCACCCCCGGCCTGCGCCGCGAGGAGGTCGCCCAGCTCTCCGCCGTGGGCGTCACCTGGTACACCTGGCTGGAACAGGCCCGCGACATCCAGGTCTCGCCCCAGGTGCTCGACGCGCTGGCCCGCGCCCTGCTGCTCGACCGCAGCGAGCGCGGCCACCTCTTCTCGCTCGCCGGCGCCATCGACCCGTCACCTGACGCGGACTGCCCGAGCGTGACCCCGGGGCTGCGCGAGATGCTGCGGCAGCTGGACCCCATCCCGGCCTGCATCCAGAACAGCCGCTACGACATCCTCGCGTACAACCGGACCTACGGCAGACTGCTCTGCGACCTGGAGGCGGTCGCCCCCGAGGACCGCAACTGCATGATCCTCGCCTACACCAACGCGCAGTGGCGCTCCTCCGTCGTCGACCTCCCCGGGGTGCTCCGGCTGATGGCCGCCAAGTTCCGCGGGGCGATGGCCGAGCACCTGGCCGAGCCCGCCTGGAAGTCGCTCCTGGGGCGGCTGGAGGAGTCGTCCGCGGAGTTCCGGGAGATCTGGGCCCGGCACGAGGTGGTCGGCGCGGGCAGCCGGACGAAGGTCTTCCGCAACGCCCGCGTCGGACTGCTCCGCGTCGAACACACCGACCTGTGGCTCGGCCCGTCGCGCGGGCCGCGGATGGTGACGTACGCGCCCGCCGACGAGGAGACCAGGGAGCGCCTGGAGCGGCTTCAGGCCCTGGAGCCCGCCGACGCCTGATCCCCGGCCGGGACGTCCGCCGGCCGCTCCAGCCGCTCGGCCGTCCGGCGCGCCGTCTCCCGCGCCCAGCGCCCGCTGGTCAGCGCCCCCACCAGCAGGACGCACAGCCCGCACCCGGCGAGGATCCACCAGGCGGGCTTGCTCGCGTCCACGAAGGCCTCGGCGTAGGCGGCGCCGCGCGGCGACCCGGTGCCGGCCACCCCGGCCGCCAGCACCGCACCGATCACGGCGACCCCGAGCGTCCCGCCGATCTGCCGGCTGGTCGAGGCCACCGCGGCCGCCACCCCGGCCTGCGAGCGGGGCATCCCGGAGACGGCCGTGTTGGTGATCGGCGCGTTCACCATGCCGAAGCCGAGGCCGAACAGCACATAGCCGGTGAACAGCAGGACGTTGTCCGTCTCCGCGTCGAACGCGGCGAACAGCAGCCCGCACGCCGTCATGGCCACACCCGCCACGAGCAGCGAGAGCCGGGGGCCGCGGCTGCCGACGAGCCGCCCGGACAGCGGTGCGCAGACGAAGGTCAGGGCGGCCATCGGCAGCATGTACAGACCGGCGTGCAGCGCGCTCAGCCCGCGCACGTTCTGCAGGTACAGGGTGTTGAGGAAGAGGAACCCGCTCAGCGCGGCGAAGGCGCAGACCGCTATGACGGTGGCACCGCTGAACGGGGCGCTGTGGAAGAACCGCAGATCGATCAGGGGCTCGGCCCGCCGGGACTCGTACAGCAGCAGGCCGATGAGCGAGCACGCGGCGAGCGCCGCGAAGGCCAGGATGCGTGCCGAGGTCCACCCGGCCGAGGGCGCCTCGATGATCGCGTACGTCAGTGAACCGAGCAGCGCCATCACCAGCAGCTGCCCCACCGGGTCGGGGCGGCGCGGCTTCGGGGCGCGGGACTCGGGGACGTAGCGCCAGGTGAGCAGGAGCGCGGCGAGGCCGACCGGCAGATTGATCCAGAAGATCGACCGCCAGCCCACCGAGTCCACCAGCAGCCCGCCGACCACCGGTCCCGCCGCCATGGAGATGCCGACGACACCGCCCCACACCCCGATGGCGCGGGCCCGCTCGCGCGGGTCGGTGAAGGTGTTGGTGATGATCGACATCGCGACCGGGTTGAGCATCGAACCGCCCACCGCCTGCACCATCCGGAACGCCACCAGCGACTCCAGGTTCGGCGCCACGGAGCAGAGCAGCGAACCGAGGGTGAACAGGACGAGCCCGATCTTGAAGATCTTCCGGCGCCCGATCCGGTCGGCGGTGGAGCCCGCGAGCATCAGCAGCGAGGCCAGTACGAGGGTGTATGCGTCGATCGTCCACTGCATGCCCGCGACGGTGGCGTGCAGTTCCTTCTGCATGGAAGGGAGGGCGACATTGAGCACGGTGTTGTCGAGACTGACGATCAGCAGACTCATGCAGCAGATCGCCAGTACCAACTGCCGGCGGCGGTGGCTGAGCTCGGACATACATGGATAGTACGGTTAACTAACGAACTCCGCTGCCGGGGAGCCGTGCTCCGTACGCGACAATGGAGCAATGACCACGCTCGCCCCCTCGCTCCCGCTGCTCCGGATCGGCCCGCACACCGTGCAGCCGCCGGTGGTGCTCGCCCCCATGGCCGGCATCACCAACGCCCCGTTCCGCACCCTGTGCCGGGAGTTCTCCGGCGGCAAGGGGCTGTTCGTCAGTGAGATGATCACCACGCGGGCGCTGGTCGAGCGCAACGAGAAGACCATGCAGCTGGTCCACTTCGACGCGAGCGAGACCCCGCGCTCGATCCAGCTGTACGGAGTGGACCCGGTCACCGTCGGCAAGGCCGTCCGCATGATCGTCGACGAGAACCTCGCCGACCACATCGACCTGAACTTCGGCTGCCCGGTCCCCAAGGTGACCCGCAAGGGCGGTGGCTCGGCGCTCCCGTACAAGCGGCCGCTGCTGCGCGCGATCCTCAATCAGGCGGTCTCCAACGCGGGTGATCTGCCGGTCACCATCAAGATGCGCAAGGGCATCGACGACGACCACATGACCTACCTGGACGCGGGCCGGATCGCGGTCGAGGAGGGCGTCACGGCCGTCGCCCTGCACGGCAGGACGGCCGCCCAGCACTACGGCGGCACCGCCGACTGGGACGCCATCGCGCGCCTGAAGGAGCACGTCCCGGAGATTCCGGTCCTCGGCAACGGCGACATCTGGTGCGCGGACGACGCCCGCCGGATGATGCGCGAGACCGGCTGCGACGGTGTGGTCGTGGGCCGGGGCTGCCTGGGCCGTCCCTGGCTCTTCGGCGACCTGGTGAGCGAGTTCGAGGGCAGCGGGACGCGGCAGGCGCCGGGGCTCCGCGAGGTCGCCGACGTGATGCTGCGGCACGCGACGCTGCTGGGGGAGTGGATCGGCGACGAGGCACGCGGCGTGATCGATTTCCGCAAGCACGTGGCCTGGTACCTCAAGGGCTTCTCGGTCGGCTCGGAGATGCGCAAGAGGCTCGCGGTCACCTCCTCGCTGGAGGAGCTCGGCGGACAGCTGCGGGAGCTGGACCTGGACCAGCCGTGGCCGGACGGCGCGGACGGGCCGCGCGGGCGCACCTCGGGCAACAACCGCGTGGTGCTGCCGGACGGCTGGCTGAAGGACCCGTACGACTGCGCGGGCGTGAGCCCGGACGCGGAGCTGGACACCTCCGGCGGCTGAGAGCCTGCCGGGTGGCCGCCCGGTCAGAGGCCACCCGGCAGACTCTGAGGGGATCCGCCCGGTCTTCGGGGCAGCTCTCGGGCACGCGGCGCTACAGGCACCGCGTGCCTCTTCTTTTGCCTCGCTCATGTGAGCGCAGCATTCGGCCGGAATCGGTGGTGGTTCGGTCGGGACACGACTCGAACGAGCCGGAAACGGTCATCGCGCGGCGACTCCACCCCTCCCTGATTCCGTACTGGTGATCACCGAGTGACGGATAGTTGCTGAACGGGCGTCCGGATGGTGACATCTGAGCGCCAACCGTAGAGTGATTCTCGCCACCCTGAGAGTCGACGCGCTCAGATGAGCGCAATTTTGCGAGCTGCATTTCTCAAATGATGGCACTGGGTGCCAAGGGCCTCCACTTTGATCGATCGACGCTTCCACTGCATAGCGTCACCAGAATGGCGGGTATTGATGGCTCTCGGTGTTTTTGCGTTCAAGAAGTGAATGAATGTTGCCGATCGGGCTACGGATCGCGTCACTTTCGATCTGCTGGCGGACGGGTGGTTGAGGCCTCATGACGCGCAAGTGGACGTACCCAGACACCTTCGATCTGGGTATGTTCCTCGCCGTCAGGGCAGCCACCGCGTCCTCGAGGAGTCGAGACCCGTGTCGGAAAACAAAGATCCCCACGTAGCCACCCCGGAATCCCCGGAGCTCAAGGGCGAGAAGTTCGTTTATGACTTCACCGAGGGCAACAAGGATCTGAAGGACCTCCTCGGAGGCAAGGGCGCGAACCTCGCCGAGATGACCAACCTCGGGCTTCCCGTCCCTCCGGGATTCACCATCACCACCGAGGCGTGCAAGGTCTACCTGGACAGCGGCGAGGAGCCGACCGCGCTCCGCGCCGAGGTCAGCGCACATCTCGACGCCCTCGAAGCGCGGATGGGCAAGAAGCTCGGCCAGGCCGACGATCCGCTGCTGGTCTCGGTCCGCTCCGGCGCGAAGTTCTCGATGCCCGGCATGATGGACACGGTCCTCAACATCGGCCTCTCCGACGAGTCCGTGGTCGGTCTCACCGCCCAGGCCGGCGACGAGCGGTTCGCGTGGGACTCCTACCGCCGCCTCATCCAGATGTTCGGCAAGACCGTCCTCGGCGTCGACGGCGAGCTCTTCGAGGAGGCGCTGGAGGCGGCGAAGGAGGCCAAGGGCGTCACCGTCGACGTCGACCTCGACGCGGCCGACCTGAAGAAGCTGGTCAAGCAGTTCAAGAAGATCGTCGCGCGGGACGCCGGACGCGACTTCCCGCAGGACCCGCGCGAGCAGATGGACCTGGCCATAAAGGCCGTCTTCGACTCGTGGAACACCGACCGGGCCAAGCTCTACCGCCGCCAGGAGCGCATCCCCGGCGACCTGGGCACGGCCGTCAACGTCTGCTCGATGGTCTTCGGCAACCTCGGCCCCGACTCCGGCACGGGCGTCGCGTTCACCCGCGACCCGGCCAGCGGCCACCAGGGCGTGTACGGCGACTACCTGCAGAACGCGCAGGGCGAGGACGTCGTCGCCGGTATCCGCAACACGGTGCCGCTCGCCGAGCTGGAGTCGATCGACAAGAAGTCGTACGACCAGCTGATGCAGATCATGGAGACGCTGGAGACCCACTACAAGGATCTCTGCGACATCGAGTTCACCATCGAGCGCGGCCAGCTGTGGATGCTCCAGACCCGGGTCGGCAAGCGCACCGCCGGTGCCGCCTTCCGGATCGCGACCCAGCTCGTCGACCAGGGACTCATCGACGAGGCCGAGGCGCTCCAGCGGGTCAACGGCGCGCAGCTCGCGCAGCTGATGTTCCCGCGCTTCGACGACGACGCGAAGACCGAGCTGCTGGGCCGCGGCATCGCGGCGTCCCCGGGCGCCGCGGTCGGCAAGGCCGTCTTCGACTCGTACACCGCGGTCAAGTGGTCCCGGTCCGGCGAGAAGGTCATCCTGATCCGCCGCGAGACCAACCCCGACGACCTCGACGGCATGATCGCGGCCGAGGGCATCCTGACCTCGCGCGGCGGCAAGACCTCGCACGCCGCCGTCGTCGCCCGCGGCATGGGCAAGACCTGTGTCTGCGGCGCCGAGGACCTGGAGGTCGACACCAAGCGCCGCCGGATGACGGTGGGCGGCCGGGTCATCGAGGAGGGCGACGTCGTCTCCATCGACGGCTCCACCGGCAAGGTGTACCTCGGTGAGGTCCCCGTCGTGCCGTCGCCGGTCGTCGAGTACTTCGAGGGCCGGATGCACGCCGGCGCCGACGACGCCGACGAGCTGGTCGCCGCCGTGCACCGGATCATGGCGTACGCGGACCGGGTACGCCGGCTGCGGGTGCGGGCCAACGCCGACAACGCCGAGGACGCGCTGCGGGCCCGCCGTTTCGGTGCCCAGGGCATCGGCCTGTGCCGCACCGAGCACATGTTCCTCGGCGAGCGCCGCGAGATGGTCGAGAAGCTGATCCTCGCGGACACCGACGCCGAGCGCGAGACCGCGCTGGAGGAACTGCTCCCGCTCCAGAAGGCCGACTTCATCGAGCTGTTCGAGGCGATGGACGGACTGCCCGTCACCGTACGGCTGCTCGACCCGCCGCTGCACGAGTTCCTGCCCGACATCACCGAGCTCTCGGTACGGGTCGCGCTCGCCGAGTCCCGCAAGGACGCCAACGAGAACGACCTGCGCCTGCTCCAGGCCGTGCACAAGCTGCACGAGCAGAACCCGATGCTGGGCCTGCGCGGGGTGCGCCTCGGGCTCGTCATCCCCGGCCTGTTCGCCATGCAGGTACGGGCGATCGCCGAGGCCGCGGCCGAGCGCAAGAACGCCAAGGGCGACCCGCGCGCGGAGATCATGATTCCGCTCGTCGGCACGGTCCAGGAGCTGGAGATCGTCCGCGAGGAGGCCGACCAGGTCATCGCCGAGGTCGAGGCCGCCACCGGCACCCGGCTGAAGCTCACCATCGGCACGATGATCGAGCTGCCGCGCGCCGCGCTGACCGCGGGCCAGATCGCCGAGGCCGCGCAGTTCTTCTCCTTCGGCACGAACGACCTGACCCAGACGGTCTGGGGCTTCTCCCGCGACGACGTGGAGGCGTCCTTCTTCACCGCGTACCTGGAGAAGGGCATCTTCGGGGTGTCGCCGTTCGAGACGATCGACAAGGACGGCGTCGGCTCGCTGGTCCGCAGCGCCGTCGCGGCCGGCCGGGCCACCCGCCCGGACCTGAAGCTCGGCGTCTGCGGCGAGCACGGCGGAGACCCGGAGTCGGTGCACTTCTTCCACGAGGTGGGTCTGGACTACGTCTCCTGCTCCCCGTTCCGCATCCCTGTCGCCCGGCTCGAAGCGGGCCGTGCGGCGGCGGGCTCGACCGGCAGCGACAGCCGCTGACCGGGCACCCGACTCCGTGACTCCCTGACTCCCTGACCCTTTGACCCGGAGCGCCGTCGGCCGGGCGCGACCCTCACCGGCCGACGGCAACTCCGGAACACCCGAGGACGGCGGCACCCTGTGCGGGGGTGCCGCCGTTCCGTCCTGTTCTGGGGAAAATCGTTGTGCGGCGTTGTGCCTTTTCTTTGCGCATTACGCATCTTCGCGCATTACGCAAAGTTCGTTCAATACGCAAAGAGCCGGGCCGGGAACGGACCGGGATGCGGTCCATGGATCCCCATCCATGGACCGCACCCGGGTTACCCCCGTCGGGCACGGAGCCGCACCGGCATCCACCGCCGCCGGGCCAGCAAAACCCCCCACGGCCTTCACTCGCCCTTCCGGTGGTGCCGGATTCGTACCCGACGTCGTACAGCTTTTCGGGTGACGCCGTGCGGGTGCGAGGCGTTTCACCTCTGGCCGAAACCCCGTGGTGACGTGCTGTTACGGATCACCTACCCTGGGGTGGGGGTGATTGCAGGTGCAACAGGTGGGGGACCGGTGCTGCGTATCCATATGTCCGGAGTGGACCTTTCCAAGCTGCGGATGGCCACCCGGCCCGACGCGCTGTGGGAAACCGCTCTGAGTTTCCACCGGCTGCGGGACCGGCGCGGTTCCGCGGTGTTCGGGAAATGGCGTACGGAAACCCGGCCTCGGTTGAATGGTGAAGTACGTCTGCTGTCCGCCGTGATTCCACCGCGCGGCTATTTCCCGGATTTCCTGACGCCTTCTCAGGAAAGCGGCGAGCCGTACGGCATCGACGCGGGAATGCAGGCATTGCGCGAGACCCCGCCCGGCCGGGTCCGGGCCGAACTCGCCCTGCTCGGCGCCGAACGCCGCGACGTGTACGGCTCCCCGGACGGCCGTACCGAAGCGCCGGGCCGGCTCGTCGACGCGCTGCGCGCCTACCACCGCGCCGCCATCGAGCCCTACTGGCCGCACATCCGGGCCAGCGTCGAGGCCGACCGCGCCGTCCGCGGCCGCGCCCTCCTGGACGGCGGCGCGCACGAACTGCTCGCCTCCCTCCCGCCGATGATCCGCTGGCGGCCCCCCGTGCTGGAGGCGGACTACCCCGTCGACCGGGAGGTCCGCCTGGACGGGCGGGGACTGCTGCTCCAGCCGTCCTTCTTCTGCCGCGTCACCCCGGTCGTCTACCGCGACCCGAGACTCCCGCCGGTCCTCGTCTACCCGGTCACCCACTCCCGCGCCCCGGTCTTCGCCGGACCGGGCCCCTGGCTCGGCCGGCTCCTCGGCAACACCCGCTCGACGGTCCTGAGCGCCATCGGCAACGGCTGCACGACCAGCGAGCTCGCACTGCGGGCCGGGGTGTCCCTCGCCTCGGCGAGCCAGCACGCCTGTGTGCTGCGCGAGGCGGGCCTGATACACACCCTGCGCCACGGCGGCTCGGTCCTGCACACACTGACGCCGCTGGGCGGCTCGCTGCTCCGGGGCGGCGCCCCGCTCGCCCTGTCCTGAGAGCGGGGGGCCGGGTGGCCGGGACCGGGCGGCGAGGGGAGGCTGGGGGCGGCGAAAGTTCTTTCGCCGACGGCGATGAGTTCCCGCAGGCCGCGCCGTCTACCTCTCGTACACGTTCGAACAACAGAGAGAGCGAAGCGACCATGCCTCAGATGATCTTCGTCAACCTGCCGGTCAAGGACCTCGAAGCGACCAAGGACTTCTTCGGCAAGCTGGGCTTCTCGTGCAACCCGCAGTTCTCCGACGAGAAAGCGGCGTGCCTCGTCATCAGCGACACCATCTTCGCGATGCTCCTCACCGAGCCGCGCTTCAAGGACTTCACCAAGAAGGAGATCGCCGACTCCGCGAAGTCCACCGAGGTGATCCTCGCCCTGAGCGCCGAGAGCAGGGAGAAGGTGGACGAGCTGGTCGACGCCGCCCTCGCCTCCGGCGGATCGCCCGCCAACGAGCCGATGGACTACGGCCACATGTACGGCCGTTCCTTCCAGGACCCGAACCACCACATCTGGGAGGTCGTGTGGATGGACCCGGCCGCCTTCGAGGGTCAGCAGGGCTGAGCCGGCCGGTCACCCGGCCGGCGGCCGGGCCTCAGGGGGTGAGGCTCGGATACGTCACCCCGGTGAGCTGCTCGGACGCCATCCAGAGCCGCTCGCTCGTGATGTCGTCCCGCGTCCAGCCCGCCCGCCAGGACGGCGCGGGCGCACCGCGCCAGCCCAGCAGCCCCGGACCGGTGAACGAATCGGGGCGCACGCCGGGCGCGGTGGCCGCGTACAGCGTGGGCAGCGCACCGGCCGACGCGGGCTGGGCGACGATCCGGTTGCCCAGACCGAAGAGCCGCTCCACCGCCCTGCGGTTCTCCAGCCGGGCGGCGGCGGACTGAAGGTTGGTCGCCGCGTATCCCGGGTGCGCGGCGGCGGCCACCAGCCGGGAGCCGGCCTTCGTGAGCCGCCCGGCCAGCTCGTGGACGAAGAGCAGATTGGCGGTCTTCGAGCGGCCGTAGGCGATCCAGCGACGGTAGTTCCGCTCGCCGTTGAGATCCCCCATGTCGATGTCGGACAGCGCGTGCAATCCGCTGGAGACGGTCACCACCCGCGCCCCGGGGGTGTCGAGGAGGCGGGGGAGCAGCAGCCCGGTCAGGGCGAAGTGCCCCAGGTGATTGACGCCGAACTGCCTCTCGAAGCCGTCGGCCGTCGTCCCGTACGGGAGGGCCATCACGCCCGCGTTGTTGATCAGCAGGTCGATCCGGTCGGGCGCACGGTTCGCGGCGAACTCGCGCACCGAGCCCAGATCGGCCAGATCCAGCGGTACGAACGCCACGTCCGCGCCGGTCACGGCCTTCCGGATCCGGGACTCGGCCTCCCTGCCGCGCGTCTCGTCCCGGCAGGCGAGCAGGACCCGTGCCCCGTGCCGGGCCAGCTCCCGCGCGGTGTGCAGGCCGAGGCCGCTGTTGGCTCCGGTGACCACGGCCGTGCGGCCGCTCTGGTCCGGGATGTCGTTGGCGCTCCAGCCGTGGCTCATGGGCCCAGCGTACGACCGCGATGTGCGGCCCGGACCTGCCGGACCGGTCCGGATCCGCGCCCGGTCGCGCCCGGCGGCGCAGGGGCGCACCGAGGGGCGTGAACCTCAGGAGTCGCTCAACTTTTCCGTGATCCGGCCGCAGGGGTTGGACGGCGTGCGGATCGCGTCCATAAGGTCATGATCATGCCGGACATAGCGCTCACCACCCTGATCGTCCTCTGTCTCGCCGCGGCCGCGGCGGGCTGGATCGACGCGGTGGTCGGCGGCGGCGGACTCCTTCTGCTGCCCGCGCTGCTCCTGGGCCTGCCGCACGTCCCGGCCGCGCAGGTGCTGGGCACCAACAAGGCGGTCGCGATCGTCGGTACGTCGGGCGCGGCCGTGACATACGTACGCAAGGCGCCGGTGAAGGTCGGGACCGCGCTGCGGATCGGGCTCGCGGCGCTGGCCGGATCGATGGCCGGCGCGTTCTTCGCCGCCGGGATCAGCAGCGAGGTGCTGCGGCCGGTGATCATGGTGGTGCTGCTGGCCGTCGCGGCGTTCGTGATGCTGCGGCCCTCGTTCGGCAAGGACACCGGCGACGGTACGCGGCAGCGGATCACCCGGGCCCGCACCGTCACCGCGATCGTGCTGGTCGGCGGCGGCATCGGCTTCTACGACGGGCTGTTCGGCCCCGGCACGGGCACGTTCCTGGTGCTGGCGCTGACCGCGGTGCTCCACCTCGACCTGGTGACGGCGTCCGCCACCGCGAAGATCGTCAATGTCTGCACCAACGCCGGCGCGCTGGCGATGTTCGCCCACCAGGGCAGCGTGCTGTGGCAACTGGCCGCGCTGATGGCGGTGTTCAACCTGGCGGGCGGGCTCGTCGGGGCGCGGATGGCGCTCCGCAAGGGCAGCGAGTTCGTCCGCGGGGTGCTGCTGGTCGTGGTGTTCTCGCTGGTCGCGAAGCTGGCCTTCGACCAGTGGACGGCCTGAACGGCCCACGGGCGGCGGCCGTGTTCACCGCACGGAGGTCAGGTGCGCGTACGCCACCACATTGCCCTCGTACCCCGTCTCCTTCGAGAAGCCGCCGCCACAGGTGATCAGCCGCAGCGAGGCGAAGGACGCGGCGCCGTACACCCGCCGGTCGGGGAAGTCGTCGTTCTCGTAGACCTCGATCGCGTCCAGGGAGAAGACGGCGGTACGGCCGTCCTGGCGGACCACCTCGACCGTGCTGCCCTTCCGCAGGGCGCCCAGGTCGTAGAAGACCGACCGCCCCTGCGCGTTGTCCACATGGCCGGCCACGATCGCGCTGCCCCTGGAGCCCGGGGGAGTGCCGTCCCGGTACCAGCCGACGACGTTGCGGTTGCCGGCCGGGGGCACGTCGAGACTGCCGTCCGGCCCCAGGCCCAGGCGCATCATCGGGGCGTCCACCCGGATGCTCGGGATGCGGATGCGTACGGGGGCCGAGGGCTTCAGCGGGTCGGCGACCGGGGACCCCGGCTGCGGTACCGGGCCGTCGGCGAAGGCCTGGGCGGCGGCCGGCCGGGGCGGGACCAGCTGGGTGCCGGCGCCGTTGCGGATCAGCCAGACACCGGCCAGCGCCGCGATGACCAGCAGCCAGCCCTTGGCCTTCTCGGACACGGTCGTCCTCCGGGTGACGGAACGGGGACGGTCCCGTCCCGGTGGCACGCGGCCACCGGGACGGAGACCAGGCGGGACGGAGACGTGAATCCGTCTCCGTCAGCCGGCTTTCTGCGTGCCGCTCGCCCGGCGACGCAGGAGCCAGGCTCCGCCGACGGCGGTCGCGGCGAGAACGCCGGCGCCCGCCGCGATCTGGGTGGTGTCGGGCCGGACGCTGCCGCCGACTCCGGTTTTGACGTGCCCGGTGGGACCGGTGGGGCCCGAGGGGCGGTGGCCGGACGACGAGCTGTCGTACCCGGACGAGGACGAGCTGTCATGGCCCGACGAGGAGGAACTGTCGTGCCCGGACGACGAACTGTCATGTCCGGACGACGAGCCGTCCTGCTTGCCCGAGCCCTCCTCGGAGGGGTTCCAGCTCTCGCGCCCGCCCGAGCTGTCCTGCCCGGACGAGGACGAGTCTCCGCGCCCGGACGACGAGCCGTCGCCCCGGTCGGAGCCCTCGCCCCGGTCCGTGTCCTCGTCCCCGGGCGGGGTGTCGCGCGCGCCCGGTATGTCGAGGCCGGAGAAGGCGTCGAGCCCGCCCGCCGAGTCGAGCAGCGAGGGCGCGTCGAGCCCGGAGAGCTTGTCGAGGCTGAACGGGGTGTCCGTACCGGCCCCGGACTCGGTCCCCGACCCGGCGCTGTCGCCAGATGCCCCGTCCTCCGCGGCCTCGTCGCCGGTGGTCCGTGCTCCGAGGCCGTCGGTGGTCCGCGACGCGAGGCCGTCGGTGGTCTGCGACGCGAGGCCGTCGGTGGTCTGCGACGCGAGGCCGTCGGTGGTCCGCGACGCGAGACCGTCGGTGTTCCGTGCTCCGAGGCCGTCGGTGGTCCGCGACGCGGCGTCGGCCGAGCTGATCCGCTGTGCGCCGGCCTCGTCCGCGTACGCGGTGGGGCAAGCGGTGAGGAAGCCGAGCGTGGCTATGGTCACCGCGGATGCGGCGGTACCGGTCACTAGGCGGACAGGACGCATGGGGGTTTCCTCCGGCGATGGCGCGAGTAGGTGTGTCCTGCCCCCGAGCTAACGGGCGGGCCGCCACCCATGCCTGCTGACACCGAGTCAGCTTTCACTCGAACGGACCGGCGCGGCCTCCTTGCCAAGGGGTGATCGCGCAGGTCACAGCGGTGATCGAGGCCGGTGGTGTCGGTCTCGCGGCACCCGGTGCCGATCGGGTGATGGATCGCGAGTGGAAAGTGGCGTACGTCACATGCATGACCTCGCGGGTGCCGGGCACACGTCTGTCACCCCCCACGGGACGGTGCACGAGGCCGCCCCCGGCCGCCGCCCTCACCGGGCCCACCCCCCCCCTGGACCCGGTGAGGGCGGATTCGCGCCGAGAGGGGGCGGGGCGGAGCGGAGGGCACCCGTCCATACGCGCTCCGTCACTTTTGTTGGCCGAATACTGCGGCAGTATTTCGGCCTCGTGGCGAGAACGATCAAGGGCTGGCGCCGGCCCGCAGGTGCGGACCAGGCTGGAACCCGCACATTCGTGCTCACGCTCCGTACCCAGAAAGTCCCCGCCGCAGATGCACACGTCCCCCAGACCCGGCACCTTCGAGGTGCGCCTCCCACATGCGGGGAGGAGGTGCCGGGCATGGTGCGCCATGTGATCCGCAAGGCGACCGGCTGGCTCCTGATGATCGTGGTCGCGACCAACGCCACGTACTTCCTGGCCAGTTGGTTCCTGGACCCGCGGTCGAACTTCAAGGAGCTGCGCCCGGTCCGCAGCGAGGCCCAGATCGACCGGGCCCTCGCCCCGTACAACCTGAGCCCGCAGGAGCCGCTGGTCCACCGGTGGTGGGACTGGTTCACCTCGGTGGTGCTCCACTTCGACTGGGGCAGGTCCCCCACCGGCGTCTCCGTCAACGGCGAGATCGGCTACCGGGCGCTCGTCAGCGGCGAACTGGTCATCATCGCGACCGTCCTGTCCGTGGTCATCGGCGTCACGCTGGCCGTCTTCACCGCGTCGCGGCAGTACGGCTGGGCCGACCGGATCTCGCAGGCCGTGTCCATCGCGGTGTTCAACATCCCGACCTCCGTCGCCGCGCTCGCCGTGGTCTTCGTCGCCATCTGGCTGAACCAGAACGCCGGGCTGCACTTCCTCTACGTCGCCGGTGAGAACTCGCCGGGCGTCGAGGGGCTGTTCCCGACGATCGGCGACCGCCTGCTGCATCTGATCCTGCCGACCCTGAGCCTGACGCTGATGGGTTACGTCGGCTACCACCTGACACAGCGTTCGCTGCTGTTGGACACGATCAACGCGGACTTCGTACGCACCGCCCAGGCCACCGGGCTCACCCGGTCCAGGGCGATCCGCAGGCACGCCCTGCGCGCCGCGCTCATTCCGACGGCCACCTCCGTGGCGTTCAGCATCCCGGCCATGTTCACCGGCGCCGTCATCACCGAGACGATCTTCGGCTGGAACGGCATGGGCCGCTACTTCATCCAGACCATCGCCAAGAACGACGTGCACGGCACGGTCGCCACCGCGGCCTTCGCCGCCACGCTGACCGCGATCGGCGCGATCCTCGCGGATGTCGCCACCGTCTTCCTGGACCCCCGAGTGAGGGTGAACTGACGTGGCCACGGACATGACGACCGACACCGCGTCCGGTGCGACGCCGACGGATCCTCCCGCACGGCAGGCGGATCCTCCCGCACGGCAGGCGGACCCCACCGCGCGGCAGGCGGATCCCCTCGCGCGGCAGGCGGACACGCCCCATCTCGGCCTCGGCCGGCTCTACCTGCGGCGCTTCCTGCGCAACCGGCTCGCCGTCGTCGGGGTGGTGATCTTCGTGCTGCTGGTGCTGTTCAGCCTGTTCGGCGGGCTGTTCACCTCCTACGCGTACTCCGACGCCGACTTCGCCGCGCTCACCCAACCACCGAGCGCCACCCACTGGTTCGGCACCAACCAGGGCGGCAACGACGTCTACGCCTCGGCGGTGCACGGACTCCGCCGCTCCCTGGCGATCGCCGTGAGCGTCTCCGCGCTGACCATCGTCGTCGCCGCGGTCATCGGCTCCAGCGCCGCGTACTTCGGGGGCCGGGTGGAGAAGGCGACGCTCGGCGTCATCCACTTCCTGCTGGTCGTCCCCTCGTTCCTCATCCTCGCCCTGGTCTCGCACCGCCTCGCCGGGGACTGGCGGGTCCTGATCGTCGTGCTCACGGTGTTCGGCTGGATGTCCACCGCGCGGGTCATCTGGTCCGTCTCGACCTCGCTGCGGGAGCGGGACTACGTGACGGCCGCCGAGTTCATGGGCATCAGCGCACCGCGCATCATCCTGCGCCACATCATCCCCAACCTCGGCTCGCTGCTGATCGTCAACCTGACGCTCGGCGTCGTCGCGACCGTGCTCAGCGAAACCGCCCTGTCCTTCCTCGGGTTCGGCGTCCAGACCCCGGACGTCTCCCTCGGCACGATGCTCGCGGACGGTGCGAGCACCGTCACGAGCGCCCCGTGGCTCTTCGCCTTCCCCGCGGGTCTGGTCGTGCTGCTCACCATGTCGATGACCTTCGTCGGCGACGGGCTGCGCGACGCCCTCGACCCCACGTCCGTGACCGGTACGGCAGGAGGCCGACGATGACCCTCACCACCCTGGCCGGATCCCCGGCGGCCACCGGCGCCACCCCCGTGCTCTCGGTGCGGGACCTGCGGGTCACCTTCCCCTCGGAGGCCGGCCCCGTCGAGGCGGTGCGCGGCGTCGGCTTCGACCTCCTGCCGGGCCGGACCCTCGGCATCGTCGGCGAGTCCGGCTCGGGCAAGTCGGCCACCGCGATGGCCGTGATGGGCCTGCTGCCGCCCGCCGCCGAACTGCGGGGCCGGGTGCTGCTCGGCGGACAGGACCTGATCGGCCTCGGCGACAAGGAACTCTCCGCGGTACGCGGCAACTCCATCGGCATGGTCTTCCAGGACCCGCTGTCCGCGCTCACACCGATCTTCTCCGTGGGCCGGCTGCTCTCCGACGCCCTGCGCGTCCACCAGGACCTCACGAAGCGGGCGGCCTGGGAACAGGCCGTCGAACTGCTCGATCTCGTCGGCATACCCGACCCGCGGGGCCGGGCCAGGTCGTTTCCGCACGAGTTCTCCGGCGGCATGCGCCAGCGCGTCGTCATCGCCATGGCGATCGCCAACAAGCCGTCCGTCCTCGTCGCCGACGAGCCCACCACCGCCCTCGACGTCACCGTGCAGGCCCAGATCCTGGACGTCCTGAAGCTGGCGCAGAAGGAGACCGGGGCCGGCCTCGTCCTGATCACCCACGACCTCGGGGTCGTGGCCGGCCACGCGGACGACATCGCCGTCATGTACGCGGGCCGGTTCGTGGAACGGGCGGGCGTCGACGAGCTGTTCCGCCGCCCGGTCATGCCGTACACCGCGAGGCTGCTGGCCGCCGTGCCCACCGTGGACAGCGGGGTCCACCGCCCCCTGGTCCCGATCGGCGGGGAGCCGCCCGCCCTCGTGGACCTGCCCGGCGGCTGCCCCTTCGCGAGCCGCTGCGCCGTCGCGAAGGACGCCTGCCGGGCCGACGAGCCCGAGCTGCGCGAGATCACCGGACACGGGCACGTGGCCTGCCTGCGCGCGGACGAGATCGCCGACGGAACCCTGGACCCGGCCGGGGAGACCGGGCCGGGCGACCGGCCGGGCGGCTCCGGGTCCACCGCGACCGGCGATGTGGTGCTCCGGGTCGAGGACCTGGTCAAGACCTTCCCGGTCACCAAGGGCGCCCTCCTCAAGCGCCGGGTCGGCACCCTGCACGCCGTCAACCGGGTGAGCTTCGAGCTGCGCGCCGGGGAGACCCTGGGGCTGGTGGGCGAATCGGGCAGCGGCAAGACCACGACACTGCTGGAGGTCCTGAGGCTGAAGCAGCCCGAGGGCGGCCGGATCGAGATCGCCGGCACCGACGTCGCGACGGTCGGCTCCGCCGCGCGGGTACGGGAGTTGCGGCGGGACGTACAGATCGTCATGCAGGACCCGCTGGGGGCCCTGAACCCCCGGCTGCCGGTCTTCCAGCTGCTCGCCGAACCTCTCCGGGCCATCGGGCAGGACCGCGAGTCGATCCGCTCCCGGTTCCACGAACTGCTCACGCTGGTCGGCCTGGACGCCTCGGTGAGCGGCCGCTTCCCGGCCGCGCTCTCCGGCGGCCAGCGCCAGCGGGTCGGCATCGCCAGGGCCCTGGCGACCGAGCCGAAACTGCTCGCCCTCGACGAGCCGCTCTCGGCCCTCGACGTATCGGTGCAGGCCGGGGTGATCAACCTGCTGGCCCGGCTCAAGCGCGAACTCGGCCTCGCCTACCTGGTGGTCGCCCACGACCTGGCCGTGGTCCGGTACATCTCCGACCGCGTCGCGGTGATGTACCTCGGGCACATCGTCGAGACCGGGGACACCGAGACGATCTTCGCCGACCCGAAGCACCCCTACACCCGGGCGCTGCTCTCGGCGATCCCGGTGCCCGACCCGCGGCGCGAACGCGCCCGCGAACGGGTCGTGCTCCGGGGCGAGCAGCCGAGCGCCACCCGGCCGCCGGCCGGCTGCGTCTTCGTCGACCGCTGCCCCCTGTACCGCCTCGCCGACGAGGAGGTGCGCCGGCGCTGTCGCACGGAGCGCCCCGAGCCGACGGCGGTGGCCGGACGCCCCGGCCACCAGTACGCCTGCCACACCGTCTGAGCCCCGCCGCCCCTCGTACACGCCGACTCTCCCGACCCCACCGAACCCAGAAGGAACCCTTCCGCCATGCGCGCAAGACTGGCCCTGCCCATCGCACTCGTCGCCGCCGTCTCGGTCGCCGCCACCGCCTGTGACGCCTCGTCCGGGAAGAACGGGGCCGACGCGGCGGACAAGGACGCCCCCAGGGCCGCGTCGGCCGCGGCCGACTACAACCCGGTGCCGTACGACCGGATCAAGGACGGCGGCACGTACACCACCGCCGGGACCTTCGACGACCAGGGCAACCCGTTCAACGTCAACGCCACCCTGACCGCGTCCCGGGTCTGGGCCTGGTACAACGCCGACGCGATCACGTACTCGCCCACCGGCGAGGTGCAGTACAACCCGGACTACTACAGCGATGTGAAGGTCGCCGTCGAGGGAGGCAGGCAGACGGTCACGCTGACCATCAACGAGAAGGCAGCCTTCAACGACGGCACTCCGATCGACTGGACCGCGATCGAGGCCACCTGGAAGGCCAACAACGGCTCCGACAAGGCGTACGACACCTCCTCCACCGACGGCTACGACCAGATCACCTCGGTCCACAAGGGCGCGAACGCCAAGCAGGCCGTCATCGAGTTCAAGGGCGTCAACGCCTCCTGGACGACCCTGTTCACCACCTTCCTGCACCCGAAGGCGGCCACCGTCGCCAACTTCAACAAGGCGTACGTCAAGAAGGCCCACCCGGAGTGGGGCGCCGGCCCGTACACGGTCGGCCAGTGGGACACCCACTCCGGCGGCATCACCTTCGTCCGCAACCCGAAGTGGTGGGGCAGGAAGGGCAAGCTCGACAAGCGCGTGTACGTCAACCTGGAGTCGACCGCGGCGGTCAACGCCTTCAAGAACGGCCAGCTCGACTACACCTCGGCCGTCGACGCGGAGAGCCTGAAGCAGGTCAAGGGGCTCAAGGACACCGAGATCCGCAGGGGCGGCAGCCCCTTCGAGTACTCCCTCTACTTCAACACCAAGTCGGCGAACCTCGCGGACACGGCCGTCCGCAAGGCCGTCCAGGAGAGCATCGACCGCTCCCAGATCGCGAAGATCCAGTTCCAGGGGCTCGACTACAAGGAGCCGCTGCCCGGTTCGGCGGTGCTGTACAGCTTCCAGAAGGGCTACCGGGACAATGTCTCCGCCGTCCTGAAGTACTCACCCGACGAGGCGAAGAAGACGCTCGACGCGGCGGGCTGGAAGCCCGGCAGCGACGGCATCCGGGTCAAGGACGGCAAGAAGCTGGAGGTCGGCTACACGATCCTCGGCGACCAGCCGCTGGACAAGGCCGTCGCCGGTGCCTTCACCGCGATGCTGAAGCCGGTCGGCGTGAAGGTCGTCACCAAGAAGGCCGACGAGGCGGACTTCTCGAAGATCCTCAGCGAGCGCAGGTTCGACCTCTTCCTGTCCGGCAACCGCTCCATGGACCCGTTCGGCGCCCGCTACCTGTGCGACTTCTACTGCTCGGACCGTGACTCCAACATCACCGGCGCCGGTACGCCGGCCCTGGACAAGGAGATCCGCGCGACCACCGCGATCCCGGACCTCGGCGAGCAGGTGAAGGCGGTCAACGAGGTCGAGCGGAAGGCCCTCCGGCAGTACGCCTTCCTGCCGCTGTTCAGCGGCCCCTCGACGTACAGCGTGAAGAAGGGCCTCGCCAACGTCGGCGCCACCATCTTCCACAGCCCGCTCCCGGAGACCATCGGCTGGGAGAAGTAACCCGCACACGCGCGGGCCCCGGCCCCGGTACGGTCGCCGACCGCACCGGGGCCGGGCGCGTCAGACCATGTCCCACCGGGCGCCCGCGTACGCCTGCCCGATCCGCTTCATCAGCTCCTCGTCCACCGTGAACCGGGTGTCGTCGATCCGCCCGACCGGCGCGATGCCCTGCGAGTTGGTGAGGAACGCCGAGCGGAACGCGCCCAGCCCGTCCAGGGTCACCGGACGCCGTACGGACTCCGGCCCCACGCCCGGCAGTCCCCGCTCCAACAGCGCCATGGTGATGCCGATCAGGCACGGCGCGTCGGGCCAGACCACCGAAGTGCCGTCCCAGAAGCCGACGTTGGTGATCGCGCCCTCCGTCACCGTGCCGTCCGGCAGGGTCAGCAGGGCCTCGTCGAACCCGGCGCGGGCGGCCGCTCGCGCGTGGTACATCTGGCCGAAGTCGCCGGGCCGCTTGATGTGCGGCACGGTACGGGCGTACGGGACGGACATCAGGGCGTGCGGTTCGGCGGACTTGCGGGCCGGTCCGCGCACCGTGACCATGACGGTCGTCTCCCTGTCACCCGGCGGCTGATAGCCGTGCACCCGGACCGAGGCGTCCCGCACCCCGGCGCCCTCCAGCGCGTGCCGGATCAGTGCGCGGACCCGGTCCCCGTCGAGCGGGCGCTCGAACAACTCCCGGTTCGCGCCGTCCAGCCGGGCCAGATGCAGATCGAGGCCGCGTACCTTTCCGTCCCTGACCTGCATGGCCGTGAAATGGCCATAGCCGAGGAAGGCCGGAATCCGCAGGTCCGCCTCGGTGGCCGGACGGCCGTCGAACTCGGCGTACGGGAAGGGCTGGTGCGGGGGAGTCGTCATGCCTCCACCGTAGGCCCGGTGAAGCGCGGGGCGACGGCCCAGGGCTCGGCGGGCGGCGCCGGTCAGGACGGTTCCTGGTGCGCGTACCTGGTCAGGAGCACGGCGGCTCGTCGGGTGTGCCGTTCGGCAGCAGCTTGCGTTCGGCGGCGGTGAAGTCCCGCCCGGCGGCGTCGCAGAGCGCCCGGAACTGGGCCTCGGGCCGCAGGTCGAAGCTCTGCTTCACGCCCTTCGACTCGACGGTCAGACGGTGCCCGTCGAGGTGGAGCAAGCCCGGTGGTATCGGCATCGACACGTTGTTACTGCTCTCTTCCGGGTCGATGAAGTGGAGGCGCTTGTCGCGAAAAGCGACAACACGCCCGTCCGCTGTCAGGCCGGCGAGCTGGTCCTCCGTCTTCCACGGCACGGGTGCGGCGACCGGCTTCGCGCTCGACACGTTCCAGACCTGCGCCCGGGTATCGGTGTTGACGACCGCGAGGTGCGTGCCCGCCGGGTCGAAGACGAACGATGCGGGGTACCGGGCGCCGGGCGGCGCCGTGGTGACGGGCATCCTGCGCAGTGTGGTCACGAGTCGGGAGCCGTGCAGGTCCCACAGCAGGACCGCGTTGCGCCCGATGGTGGAACCGAACGTCGCCGTCGCGACCTGACCGGGGTGCTTCGGCCTTGCGGCGAGCTGAATGTCTCCGAAGTGGACGTCCCCGCTGTCGCCGTCACTCGTGTTCCGGTGGATCGAGAAGGGGCGCGTCGTCACCTTCCCGGTAGCGGCGTCCACTCGTGCCAGCCGGGCGTCGGCGGAGACGACGGCGATCTCGCTGCCGCCGACGCCGGCCACGGCCTTGACCTGGTCGAAGTCCGGCAGCGCGTCGTTCAGGAGGGTGGGCCGTGACCCGGCGCCGTCCATCGGGTAGGAACGGAGGGACCGGCCGTCCTCTCCCCACACCGCCAGCCGCCGGGAGTCGGCGGTCCATGCCGCTGCCCAGCCCTGAGGCCGGGCCGGTCCGGAAAGGCGGAAGGACCGAATCCGCTCGCGGCGGGAAGTGTCCAGGACATTGATCCGACCGCCCGCCACACGGGCCAGGAGCCTTCCGTCCGGAGACAGAGTCTCCACGCTTTCGTCCGGATAACCGGACCGGAAGCGCTCGCCGCCGACCGGTTCGGCCCGTGTCTCCAACAGGGTCGACCCCAGGACCGCCAGGACCGTCGGCCCTTTTCCCTCCCCCGGGACGATGGCGATCTCCGGCCAGTTCCCGAAGCCGGCACTGGGAATGCGCGTGTAGTACGTGCGGCTGCCGCGTACATCGAGCAGAAGGAGCTCCACGTACTCCAGCTCCGCACCCGTGCCCGGTTCGACGGTCACCATGTCGTAGGTGTAACGCTCGGTGGCATCGGACTGGAAAGAGCTGGGCGCCTCGTACGTACGCCCTGGTGCCCGGCCGAGTTCCAGTGCCTTTCCGGGCCTGTCCTTGTCGGGGGCGACGAGGTTTCCGCCCTCCCGGAACCTCGCATACCCCGAAGTGGTCACGCTCCTGGAATACAGCAGACGTCCGGACGAGAGGTCCCGCACGTCCACGGTTCCCTCGCCCTCCCCGGAAGCGGGAACGACCGCCACGGAGTTCGCGTCGGAGGTGAACGCCACGTCGCCCAGGCTCTTCTCCAGCGCGATCCGGTGGGTCGCCACGGGCCCGTCGTCGAGGCCGGTCCCCCATACGTCCACGAGGGCCTTGCTGCACCGGTTCCCGGCGGTGACGCACCCTTGGGCGGGGATGATCCCCAGGAGGAGCCGCCTGCTGTCGCTGCTGAAGTCCAGTCTCGTGTCCATGCCTCCGCGGAGTCTGTAGGGGCTGCTCGTCAGGGCCACGGGGCGCTTCGCGTCGTCCCCGTCCATCCTCCACAGGCGGACGTCCCCCGTGGGGACGGCGGCTGCGACGAAGCGCCCGTCGGGGCTCATCGCAACCCGCACTTCGCCCTCGGGGATGTTGCCGAGTTCCTGCGCGCGGCGCTTCTCGCCCGGAGCGCCGGTGACCACGGTCAGCGTCGACTGATTGCCCGACACCTCCGATTCCACCACCAGCGCCCGGCCGTCGTCGCTCGCGGCCAGACTGTCGATCCTGCCGCGCCACAGGGACGGATAGGAGCCCGTGACGTACTGCCCCCGCACGTACTGGTTCGTCAACGCCTGCCGGGCCTGCGGCGTGTCCGCCGCGTGCCACGCCGCCAGGGCCAACTGCAGCGCCGTGCCCGGATCGTTGGGCGGGCGCTCCTCCGACGCCTGGGCGAGGAGACCGGCCGCCTGGGTGCGCAGCTGGTCCTCTGCCCGCCGGAGGCCCTGATACGTGGTGAACGCCAGGACGACCGCGAGGACGGTCAGCGTGGCCAGCACCGCCACGGCGGCCTGCCGCAGACGGGTGCCGCGACGCGCGTGCCGCCTGCTGAGGTGGACGTACTCCCGCTCGGCCGCCGAGATGTCGTCCGGGTCGGAATGCCCGGCCAGTCTGCGTTCCGCCTCGGCGAGGTCCGTGCCGCTGAGGAGACGGGCGGACTCGCGCTGCTGGGACTGCCAGCGGACCAGATCGGCGCGCACCTGTTCCTGCCAGAGACGGAAGTCGCGGGACTCGGTGAGCCAGCGCCGGAGGCGGGGCCAGTGGACGGTCAGGGCCTCGTGCGCCAGGTCGACGATCTCCTCGTGCTCACCGCTGCCCGGCGCGTGGGAGAGGACGACGAGCTTGTCCGGTGCGAGCCTGCGCGCGAGCGCGACGAGTTCCGGGGCGAGACCGGTCGTACGGGTGGGTCTGCGGGTGAAGGCGTCCCCGTCACCCGGGCGGGCGAGCTGGACGAAGAGCCGCCGGGCGAGGCCCCGTTCGGAACCCGACAGCTTCTCGTAGGCCTGGTCGGCGGAGCCGACGAGCGCGCCCGCGACACCGCCCAGTTCGTCGTAGGCCGCGTGCGTGAGCATGGCCCGGCTGCGCCGCCGCCACAGCTCGGTCAGCGCGAACTGGACCAGCGGCATACGGCCGGGCTCGTCGCCCGCGTCCGCGACGATCCGCTCCGGCAGGCCCGCTTCGAACCACAGCCCGGGGACGGCGTCGACCGGTGCGGTCACCGCCTGCCCGAGGTCCTCGGCGGTGAGCGGCGCGAGGAACCGCACGGCATCGCCGACGAGGTCGGAGGTGTCCGCCGTGATCAGCGCGTCGAGGGACCCGGGGCGCGCCGTCGCGACGACCCGCAGGCCCCCGCCCGCCAGGTCGCCCAGCAGACCGAACAGCGTACGGCCGGCGTCGGGTCCGGCGCTCACGTACTCCTCCAGCTGGTCCACGAAGAGAACGTGGCCGGCGGCACCCCCGCTGCGGGCCAGCACCCGGTCGCGCAATTCGGCGGCGAAGTCGCGGTTCGCCTCAAGGAGGTCCGCCAACTCCTCGGCCCCCGCGAGGCGTTCGACCTCGCCCAGCTCCGGCTCCAGCACCCCGGCCAGCGCTCGCGCGACGACTGCGGCCGGGCGCACCCCCGGCACGGGCCGCAGCTCCGTCACCCCTGCCCCGGCCGCCCGCAGCCGGGGCAGCACCCCGGCACTCACGAGCGACGACTTGCCGCACCCCGACGGCCCGGCCACCAGTGTCACGGAACGCCCGCGGACGGCGGCGAGCAGCCGTTCGGTGTCGGCGTCCCGGCCGTGGAAGAACTCGGCGTCGTCCTCGGCGAAGGCGGTCAGCCCCTGGAACGGGCAACGCGGCACCAGCGTCGCCTCGTCGACCAGATCGGCCGAGGGCAGCAGATACGCGGTGCGCTCTTCCAGGTGGGCGGCGACCGTCATGCCGACGACGCCGTTCTGCCTGTCGTCCCAGACCGGCGCCCCGCTGAAGCCCTGCACGATGCGCGGACCGGGCTCGCTGGTCTCCATCTGCACCCAGCCGGACCCCAGCCTGGCGCGCAGGGTCCCGTGGGCCCAGCTGCCATGCCCCGCGCCGGCCGGGAAGCCCATGGTCCGGAAGGGGTGTTCCCACACGCCCGTCCCGTCGACCAGCGGTGCGGGCCGGGTGCCCTCGACCGGCTCGTCGAGCCGCAGCAGTGCGACATCGGCACCGCCCGTGCGCCAGGACTCCACGGTCGCGCGCACCCGGGGGCGTCCGGTGACCAGGGGGAAATCGACCTCCACGGCCCGGTCGGGCGGCTCCTCGGGCCCGGCTCCCGGCAACCCGAGCGCTCTGGCGACGACATGCGCACAGGTGCACAACACGTCCCCGGCAACCAGGAATCCGGCCCCGATCACCTTTCCGTCGTCCGCGTACACCCGCGCCTGCGACGCCTCCAGGACGTCGCTTCCCCGTAACACAGCCATGGACAGCCCCCCCGCGGATCCCTGACGGCGATATGTCGTACTCGTCATGCCGTACTCGTCGAACCGGCGTCTCCGAGGCATCACGGTACGCACAAGTACCGCGCAGAACCCGCGATTCGGCGGACTGCCGTCCGAGCGGGCCAACCCGGCCACGGGGGCCGGGGTCCGGGGATCCCGTGGACCCCGGCTCGGACGGGGTTGACCTCAACCATGGTTGACATACGAGTCTCTCCGCATGGACCTCACCACAGCACCTTCATCCACCGCACCCACGACCGGCTCCACCGCCCCCCTGAAGGTCGCGGTCATCGTCGCCAGCAACCGCGAGGGGCGGTTCGCCCCCGTCGTCTCCGGCTGGTTCCTCTCCCACACCGCGAACCACCCCGACATCGAGACCGACGTGATCGACATCGCCGAACTCGGCCTCCCGGTCGCGCTCTCCTTCCGGCCCGACGCCGACGCCCGGGACCGGCTCGCGGCCGTCGCGTCCAGACTGGCGGCGGCCGACGCCTTCGTCGTCGTCACCCCCGAGTACAACCACTCGTACCCGGCCCCGCTGAAGAACCTCATCGACTGGCACCGCGACGAGTGGCAGGCCAAACCCGTCGCCTTCGTCTCGTACGGCGGGGTCTCCGGCGGACTGCGCGCCGTCGAGCACCTGCGGCAGGTCTTCGCGGAGCTGCACACCGTGGGCATCCGCGAAACGGTGTCCTTCCACAACGCGGGCGCGCTCTTCGACGACGAGGGCAGGCACCAGGATCCGGCGGGCTGCGACGCGGCGGCCAAGGTGCTGCTCGACCAGCTGGTCTGGTGGGGGCACGCCCTGCGCGACGCCAAGGCGGTCCGCCCGTACGGCGCCTGACCCGGGAACGCTGCGCCGCGCCGCGGCATCCCCGACAATCGACGGGTACCGGGACACCCCGCAACCCGACCCCGCAGGAGCCGAAGGTGACGACGCCGGCATGGCTGACCGTACTGACCACGACGGACAGTGAGGAGAAGGCCCATGCGCTGGCGCAGGGCGCGGTGGAGGCGCGGCTCGCCGCCTGCGTACAGATCTCCGCGCCCGTCACCTCGGTCTACCGCTGGCAGAACGCCATCGAGACCACCGAGGAGTGGCAGCTGATGTTCAAGACGACAGCGGAGCGGTACGCCGAACTGGAAGCCCATCTGGAGGCGGCGCACGACTACGAGACCCCGGAGATCATCGCGATCCCGGTGGTACGGGGCAGCGCCCGCTACCTGGCCTGGGTCTCGGCCGAGACCGCCCCGGTCACGTCCCTGTAGCCCCTGTGGCCCCGGAGGTCCGGGGCCACAGGGCCTACCGCTCCTGCGCCGCCAACGCCTCCCCGATTCCCGGCTCCCGGGGCCCCAGGAAGTGCGGATCGGGCTTGAACAAGGCGTCCAGCGCCGCCTTCCCCGCCGCGAACACCTCCCGCGTCCCGCCGTAGTACCAGGTCGCGTCGTGCTTGGCGTCCACGCCCACCCCGTACGCGTCGATTCCCGCGGACCGGCAGAGCGCGATCGCCCGGCGGATGTGGAACCCCTGGCTGACCAGCACCGCGCGGTCGACCCCGAAGATCTTCTTGGCCCGAACACAGGAGTCCCAGGTGTCGAACCCGGCGAAGTCGCTCACGATCCGCTCGTCCGGCACCCTGTGCTCCCGGAGATAGGTGCGCATGGCATCCGGCTCGTCGTACTCCTTCCGGCTGTTGTCCCCGGTCACGAGCACGACCTTCACCTTCCCGTCCCGGTACAGCTCGGCGGCGGCCTTCAGCCGGTTGGCGAGATACGGCGACGGCCTGCCCTGCCAGAGCCCCGCCCCGAACACCATGACCACCTGCTGCGCGGGCGCGTCCGCGGTCGTCCTGACCCGGGCGTCGGCGACGGAGTACATCCAGGTCATGGGCGCCAGCCCGGCCACGCACGCGAGCATCACCGCCTGCACGGCCCGCCGCTGCCCGCGCCGCGTCCACGGCCGCCGCGGCCGCAACCGCCCGAGCAACTGCCGTCCCGGCCACTTCACCCGCATGGGAGCCCCCTCTTTCCGTACCGTGCTCGGTCGTCCCACTTGATCGGACGATCCGGAGACCGAAAGAGTTCTCGGACGGACGGGACGAATGCCGCACGCCCCACCGGACCGGGGCGCGCGCACCGCCGCGCGGGCCGCCCCTTAGCATCGCCCAATGCTGCGTCCACGACTGATCGCCTCCGATCTCGACGGCACCCTCCTGCGCAACGACGGCACCCTCTCGCCCCGCACCCTGCGCGCCCTGCGCACCGCCGAGAGCGCCGGCGCGGAGATCGTCCTCGTCACCGCCCGGCCGCCCAGGTTCGTCGACCGGCTCGCCGACGCCGCGGGCTTCGGGGGGACGGCGGTGTGCAGCAACGGGGCGATGGTGTACGACATCGGGACGCGCACCGTCGTCTCCTCCCGCGCCCTGCCGCTCACCACCGCCCGCCGCGTGGCCACCGCGCTCGCCGCCGCCGTGCCCGGGATCGGCTTCGCCCTGGAGACCGGCGACCACATCCTGTACGAGCCGGCCTACCGCCTGCGGCTCTCCGAGGACACCGGCGCCGAGCTGCCCGTACCGTCGCTCACGGAGCTCTGGCTGGCCGACGCCCCGGTCACCAAGCTCCTCGCCTGGTCGGACCGGCTCGACGCGGACGCGCTGCTGGCCGCCGCCGAGGCGGGGGCCGTCGACGGGGTGCAGCTCACCCACTCCGGCGGGCGCGGGCTGCTGGAGATCAGCGCGTCCGGGGTCACCAAGGCCGGCACCCTGTCGGTGCTGTGCGCCGGGCGGGGCATCGACGCCGCGGAGGTCGTCGCCTTCGGCGACATGCCCAACGACCTGAGCGTCCTCGAATGGGCAGGCGCCGGTTACGCGATGGGCAACGCCCACCCGAGCGTGCTGGCCGCGATAGCGACGCACACCCTCAGCAACGAGGAGGACGGGGTCGCGGACGTCATCGAACGGCTCTTCGGACCCGCCCGCTGAACCCGGCGGCACGCAGCCCGTCACCCGCCCGCAACGGCGCCGCAACCTCCCTCCCGCACCATCGAGCCATGACGCAGCCGGCACCGGCACCAGCCCAGGAGTCCCTGCCCCTCGACAGCACGGCGCAACTGCTGACCCGTATCACCGCACAGCTCGGCACCCAGCTCTGCCTGGTCACCCGGAACGGAACCCGCAGGTCCGCACCGGCGGACGCCCGGCTCCAGGACGGCGCCCGGGGCGTATCCGCGGAAAAAACCTGATGAACGGACATCTCGGGGCGGCCGCCTGAGCCTTCTTGTCGGTCCGGCCGTTTACTGTCGGACCCATGGACGGCATGGACGGCATGGACGGTACGCAGGTCACACCGGGCACACCGGGCACGCACGGCACTCACGGCATGCACGGCACGCGGGTCACACCGGGCACGCACGGCACGCAGGACCACGGCACCGGCCCCTACGGCCCGGCCGACGCCGAGCGCTGGGACACCGAGCCGGACAAACGGCCGGGCCGCACCGCGTTCCAGCGCGACCGTGCCCGGGTGCTGCACTCCGCCGCGCTGCGCCGGCTCGCCGGGAAGACCCAGGTCGTCACCCCGGGCACCCGCAGCCACGCCTGGGACGCCAGCCCCCGGACCAGGCTCACCCACTCCCTCGAATGCGCCCAGGTCGGCCGGGAGCTCGGGGCCGCGCTCGGCTGCGACCCGGACCTCGTCGAGACGGCCTGCCTCGCCCACGACCTGGGCCACCCGCCGTTCGGGCACAACGGCGAGCAGGCGCTCAACGACTTCGCCTCGGACTGCGGTGGCTTCGAGGGCAACGCCCAGTCGCTGCGGCTGCTGACCAGAATCGAACCGAAGCGCTTCGTCCCCGACACCCGCACCGGCGAGCTGGTCAGTGTCGGGCTCAACCTGACCCGTGCCGCCCTGGACGCCGCCACCAAGTACCCGTGGCCGCGCGGCGCACACCCCACCGACCCCGGCTCGCCGAAATTCGGGGTGTACGAGGACGACCTGCCGGTCTTCGAATGGGCCCGCGAGGGGGCACCGAAGGACCGCAAGTGCTTCGAGGCCCAGGTCATGGACTGGTCCGACGACGTCGCCTACTCCGTGCACGACTTCGAGGACGGGCTGCACGCCGGGCACATCGACCCCGACCGCCTCCACGCCGAACCGGAGCGGAACGCGATCTGGGCGGTCGCCATCGGCCGCTACGTCCCGGCGGACACCGAGCCCCAGGAGCTGGCCGACGCGCTGGACCGGCTCATCGCCCAGGACTGGTGGCCGCACGGCTACGACGGCTCCGCCGTCGCCCAGGCCCGGCTGAAGGACGCGACGAGCCAGCTGATCGGCCGGTTCTGCCTCGCCGCCGAGAGCAGCACCCGGCAGGCCCACGGGACGGGCCGCCTGGGCCGGTACGCCGCCGAGCTGGTCGTGCCCCGCGAGGCCCGCAACGAATGCGCCGTCCTCAAGGCGGTCGCCGACCGGTACGTCATGCAGCGCGCCGAGCAGGAGGCGATCCGCGCCGACCAGCGGATCGTCATCGCCGAGCTGGCCGCCGCCCTCACCGCGCGCGCCCCGGAGGGGCTGGAGCCGCAGTTCCGGGCCATGTTCGACGCCGCCCGCGACGACAGGGCCCGCAAGCGGGTGCTGGTCGACCAGATCGCCGCCCTGACCGACGCCTCGGCCCGCTCGCTGCACGCCACGCTCGCGAACCGCCTCGGCTGACCGTTGATCCGGCCCGTTTCCGCCCCGTCTGCGAGCCGTGCCCCACGCCGGGGTCCGCGCCGCGCAGACTGGACCCGGCCACTGGGCGTGACCTGATCGGGGTACACCCTCTTTCGCCATCATGCTGTGTGCGGGACGCTCGCAGTTGGCGGCGCCGCTAAGCAAGCACCGAGGAGGCATCAAGTGGTCGACGCACATCGGACGTTCGTCATCGTCGGAGGAGGACTGGCGGGAGCGAAGGCAGCCGAGACGCTCCGGGCGGAGGGTTTCAGCGGCCGGGTGATCCTGCTCGGCGACGAACGCGACCATCCGTACGAACGGCCTCCGCTCTCCAAGGGCTATCTCTCCGGCAAGGAGGACCGGGACAGCGTCTTCGTCCACGAGACCGCCTGGTACGCGGGCGCCGACATCGAACTGCACCTGGGACAGCCGGTCACCGCACTCGACCGGGAGGCCCGCTCCGTACGGCTCGGCGACGGCACCGTCGTCCACTACGACAAACTGCTGCTCGCCACCGGGGCAGAGCCGCGCCGCCTCCCCGTACCGGGCACCGAGCTGGCCGGTGTCCACCATCTGCGCCGCCTCGCCCACGCCGACCGGCTGCGCAACGTACTGGCCGCACTCGGCCGGGACAACGGCCATCTGGTGATCGCCGGGGCCGGCTGGATCGGCCTGGAGGTCGCGGCGGCGGCCCGCGGCTACGGCGCCGAGGTCACCGTCGTGGAACCGGAGCCGACCCCGCTGCACCAGGTCGTCGGCCCCGAACTCGGCCAGATCTTCACCGACCTGCACAGCGACCACGGGGTCCGCTTCCACTTCGGCCTCCGCCTCACCGAGATCATCGGCCAGGACGGCCTGGTGCTCGCCGTCCGCACCGACGACGGCGAGGAGCACCCCGCCCACGACGTGCTCGCCGCGATCGGCGCCGCGCCCCGCACCGCCCTCGCCGAGACCGCCGGGCTCGCCATGGCCCCCCGCGCGGACGGCGGCGGCATCGCCGTCGACGCCTCGCTGCGCACCAGCGACCCGCACATCTTCGCGGCCGGTGACGTCGCCAACGTGGCCCACCCGCTGCTCGGCACCCGGCTGCGCGTGGAGCACTGGGCGAACGCGCTGAACAGCGGCCCGGCCGCGGCCCGCGCCATGCTCGGCCAGGACGTCAGCTACGACCGGGTGCCGTACTTCTTCTCCGACCAGTACGACCTCGGCCTCGAATACTCGGGCTGGGCGCCGCCGGGCAGCTACGACCAGGTGGTCATCCGGGGCGACGCCGGGAAGCGGGAGTTCATCGCCTTCTGGCTGAAGGACCGCCGGGTGCTGGCCGGGATGAACGTCAACGTGTGGGACGTCACCGAGACCGTGCAGGGGCTGATCCGGTCCGGCCGGCAGGTCGACCCGGACGCGCTGGCGGACCCGTCCGTACCGCTGGAATCCCTGGGCTGAGCGCGGCCCGGCCGTCCCGCCGGGGCTCCCGGACGGGACGGCCGGCCGGTCCGCACCGCACCGGCGGTTCCACGGATCACATCGGCGCGCTCCACGGCTGTCCTACCCCACCCGTAGACTTCACCCGTGGCAGGCAGGATCAATGACGACGACGTGAAGGCGGTACGGGACGCGGTCCCGATCGACGCCGTCGTTTCCGAGTATCTCCAGCTGCGCAACGCGGGCGGTGGCAACCTCAAGGGACTCTGCCCCTTCCACGACGAGAAGTCCCCCTCCTTCCAGGTGAGCCCGAGCAAGGGCCTCTTCCACTGCTTCGGCTGCCAGGAGGGCGGCGACACGATCGCCTTCGTGCAGAAGATCGACCATCTGACGTTCGCGGAGGTCGTCGAGCGGCTCGCCGCCAAGGCCGGCATCACCCTGCGGTACGAGGAGGGCGGGTACAACCCCTCCCACCAGCGCGGCGAACGCATCAGGCTGGTCGAGGCGCACAAGGCGGCCGCCCGGTTCTACATCGAGCAGCTGGACGGCCCGGAGGCCGAGATCGGCCGGAAGTTCCTCGCGGAGCGCGGCTTCGACCAGGCGGCCGCCGCCCACTTCGGCGTCGGCTACAGCCCGGCCGGCTGGGACCACCTCACCCGGTATCTGCGCGGCCAGGGCTTCAGCGACAAGGAGCTGATCGCCTCCGGCCTCTCCCAGGACGGCAGGCGCGGCCCCATCGACCGCTTCCGTGGCCGGCTGATGTGGCCCATCAGCGACACCTCCGGCGACGTCGTCGGCTTCGGCGCCCGCAAGCTGCGCGACGACGACAACGGACCGAAGTACCTCAACACCCCCGAGACCGCGATCTACAAGAAGTCCCAGGTGCTGTACGGCATCGACCTGGCGAAGAAGGACATCGCGAAGGCCAGCCGGGCCGTGGTCGTCGAGGGCTACACCGACGTCATGGCCTGCCATCTCGCCGGGATCACCACCGCCATCGCCACCTGCGGCACCGCCTTCGGCGGAGACCACATCAAGATCCTGCGCCGCCTCCTGATGGACAACGGCAGCGCCCGGGTGATCTTCACCTTCGACGGTGACGCGGCCGGGCAGAAGGCCGCCCTGCGCGCCTTCGAGGACGACCAGAAGTTCGCCGCCGAGACATACATCGCGATCGCCCCGGACGGCATGGACCCCTGCGACCTGCGCCTGGTCAAGGGCGACGAGGCGGTCCGCGACCTGGTCGAACCCCGCACCCCGCTCTTCGAGTTCGCGCTCCGCCAGATCGTCGGCCGGTACGACCTGGAGACCCCGGCCGGACGCGGCGCCGCGCTCGACGAGGCGGCCCCCGTCGTCGCCCGGATCAAGAACAGCTCCTCGCAGCACGAGGTCGCCGTCCAGCTGGCCGGCATGCTCGGCATCCTGGACACCCAGTTCGTCGTCAAGCGGGTCGGCCAGCTCGCCCGCTGGGCCCGTGAGCGGGGCGACCAGCGGGGCCCCGGCCAGGCTTCCGGCCGGGGCGGCCCCCGGCAGCAGCAGGTGCAGGCGACCCCCGCCGCCCCCTCCGGCCCCGCGCTCAACCTCCGCAGCCCCGCCCACCGCACCGAGCGCGAGCTGCTCAAGCTCGCCCTGCAGAAGCCCGCCTTGGTCTCCCCGGCCTTCGACGCCTACGGGGCCGACGAGTTCACCGCCCCGCCGTACGCCGCCGTCCGGCAGTGCATCGCGGAGGCCGGCGGCGCCGAGCTGGGCGTCCCCGAGACCCGTGAATACCTGGTCCAGGTCCTGGACGCGGCGCCCAACGACACGGTGCGCAATCTGGTCACCGAGCTGGCGGTCGAGGTCTTCCACGGCAAGACCATCGACGAGACCTACGCGGGCATGCAGCTCGTCCAGGTCCGGCTGCGCGCCGTGGACCGCCGGATCGGCGACGTACAGGGCAGCCTCGCCCGCCTCGGCAGCAATGTCGCCCCGGACCACCTGGCGGCGGCACAGAACGAGGTCTGGGTCCTCCAGCAGTACGCCCAGTCCCTGCGCAACAACGGCGCCGACGCGCTCTGACGCGCTCTGCCGCCTCGCCCCGGCGGCGGGAGCGCCCCCGCGTAACCGGCCGGTCACGGACCGGGCTCAGAAAGTCCCCGCACGCCCCTCGTGGCAGCGATGTGTCTTACCCCACACTGGGGTGCGGTGCCTGAGACATCGGAGCGCGGCCGGCCCATCGAACGGTGGTCCTCCATCCCCGCGGTCCGGCAGCGATCACCTGGAGGTCGCCCCCGTGCAGACCCGGACCCTGACCAAAACCGAGCACGTCTCGGCCGTCCCCGCGCAAAACCGGGCCGTGCACCATCCGGAGGCCGAGGCCGAGCCGCCGATACCCAACGATCCGCCCGACCCGCCCGAGGTGCTCATGGAGGAGCCGCCGCAGGCGCCGGAGCCGTCCGGGGCACGGAGCCGCCCGGAAACCGCCGGTCCGTCCTCCGACCTCTTCCGCCAGTACCTGCGGGAGATCGGCCGGATCCCCCTGCTCAGCGCCGCCGACGAGGTGGAACTCGCCCGCCGCGTCGAGGCCGGGCTCTTCGCCGAGGAACGGCTCGCGAGCACCCCGGACCCGGACACCCGGCTGGCCGTCGATCTCGACCGGCTGGTGGTCATGGGGAGGATGGCCAAGCGCCGCCTCATCGAGGCCAACCTCCGCCTCGTCGTCTCCGTCGCCAAACGCTACATCGGGCGCGGGCTGACCATGCTCGACCTGGTCCAGGAGGGAAACCTCGGGCTGATCAGGGCCGTGGAGAAATTCGACTACGCCCGGGGCTACAAGTTCTCCACGTACGCGACCTGGTGGATCCGCCAGGCCATGTCCCGCGCCCTCGCCGACCAGGCGCGGACCATACGGGTCCCGGTCCATGTCGTCGAGCTGATCAACCGCGTCGTACGCGTCCAGCGCCGGATGCTCCAGGAACGCGGCTACGAGCCGACGGCCGAGGAGGTCGCCGGCCAGCTCGACCTCACCCCGGAACGGGTCGGCGAAGTCCTGCGGCTCGCCCAGGAACCCGTATCGCTGCACGCCCCGGTCGGCGAGGAGGACGATGTCGCCCTCGGCGACCTGATCGAGGACGGCGACGCCGCGTCCCCGGTGGAGTCCGCCGCGTTCCTGCTGCTGCGCGAGCACCTGGAGGCGGTGCTCTCCACCCTGGGCGAGCGCGAACGCAAGGTGGTCCAGCTGCGCTACGGGCTGGACGACGGGCGGCCCCGCACCCTGGAGGAGATCGGCAGGATCTTCGGCGTGACGCGCGAACGCATCCGCCAGATCGAGTCCAAGACCCTCAGCAAACTCCGCGACCACGCCTTCGCCGACCAGCTCCGCGGCTACCTCGACTGACGCGCGAGGGCCCGCACCGCCGGGCGGCGGCACGGGCCCTCGCGTCCGAACGGGCGCCGCTTCTAGTCGACTTCGGCGACCGCCTGCGCGAACTGCGCCGAATACAGCCGGGCATAGACGCCCTCGGCGGCCAACAGCTCCTCGTGGGTGCCCTGTTCGACGATCGAGCCGTTCTCCATCACCAGGATGACGTCGGCGTCCCGGATGGTGGAGAGCCGGTGCGCGATCACAAAGCTCGTACGGCCGTGGGCCAGCCGCGCCATCGCCTTCTGGATCAGCACCTCGGTACGGGTGTCGACGGAGCTCGTCGCCTCGTCGAGCACCAGGATCACCGGGTCGGACAGGAACGCCCGCGCGATGGTGATCAGCTGCTTCTCGCCCGCGCTGACACCGGATCCCTCGTCGTCGATCACCGTGTCGTAACCGTCCGGCAGGGTGCGGATGAACCGGTCGGCGTGGGCCGCCCGCGCGGCCTCCTCGATCTCCTCGCGGGTGACCTCGCGCGACGCCCCGTACGCGATGTTGTCCGCGATCGAACCGCCGAACAGCCAGGTGTCCTGGAGGACCATGCCGATGCCCTGCCGCAGGTCGTCACGGGACATCCTCGTCACGTCGACCCCGTCCAGCGTGATCCGGCCGCCCGTCACCTCGTAGAACCGCATCAGCAGGTTGACCAGCGTGGTCTTGCCGGCCCCGGTCGGGCCGACGATCGCGACCGTGTGACCCGGCTCGACGTTCAGCGACAGGTCCTCGATGAGCGGCTTCTCCGGGTCGTAACGGAACGACACCTTCTCCAGCGAGACGCTGCCCCGCAGCTCCTTCGGGCGCTCCCGCTCCTCGGGCGCGGGGTCGGCACCCTGCTCCTCGGCGTCCAGCAGTTCGAAGATCCGCTCGGCCGAGGCGACGCCCGACTGCACCAGGTTCGCCATTGAGGCGACCTGGGTCAGCGGCATCGAGAACTGCCGCGAGTACTGGATGAACGCCTGCACATCACCGATCGACAGCGCGCCGGAGGCGACCCGCAGACCACCCACGACGGCGATCAGCACATAGTTCAGGTTGGAGACGAACATCATCAGCGGCTGCATGACCCCGCTGTTGAACTGCGCCTTGAACCCGGCCTCGTACAGCGCCTCGTTCTGCTCGGCGAAGTCCCGCGCGGACTCCTCCTGCCGGCCGAAGACCTTCACCAGGGTGTGCCCGGTGTACATCTCCTCGATGTGGGCGTTGAGCTTGCCCGTCACCTTCCACTGCTGCACGAACTGCGGCTGCGAGCGCTTGCCGACCTTCGTGGCCACGACCGCCGAGAGCGGCACCGTCACCAGCGCGACCAGCGCCAGCAGCGGCGAGACCCAGAACATCATGATCAGCACGCCGACGATGGTGAGCAGCGAGTTGATGAGCTGGCCCATCGTCTGCTGCATCGTCTGCGAGATGTTGTCGATGTCGTTGGTCGCCCGGCTGAGCACCTCGCCGCGCTTGGCACGGTCGAAGTACGACAGCGGCAGCCGCGACAGCTTCGTCTGGATGTCCTCGCGCAGCTGGAACACGACCCGGTTGATGATCCGGATCGACAGCCGGGTCGACACCAGCATCAGCAGACCGGCGCCGACATAGACCGCCAGCGCCACCAGCAGCACATCGCCCACCGCACCGAAGTCGATGCCGTCGCCGGGGACGAAGTCCACCTTGGAGAGCATGTCGGCCAGGCCGCTGTTGCTGTTGCGCAGGCCCTCGACGGCCTGCTCCTTGGTCGTCCCCTCGGGCATCTTCCGGCCGACGACACCGGCGAAGACCAGGTCGGTCGCCCGGCCGAGGATCTTCGGCCCGACCACCGACAGGCCGACGCTGAGCGCACAGGCCAGCAGCATCACGTACAGCGAGGTCTTCTCCGTCGCGAAGCGCTTCAGCAGCCGCTTCGAGGACCCCTTGAAGTCCATGGACCGGTCGGTCGGCGCCCCGCCCGCCATCATGCGTCCGCCAGGCCCGGCCATTACGCGGCCTCCGCTTCCGTCAGCTGGGAGAGCACGATCTCCCGGTACGTTTCATTGCCGTCCATCAGTTCGTGATGGGTACCGGAGCCGACGACCCGGCCCTCGTCCAGCACCAGGATCCGGTCCGCGTCGCGGATGGTGGACACCCGCTGCGCCACGATCACCACGGTCGCCTCGGCCGTCTCCCGCGAGAGCGCCCCGCGCAGCGCGGCGTCGGTGGCGTAGTCGAGCGCGGAGAACGAGTCGTCGAAGAGATAGATCTCCGGGCGCTGCACCAGCGTCCTGGCGATGGCCAGCCGTTGCCGCTGCCCGCCCGACACATTGGTGCCGCCCTGCGAGATCGGCGCGTCCAGACCGTGCTCCAGCGCCGTGACGAACTCCTTGGCCTGCGCGACCTCCAGCGCGTGCCACAGCTCCTCGTCCGTCGCGTCCGGGTTTCCGTACCGCAGATTGGTCGCGACCGTCCCGGAGAACAGATACGGCTTCTGCGGAACGAGCCCCACGGTCCTCGCCAGCAGCGCCGCCTCCAGCGTCCGCACATCCGTGCCGTCGACCAGCACCTGACCGTCCGTCACGTCGAACAGCCGCGGTACAAGACCGAGCAGCGTCGACTTCCCGCTGCCCGTCGACCCGATGATCGCGGTGGTCTCGCCGGGGCGGGCCACCAGATCCACCGACCGCAGCACCGGCTCCTCGGCGCCCGGGTAGCGGAAGTCCGCGCCGCGCACCTCCAGATGGCCGTGGGCGCGCAGCTCACGGACCGGCTTGACGGGCGGGACCACGCTGGACTCGGTCTCCAGGACCTCCTGGATGCGCTCGGCGCAGACCTCGGCGCGCGGCACCATCATGAACATGAAGGTCGCCATCATCACGGACATGACGATCTGCATCAGATAGGCGAGGAACGCGGTCAGCGCCCCGATCTCCATGCCGCCGCTGTCGATGCGGTGGGCACCGAACCAGATCACCGCGATCGAGGAGACGTTCACGACCGTCATCACGGTGGGGAACATCAGCGCCATCAGCCGGCCCGTGGACAGCGCCACGTCCGTCAGCTCGGTGTTGGAGCCGCGGAACCGCTTCTCCTCGTAGCCGTCCCGGACGAAGGCGCGGATGACGCGGTTGCCGGTGATCTGCTCGCGCAGCACCCGGTTCACCGTGTCGACCCGCTCCTGCATCGTGCGGAACAGCGGGCGCATCCGCTTCACGATCAGGCTCACCGCGATGCCGAGCACCGGCACCACCGCGAGCAGCACCGCGGACAGCGGTACGTCCTGGCCGAGCGCCATGACGATGCCGCCGACGCACATGATCGGGGCCGACACCATCAGCGTGAACGTCATCAGCACCAGCATCTGGACCTGCTGGACGTCATTGGTCGTACGGGTGATCAGCGAGGGTGCCCCGAAGCGCCCGACCTCACGCGCCGAGAACGACTGCACCCGGTCGAAGATCGACGCCCGGACATCGCGGCCGAGAGCGGACGCGGTACGGGCGCCGATGTGGACGGCCCCCATGTTGCAGACCACCTGGGCGATGCTGACGGCGATCATGATGCCGCCGAATTCGAGGATGTAGCCCGTGTCCCCCTGGACGACACCGTTGTCGATGATGTCGGCGTTCAGGGTGGGCAGGTAGAGGCTGGCGCAGGTCTGCAACAGCTGGAGAAGGACCAGCAGCAGGATGGGTTTTCTGTACGGACCGAGATAGGCCCGCAGGAGTTTTATGAGCACGCGTGTCTCTCGGAGTCGGCAGCAGGCAGGAGTCGACCCATTTTCCGGCACCGGGGGGCGGGACCGCGAGCGTTTTTACTCAAGACCAGGTCAAAAAACGGACCGAGTACACAAGTGGAGGGGTTCATGTCGCTCCGTGTACTCGGCCCGTTCGCACGGGCGGACGGCTCAGTGTGCCGGGCCGAACGCCTCCGGGTGGATCTGGTCCCGCGTTGCCGTGTACTGCTGGCGCACCGCCCGCCCGACGGCCGGCTCCTCGCCCGGCTCCAGCACCTGCGCCGCGGCGCCCTGCCAGGCCGGGGGCGTGAGCGGATCGCCGGTCCCCTGCGAGACCGCCAGCGCCCAGGCCGCCTGCCGGGCCGCGCCCAGCGCCGCGTACTCGGCGGGCTGCGGCACGACCACCTGCGTACCGAAGAGCGCGGGCGCCAGCCCCTGTACGGCGGGCAGTTCGGCCGCCGCCCCCAGCAGGAACACCCGGCGCACCTCGACGCCCCGGCCGCGCAGCACGTCGAGCGCGTCGGCCAGCGAGCACAGCATCCCCTCGAACGCCGCCCGCGCCAGGTGCTCCGGCTTCATCGACTCGCGCCGCAGCCCGCAGAGCGTCCCCGCGGCGTGCGGCAGCCGCGGCGTCCGCTCGCCCTCCAGATACGGCAGCAGCACCAGCCCGGACGCCCCCGGCGTGGACTTCAGCGCCAGCGCGGAGAGCTCCTCCAGCCCCTCGACGCCGAGCATCTCGGCGGTCCCGCGCAGCGCCCGTACCGCGTTGGACGTGTACACCACCGGCAGATGCATCCCGGTCGCGTCCGCGAACGAAGTGATCATCCCGTCCGGATCGGACAGCGCCTCGTGGTGCACCGCCATGACCGAACCCGACGCGCCCAGCGAGACCACCGCGTCGCCGACCCCGACCCCGAGCCCGAACGCCGCCGCCATCGTCTCGCCGGTCCCCGCGGAGATCAGTAGCCCCTCGGGCGTCGTCCCAGCCGCGTCCGAGGGGCCGAGCACCTCGGGCAGCGCCGCCTGGTGCCCGAGCGCGAGCTCCACCAGGTCGGGCCGGTAGGAACCGGTGCCCGCCGACCAGTACCCGGTGCCGGACGCGGCACCCCGGTCGGTGGTCCGCCGGGCCGGGCGCCCCAGCAACTGCCACACCAGCCAGTCGTGCGGCTGAAGCGCCGCGGCCACCCGCTGGGCCGCCTCCGGCTCGGTCCGTGCCAGCCAGCGCAGCTTCGCCACCGGCTGCGCGGCCTGCGGCACCGCCCCGACCGCCTCGGCCCAGGCCTGCCGCCCGCCGAGCCCGTCGACCAGATCGGCAGCGGCGGCCTGCGCCCGCTTGTCGTTGCCGAGCAGCGCCGGGCGTACGAGATTGCCCTGGTGGTCCAGCGGCACCAGGCCGTGCTGCTGGGCGGAGACGCCGATGGCCTGCACCCCTTCGAGCAGCCCGCCGCCGGCGGCCTCGCCGAGCGAGAGCAGCCATGCCTGCGGGTCGACCTCGGTGGCCTTCGCCTCGACGGGGTGCGCGGCGAACCCCCGGCGCAGCACTGCGCCGGTGTCCGTATCGCAGACGACGATGTGCGTGAAGGCGGAAGAACTGTCCAAGCCGGCGACTATCCCCATGCCCAAGATTCTGCCGCACCGCCGGACCTCTTCCGTACCGGTGGAGCGGCCTCCGCGCCTAGGTGTTGCTGGTGCCCCAGTCGTCCTCGCCGTTCCGGCCGCGGTCCCGCAGCGAGCGCACCCGGTCGGCCACCCCGGCCGGAACCCTCTCGCCGACCTTGTCGCTCACCACGTGGTACGCCTTGCCGGCCAGGTCACGGCCGCTCTGCGCGGCGGACTCGGCGGTATTGCGCACGGCCGGGTTCTCGGCGAACCGGCGTGCGGACTTCTTCATCTGCTCGTAGCGCTCGCGCCCGGCCCGTGTCCCGATCACGTATCCGAGGGCCAGTCCGGCGATGAACGTGAGCCGGTACCGCATGGCTGCCACCCTTCTTTGCTCAGCGCGACGCTCGGTGCGGCGCTCACTTCGACGTGTGCTGCCCGCCTACCCGCGGGCACCGGAGATCACCCCGGGGATACCGATTGGCAAAGCACCCCCCTGCTTGCGCTAATGTATGTGTCGCAGCGAACGCGCGCCGCCCGGCAGCAGCCAGGTAGGTAGGGTTCGATGCATACGCAGCAATCCCCTGTAGCTCAATTGGCAGAGCAGCCGGCTGTTAACCGGCAGGTTACTGGTTCGAGTCCAGTCGGGGGAGCGCGATCCCCTGTAGCTCAATTGGCAGAGCATTCGGCTGTTAACCGGAGGGTTACTGGTTCGAGTCCAGTCGGGGGAGCGGAACGGAAGAGGACCCCGAGGGGTCCTTTTTCGTGTGTCTGCCGACGGTCGCCACCGTGGTGCGTGTGGGGTGCAAGTGACTCTTTCGCGTGTACTTCGCTCCATCCGGAACCGGACGGCCGGCGGTGCGGTCTTCATGGTCAGGCGAAGCCGACCATCCGGAGCGAGAGATCGTATGACCGGCTATGCTGCGGCAGACGGCGCGCACACTTGTGCGCGCCACGCCGAAAAGGGGCGGTAGCTCAGCCGGTTAGAGCAGCGGACTCATAATCCGTCGGCCGTGGGTTCGAGTCCCACCCGCCCCACTGCCGATGTTCCGGCAGAAACGTTATGACCTGCGTATACGTAGGTATCAGGGCCCTCACGGATTCCGTGGGGGCCCTCACCATAGCCCCGTCACGGGATCAAGTGGCCACGCGTCGGCCCGGCGGGTCGTGCCGGTGGGGTCCGCTCGCGGGTCCGCCCGTTCCTTGTCGATGCGTCATGCCCGGAGAGTCACCTACGACAACGCTCCGAAGGATTGGGGTATTTCGGCACTTTTATCCTTGATTACCGCTTCTACGACTTGTTGGTCACAGGGGTCGGACGTAGTGTCGAAAGTGCCGCAGCAAGAGCAAGGAGCGGCGCAGTGAACTCCTCCAGAGGAGGCGAAGATGAAGGTTCGTAGCATCTTCGACCACAGGGACGGCGGTCGCGGCGGACACGGTGACCGTGGCGGTTACGGCGGACGCGGATACGGAGACCGTGGATACGGCGACCGTGGTTACGGTGGACGCGGGTACGGCGGCTACTTCGACGACTACGGCTATGGCCGTCGTGGACGTCGCTGGGGTTGCTGACACCCTTCACTCCCGATCCCTGACATCAATTCGAGGCAGGCTCGCGCACCGCGCGGGTCCGCCTCGTTGTTGTTTGGGCCCCTTCCCATGGCCACGGTCCATGGTCCGAGCACGTCTGTGATGTGATTCCCATGCGCTTTCACAGCCCGCTCCGGCGTTCTCCCCGTGACGAGGAGCTGCCCGAGGACCCGGTGACGGATGTCCCGATCCGCACCGAACCCGTCAGCATCATGGCGTCCTTCCGGCGCTTCTGGCCCTTGACCAGAGGCGACCGGCGCTGGCTCGTCGTCATCTTCCTGTGCGCCGTCCTGGCCGCCCTCGCCGAGACCATCACCGTCCTGCTGTTCGCCAAACTCACCGACACCGCCCTGCAGAGCGGCGACGTCAGCGCCTTCTGGAAGCCCGCCGGCCAGTGGCTCGCCGTGGCGGTGGCCGGTGCCGTGGTGGGGTACCTGGGCAGTTCGCTCGCGGTCTGGACCGCCGAGCGCTTCGTGCTGCGGCTGCGGGCCCGCGTCTTCGGCCATCTCCAGACACTCCCGCCGCACTTCTTCCAGCGCAATCGCCGCGGCGACCTGGTGGAGCGGCTGACCGGTGACGTGGAGGCCATCGAGGCGCTCGTGGTCTCCGGCATCGTCGGGGCGGCGTCGGCCCTTTTCGGCACCATCTTCTATGCCGGCGCGGCCCTGTTGCTGCGCTGGGACCTGGCCCTGGCCACCTTCGTCATGGTTCCGGTCCTGCTGGTCGTCACCCGCGGTTTCGCCAAGCCGCTGCGCGCGGTGTCCCGGCGCGGCCGGGCGGCGGACGGCGCCATCACCGCCGTGGTCGAGGAGACCCTCGTCAACGTCGTCATGACCCAGGCGTACAACAGGCAGCAGGACGAGGAGGCCCGGCTCAGCAGCAAGGCGAGGCTCCGGTTGCGGACCGCGGTGAAGGCCGTCCGCCTCACCGAGTTCTACGAGCAGTTCATCGAAGTCCTCGAAACGTTGTGCGTCCTCACGATCATCGGCCTGGGGGCGTGGGAGATCTCGGCCGGCCGGATGACCCTCGGACAGCTGCTGGCCTTCGCCGCCTTCATCGGCTACCTCTACCCGCCGATCCGTTCGCTGGGCCAGCTCGGACTGACGGCCACCGCCGCGACCGCGGGCGCCGAACGACTGCTGGAGATCCTCGACGCGGAGCCCTCCGTCACCGACCCGGGCGACTCGGTTCCGGCGCCGGAGCGCAGCCGGGCGCTCGGCGAGGTGGAGGCGCGCCAGGTGTTCTTCCACTACCCCGGCAGCAGCGAGATGGTGCTCCGGGACCTCTCGTTCACCGCAAGCCCCGGGGAACTGCTGGTCATCACCGGCCCCAGCGGTGCGGGCAAGTCGACGCTGGCGGCGCTGCTGCTCAGGTTCTACGACCCGGAGACCGGCAGCGTCCTGCTGGACGGCGTCTCCGTGGACCGGATGCCGCTGCCCCATCTCCGCCGCAACATCACGCTGCTGCCGCAGGACACGCTCGTCCTGCACGACACCATCGAGAAGAACATCGGCTGCGGACGCCCCGACGCGAGCCACGACGACGTCGAGCAGGCCGCGCGGGCGGCCGACGCCCACGCGTTCGTCGAAGCTCTGCCGGAGGGATATGACACCGTCATATCCACCGGCACCTCCCGGCTCTCCGGCGGCCAGTTGCAGCGCATCGCCATCGCCCGCGCCATGCTGCGCGACGCACCCGTGCTCCTCCTGGACGAGCCCACCACCGGACTGGACCGGCTGGCCGCGGAACGCATCCTGGAGCCCCTGCGACGGCTGGCCCGCGGCCGCACCACCATCGTGATCACCCACGACCTGGCCCTGGCCGCGGACGCCGACCGCATCCTCGTACTGGACGAGGGGCGGCTGGTGGAGTCCGGCACGCACGCGCAACTCCTCGGCCGGAGCGGCCTGTACGCCACGCTCTTCGAGCGCAGCTCCCGGCCGCACAACGGGACCGCGTACGAGTCCGCCCACAAGTCTGCCCGGCCGTCAGGAATCCACTGGAAGTAGCCGGTCGGCGGCACGGAGCACGAACGGCACCGCCGAGGCGGCCGGTTCCCGATGGTGACCGGGCTGCCGGGGACCCCGGTGGTTAACATCCGCTGTGACCGAAACGACCGAAGGACCCGCTCCGCGCACCCGAATACTCGCCGATCTGACGCCGCTGCGGACCTCCCCCGACTACCGGCGGCTCTGGTTCGGGAACACGGTCTCCTGGGTCGGGCAGGGGATGACGGCGCTCGCCGTGTCGCTCCAGGTCTACGACATCACCGGATCCGCCTTCTCGGTCGGGCTCATCGGATTCTGCTCGTTCCTGCCGCTGGTCGTCTTCGGGCTGTACGGCGGTGCCGTCGCCGACACCATCGACCGTCGCAAGCTGGGCCTGGCCAGTTCCGCCGGGTCGTTCGTGCTCTCCGTCGCCCTGGTCGTCATCGCCGTCGCGGGCGTGGAGCAGGTGGGGCTGCTGTACGCGATCGTCGGCCTCCAGGCGGCCTGCTTCGCGGTCAACTCACCGGCCCGCAGCTCGATGATCGCCCGGCTGCTGCCGGCCGAACAGCTGCCCGCCGCCAACGCCCTCAGCTCCATGACCAGCACCACCGGAACGCTGGTCGGGCCGATGCTCGGCGGGCTCGTCGTCGGCTGGTGGGGCTACCGGGCCGCGTACACCGTCGACGCCGTCACCTTCACCGCCTCGCTCTACGCGATGTGGCGGCTGCCCGCCATGCTGCCGGAGCGGGAGGAGGGCGCGAGGGACAAGCGGGCGTCCGTCGCGGACGGGCTGCGCTTCCTGGGGACCAGGCCCAATCTCCGGATGACCTTCTTCACCGATCTGTGCGCCATGGTGCTGGCCCACCCCCGGGCACTCTTCCCGGTCGTCGCCGTCCTCTGGTACGGCGGTGACGCGAAGACCACCGGACTGCTGGTCGCCGCCCCGGCGTTCGGTGCGCTGCTCGGCGGGGTCTTCTCCGGATGGCTGGGACGCGTCCGGCGCCACGGACTCGCCGTGCTGATCGCCGTCGCCTGCTGGGGCACCGCCATCGCGGTCTTCGGCCTGACCCGGCAGCTCTGGCTCGGGCTGGTCTTCCTGGCGCTCGCCGGGTGCGCGGACACCACCTCGATGGTCTTCCGCAACACCATGCTCCAGGCGGCCGTGCCGGACGAGATGCGCGGACGGCTCCAGGGCGTGTTCATCGTCGTCGTGGCGGGCGGGCCGAGGCTCGGCGACTTCGTGGCGGGATCGGTCGCCGACCTGGCCTCGCCCGGCCTGGCGGTGACCGGGGGCGGGATCGCCTGTGTCGTCGCGGTGGCCCTGCTGGGGCTGCGGTGGCGGGGGTTCGCCCGGTACGACGCAAAGGATCCGCAACCGTGACGGTCCCGCCCGTGACGGCCCCGCTCCTGCCCGCGCCTCATTGACCGCGACGCCCTGCTGCCGCCCGCGCCTCACCGGCCCCGGCGCCGCCCCCGTTATCTTTTTCGCGGTCCTGCAAGAGGGCCGCTGGCCTCCGGGCCCGGCATGACTGTGTCCCCCTGTCGAAGGAATGACCTGGGGGGTG